>CAZFUL010000001.1:0-8991 GCA_964522435.1 uncultured Gammaproteobacteria bacterium
GCGCATACTCCTTCATAATGTTGGTCAAACACCTTTGAGTGGAGAAAATTTAAAACTGCAATTTGCTGAGAAAAGTGGGACGTGTGATACGGCCTTTGCGGGTGAAACCTATACAGATGTGACAGGGGTAACCGATATTGCATATAATACCGCCAATAGCCCGGCTGATGGTGATAGTCTTGTTGCCAATGCGAATGATCCTACGCATGGTGGGCATACGATTGTGAATCAAGATTATGAAGAAGCAAATAACTTTACCAACTCGGTTGCTGTGATTCCCTCCGGACAAGATGGAAAATGGGATTTTTCACTCATTGATAATGGAGCACCTGGTGGAACAACCTATTGTTTTCGAGTGGTTGAAAGTGGTGGGGATGTCATTGATACCTACAGTGTTATCCCCGAGATGACGGTGTTTGATGATGGTGGTGGGGGAGCGCAAACACTGACTTTTTCTCTTTCTGATAATACCCTTGGTTTTGGAACTATTTCTTCTGGTGAAGGGCGGTATGCAACCGGTTCTGGAAGTGGAACAAATTTGGATGTTGTTGATGCGCATACCATATCAGCCGCAACCAATGCGTCGAGTGGTTATACGATTACCGTACAGGGGACAACACTTACCTGTGCTAGTTGTGGGGATGCCACGATTACGGCAATTGGTGGTGTTGCTCTTGATTCAAGTCCGGGCACGGAGCAGTTTGGCATGCGATTAATTACCAATTCTGGTACTGGTGTCGTGAGTGCTCCCTATAGCGCAGGGAACTGGGCCTTAGATAGCGGAAACTTTCCAGATGTTGTTGCTATTGGTGATGGTGATGAATCAACGAGTGTATTTGGGGTGCGTTATCTAGCCAACATTGCCGCTGACACAGAGGCCGGTAGTTATAGTGCGGTGTTTACGTATACGATAACAGCAACATTTTGAGTATCAACAGTATACGCATTGTTCTATCTGTGCTATACTCTCAGACGTAGAGACAGTATATATTAAATCATGTTACTAACTATCGTTTTATTATATGGATATCCTAAAGCAAGGATGGGGAAAATCATTTTTAAGTATCGGACTCAGTATCAGCATGCTTGCTTTATTATTTACACCGTGGAGTAGTGCGCATGCAGCTGCATTAACACTCGTTTCTGACACTATGTCTTCATCAAAAGTAGATGCGGCTTCAAGTCATGTCATTCGTTTTACTACCCCAACAGGGGCGAATGAAGCGACAGATACGATTATTATTACCTTTCCAGCTGATTTTGATTTTACGGGTAAAGATATCAACACACTTAGTTTGACGCATGGTGGATTAGAAGGGGAAGATAATGTAGAAACATTAGCTGCTGGTGATAATAATAATGATTGGAAAGCGGTATTTTCTGGGGTAGAAAATAGAGTATTGACCCTTACCGCTCCAGACGATGGGGTGGGAACTGCTGCGATTGCAGGTGGAAGTATAGTAGTAATTACGTATAGTAGTGCAAATTCCATCAACCCGAGTACTGATGGGTCTAAAGAAATTACAATTTCTGGAACATTTGGAGATACTGGGAGTATTACGGTTAATATATTAACCGATGACCAAGTATCATTAAGTGCAACGGTTGCTCAATCACTCACATTTAGTATTTCAGACAATACCGTTGGGTTTGGGACACTTTCTGCTTCAAACGATCGATTTGCAAATGGAGATGGTACGGGAGCTGATGATGCAACCACTGCCCATACCCTTGTAGTTGGAACGAATGCGGCAAATGGCTATACCATGACCTTAAACGGGTCAACACTTACGAGTGGGGGAAATACCATTGATGCAATTGGGGCGGTAAACACCGCTTCTGCAGAAGGCACTGAACAGTTTGGTTTGCGTATGACAGCCGCTGGTGGAGACGGTGATGTTGAAGCACCTTATGCTGATGCTGGATACGCGTTTGATTCTGCTGCTTTTCCTGGTCCAGTTGCATCTTCTAATACTGCTTCTGCAAACACCACGTATTCTGTGATTTATCTTGCTAACATTACCGCAAATACAGAAGCTGGTGCCTACACCGCAACCCTTACCTACGTCGCCACAGCAAACTTCTAATAGGTATCTTTAGTCAGCATTGATGAGATGTATATGTATAGAAGAGCAGTTCTGATAGGAGTGATGATGGTATGTCTTTCTTTCGCAGTGTTTGGTGTTCCGAACACTGCGTTTGCGTTAACCGTTTCACCAGCTAAATTAGAAATAACTGGAGATCCGGGAACTACAGTGTATGGTGAAATAGAGGTTTTTAATGAACAGCAAGATACCAGAACATTTTTTTCCTCTTTTGAAAATTTTGAACCTGCTGGAGATTCTGGCACGCCCTATTTTATTGGAGCAACCAATGGCTTAGCGACTTGGATGCAGACACAGCAAAGTATTACCCTATTTCCTTCTCAAAGAGAAAAAATTCCTTTTACCATAACTATTCCAGAAGGAACAGAACCAGGTGGGTATTTTGCTGCTATTTTTTGGGGGAGTACTCCTCCAGAACAAACAGGGGGAGGCGGAGAAGTTTCTATTGGAGGAAAAATTGGCGTTCTGGTGTTATTGCGGGTCTCTGGAACAGTAGAAGAAGCTGCGGGGATATTAGATTTTGGGACAAAAAATCAACAACGCTTTTTTACTGGTATTCCGATTACCTTTAGCTATCGGGTTAATAATGCAGGGGGAGATCGCATTGTTCCGCTTGGCGACATTACTATAAAAAATACGTTTCGATTAGCAACAAAAACACTTGCAGGAAATAAAAATGAAGGCAGTGTGCTCCCAGGGAGTATTCGTAAATTTGAAACCATTTGGGGAGAGCCAATACAGACAGAAGGATTTTTTTCTTCGGTGAAACAACAGTGGAAAGAATTTCATTTTGGCTGGTATAGCGCCCACCTACACCTTGTTTGGGGAGAATCAAATACTAAGGTAGAGCAAACCTTTCACTTTTTTGTTATTCCCTGGCAATTACTTCTGATTATTGTATCTCTTGTTTTATTCATTGGAGGTTTTGCAAGAATAGGAATTAAAAAATATAATGCATGGATTATTGCAAAAGCAACAATGACTGTCCCTCAGTCAAAAATAAAAAAATAGTTTCCTTTTTTTCTCGAGCATGTCTTTTTCTATTTACGGGCTATATACTATGCTATCCATTTTTTGTTTCGGCTGTGGTTGTGGATATTTCTGCTACCGTTCCTGGTTGTGGAGACGGGAATATTGTTAATCCTGAACAGTGTGATGGAATTGATCTTGCAGGTGAAAGTTGCGTCTCACGAGGATTTGCTGGGGGCGGAAATTTATCCTGTACCGCCGCTTGTACATTTAATACGACGGCTTGCAATGGCGCGGTGATTGGTGGCGGAGGCGGCGGTGGAGGTGGGGGAGGATCTGATAGTGGATTGTTTGCAACACGAGTAGTATTTACCGGGCGAGCATATCCTTTAAGTAAGGTAATCTTATTACAAGATGGTCGGCGAGTTGTTTCGACGATTGCAGGACCGGATAGTCGTTTTGATATTTCATTACAAGCGCTGCCAACAGGCAATTATACCTTTTCTCTCTATGCAGAAGATGCGCAACAGGTTCGATCCGACTTGTTTAGTTTTTCTGTCTATATTACCTCTGGGGCAACAACAAAAGTGGGTGGTATTTTTTTAGCACCAACGATTTCTTTGAATAAAACGGGCATACAGCGTGGGGAAACATTACAAATATTTGGACAAAGTGTTCCTCACTCAGAGATTACTATTAGTGTTCATTCAGACCCAGAATTATTTTTAAAAACAACAACCGATGAAAAAGGGATATATCTTTATCAGTTAGATACCTCTGTATTGGCATTTGGCGAACATCATACGAAAGCGAAATCAATTTCTGGAACTGAAGCAAGTTCATTTAGTCGTCGTCTGCGTTTTGTGGTTGGTAATGAGACAATTGTTTTACCCAATGAATATATAACTCAAGGTGATATAAGTGGTGATGGAGCTGTAAATATTATTGATTTTTCTATTCTTGCGTATTGGTACCATCGTCCCAACCCACCTAAATCGATTGATTTGAATAATGATGGCAAAATTGATCTTGTAGATTTTAGCCGTATGGCATTTTATTGGACAGGGTAACATGAAATTACGATATATCGTATCTCTATTCTGTTTGTGTATCAGCGCTTTGCCTGTAGGTGTTTTTGCGCAGGCTACTTTTTTTTGGGAAAGTCCCAAGCAGTTAGTGTCTATAGGAGAAACAGTTGAGGCACATTTTTTTGTCAACGTTGCTGATGAACCAATTAATGCTATCGAAGCTGATATACAATTTGATCCCACTGTTGTTTCTTTAAAAGAAATGCAAACTGCTGGCTCAGGGATTGTTTTTTGGATAGAATCTCCCGAAGAAAAAAAACCAGGCATGGTTCATTTTTCTGGAATAACTCCAGGGGGGATTACGCAACAAAAACAATTTTTACTTACGATCAGATTTATTGCAAAAAAAGAAGGGACTTTCTTGTTAGAAAGTACGGGTATTCGAGCATTAAAAAATGATGGTGAGGGCAGCGCTGCCGCTGTAATACCCGGATCGATTATTTTTCATATTCAAGAAGCCAACATGACACAGACGGAAGAAATGGGGAGTTTTGTTTTTTTTGATGATACCGTAGCTCCTGAACCCTTTGTTCCTATGCTTATACAACATCCAAATCTCTTTGATGGTGCCATGACTATCGTATTTACTTCCCAAGATAAACAATCGGGCATTGCTGGATATAGAATACGAGAAGGGTATTTCGGTTCCTTTACTACGGCAACAAGTCCGTATCTTCTTGAAGATCAATCGCTTAATAAAACAATTTTTATTGAAGCAATTGATTATGCAGGAAATAGTCGCCGTATTTCTTTTGATCCAAAAAATGGCTATTCTTTCTATCCTGTTGCAACAATATTTGCTATACTCAGTATTATTGGAGGCATTATATTTTCTTGGTGGTGGTATGTTCAAAAAAATAAGTAGCATAGGTATTTTGGTATGTTTGCTTTTGTTCCCGAGGATGTCGCATGCAGCGAACTTCTTTTTTGCGCCAGCCTCGGCAACAAAAGAAGCAGAGCAAGTGTTTACGGTAGATGTCTATCTTTCTTCTGAAGACCAATCGGCGAACGCTGTTTCTGGTGTTATTCTTTTTCCAAAACAAGTATTGCAAGTAAAAAGTCTTTCTCAATCAGGCTCTATTATGAGTTTGTGGGTGCAACCCCCCTCATTTTCAAATACAGAAGGGACAATTCAATTTGAAGGTATTTCATTTAACCCAGGATTTATAGGAAGAAGTGGAAAATTATTCAGCATTACCTTTATCGGTAAGGCTGATGGATTGGCAACGGTGTCATTTTCTTCAGCTTCTGTGTTGGCAAATGATGGTCTTGGGACACAAATTATTTCTGGGAGTTCAGCCGCTGCATTTCGTATTAGTACACCAACGAGTGATTCTTCCGTACCATCTGGAGAGACAACAAATACACCAAATGTTGTTTCAGAAAACAGCTTACAATCAGGAGAAAATATTATTCCTATCCTTAGTTCTCCTACACACCCAGATCAATCACAGTGGTATCGAGAACGCGATCTCATTGTTCGTTGGCATGTTCCCAAAGAGGTAAGCGCTGTTCGTCTCTTATTTAACGATATCCCCAATAGCACACCGAGCGTGGTACATAGTGCTGATGTCGCAGAAACCAGCATATCGAATATTGTTGATGGTGTTTGGTATCTGCATGCACAATTTCGTACCGCAAAAGGGTGGGGTCCTGTTGAGCATTTTCGTGTACAAATAGATAGCACTCCTCCAGAACCCTTTATGGTTTCTTTTCCTCATGCAATTGAAGATAGTACAGACCCACGTCCAATAGCCTTATTTAACACACCAGATCTTCTTTCTGGAATTTCTCATTATGAGATTAAAATAGGTAATGGAGATTTTTATAAAGTTGAATTGAGAGACATCGAATCCAACCCCTATAGTCTGCCCACACAAACACCAGGCAAATCAACTGTGATTGTTCGCGCGTTTGATCTTGCTGGAAATGTGATGACTGCTGCAGAAGAAGTCATTATTACGGCACTTCCTGCTCCCCATATTAGCGCCTATCCAGAAAAAATTGAAACAGGAGATATTCTTTTGTTGAGCGGAGAAACACTACCCTCTGTCAATTTGGTTGTATCTTTGACCAATGAGGGTGGGAAGGTCGTGACAAGTGAAGAAAGGAGCAATAGCTTAGGAAATTTTCGTGTTATTTGGCCAAAACGATTGGATGCAGGGACATATCGTGTAAATATTGTCACCGTTGACGATAGAGGCGCAATAAGTGCTCCGTCGCAAGAAGTTACTATTATCGTTGTTACGCCGCCTTTTTTAACCTTTGGTTCTCGCGCAATTAGTTTTGTATCATTTATTTTGTTTGTCATAGCTTGTGCTTTTGGTATTATCCTACTTTTATTAAAATCTTGGTATGGCATGTTGCGATTTAAAAAACATTTATATAAAAAAGTGACAAGGATCGATGATAATTTTTCTAATTCATTTGATCATGTACAAAAAATGGTGGCAGAAAGTATCTTTCTTTTAGAAAAGACGTATGATAAGCGTATGCTTACAATTGAAGAAAAGAAAGTATTAAGCAACTTAAAACAAGAATTGCAAAAAACAGAAAAAACAATGAAGGAAGAAATTCATAATATAGAAGATACGCTTCAATAGACGCGAGACCGTTCCCTTGTCAAAGCAATACTATTTTGCTAGGATAAGGGCAATATTTACTCTTGTATTATTGTATGTACCGAACACACACTTGTGGCATGTTAACCAAAGACGCTGTTGGCAAACAAGTAACGCTTGCCGGCTGGGTGCATAAACACCGTCATTTGGGAGGGTTATTATTTATTGATTTACGGGATCGTTATGGCATTACCCAGATTGTTTGCAATCCAGAAATCATGGGGAGCATGGCAGAGGCAGAAAAAATAAAATATGAATATATTGTGCAGATACATGGGACGGTCGTGTTACGCGATGAAAAAGCAATAAATCCTGATTTAGCAACAGGAGCCATTGAAGTGCAAGCAAAAGAGCTACATATTTTGAGTACGGCAAAGCCCATGCCTTTTGAAATTTTTGAAAGCAATAAAGGAGAAGAAGATGAAGAATTGCGCTTAAAATATCGATTTTTAGAATTACGTCGCGAACGATTAAAAGAAAATATTATCTTTCGGAACAAGATGGTTGGCCATATTCGTCAATACATGGAATCCCGCGACTTTTTGGATATAGCAACTCCTATTCTTACGGTGAGTTCCCCAGAAGGAGCACGAGATTTTCTTGTACCCAGTCGGTTGCATCCTGGAAAATTTTATGCCTTACCACAAGCGCCACAACAGTACAAACAATTATTAATGGTGGCGGGCTTTGATCGTTATTATCAAATTGCACCTTGTTTGCGCGACGAAGATCCTCGCGCAGATCGTTCTCCAGGAGAATTTTATCAACTCGATTGCGAAACGAGCTTTTTAACATCAAAAGAGTTTCATGACCTCATGGAGCCATTGTTTGTTGAGTTAACAGAACAATTGGCGGGGAAACAAGTAAAACAAACACCGTTTCCTCGTATTCCATTTAAAGAATGTATGGAAACCTATGGTTCGGACCGTCCGGATCTTCGGTTTGATTTACCTATTCAAAACATTTCTGCTTGGGCAAAAGAGACTGCCTTTAGTGTGTTTAACACAGCAGAGTATGTTCGTGTATTGGTAGTTCCTGGGGGGGATAGTTTTAGTAGAAAAGATATTGATGGCAGCTTTACTGATGTTGCCAAACGTGCGCATGCGAAAGGTCTTGCCTGGATGAAATATGTTGATGGAATCTTTGATGGGGGAGTGAGTAAATTTTTTACCCAAGAGCAATTAGAAGCACTTAAGCAAAAATTATCCCTGAGTACTAATAGTATATTATTTTTTTCTGCCGATACTTGGGAAGTTTCAGCAAAAGCCTTAGGCGCGGTACGCGATTTGTGTGGAACAATGATGAATTTGAAAGATCCCAATATCATTGCCTGGGCATGGATAGTCGATTTTCCTATGTATGAATGGAATGCGGAAAAATTGAATGCAAAAGGAGAAAAAGGGGCTATTGATTTTGCGCATAATCCCTTTTCTATGCCACAAGGCGGCATGGAAGCACTTGATTCTATGAATCCCTTAGATATCTTGGCAGACCAATATGACATTATTGCCAATGGTTTAGAATTATCTTCTGGTGCGGTGCGCAATAAAGATCCAGAAATTATGTATAAAGTGTTTGACGTAGCTGGATATACTAAAGAACAAGTTGATGCTCGTTTTGGCCACATGATTCGCGCGTTTGAATTTGGTGCACCACCACACTGCGGATTTGCCCCTGGTATTGAACGCTTAGTCATGTTACTGCGTAATGAGGCAAATATTCGTGCGGTTGTTGCCTTTCCAAAAAATCAAAAAGCAGAAGAGCCTATGGTAGGCAGCCCTAGTGTTGTTGATGACTATCAATTAAAAGAGTTACATATTGCTGTAGATACTCCTCAATAAAGAGTTTATCTATGCCTACAGATGCGCTGCGTAAAAAACATTGGTATGTGTTTGCCCTGCTCATATTAGCAGGGTTTGCGTTTTTTATCCGTGTGTGGAATCTCTCGATCTATAACCCATACTGGGGAGATGATGGGGGAGCACATCTTGCGTATATACACATTCTTGCAACAGAGCATCGCTTGCCGACGATGGAAGAGACGTATTTGGCTTGGCATGAGCCTGGCTATTATCTATTCATGATAGTGCCCTATCTTTTGGGTGGTATTGTTGGGATAAAGATCGTGCAACTTCTGCTATTTGGGTTATTTTTTTATCTTGTATATCGACTAGGAACACTCTATACCACAAATAAACAAGTAATCTT
>CAZFUL010000001.1:9091-257606 GCA_964522435.1 uncultured Gammaproteobacteria bacterium
TTTATCTTGTATATCGACTAGGAACACTCTATACCACAAATAAACAAGTAATCTTTGGGTTGCTTTTTGTGGTGAGTGTCTTATTTTCTGGGGTGAAAATTTCTTCGTTTCCAACCAATGAATTGTTTGCTCAGCTATGGATACTATTGTTGGTATATGTTGCAATATCAGTGGTATTGCCTATATATACGTATATCCCTGCTCAGCATACAAGCACGAAAGCAGCTCGCTTAGGGTGTCAGAAGCACCCTAAGCTGCGATTGCTTTCTTTGCCTGTATGCTGTAGCGGGATAGTTAGGCATAACTATGCAAAGGCTGTGTGTTTTGGTTTGTTAGTTGGTATTGGATTATGGATAAAATTGTCAGTGATTCTTGTGTTATTTGCTCTCGCACTTGTTGTTCTCTATACAAGTATCTATCAAAAAACACTTCGTCCATGGTATGTTTTTGCTTGTATTGCTGTAACTGCTGCATTGGTATATAGCCCGTGGCTTGTGTATAAACAGGCAACGTTTGGCAATGCGCTCAGCATTAATTCCTATGAGCAAGAGAATCGACAGCCCTTGTTTACGAAAGCGTCTGCACAACTCTTTACAAATATTAATATACAACCACTCATCAGCCAGCCGTATTGGGAGCATCGACCCCATTCATTTTGGACCGTGTTAGCTTTTGATATGGTGAATGATTATTATCATTTATTTGATCATGTCGATTATGAACAATCCGTATCACTATTACCAAAAGTCATCACCGGCAATGGGCGTTCTGTGAGTCTTGTTGGGGTGAGTAATAGCTTATGGGTAAATCGTACGGGGATGCTCGTGTTACTGGTGCTGGCTATTGGCGTAATTGGAGCAGCTATTCACGCCGTCATGAGTATGCGTAAGAAACAGGTATCTGATGCCACTATATTTTTTCTTATTCTCATTGTTGGCGGGTTTGCCGCCTTAGTATATAATGCGCTTCGCTTTCCATTTTTAGAACGCGGCATTGTAAAATTTCATTTCATTTACTTTACCTTGCCACTTATGGCGCTCGTCGGGTATGATTGGTGGCAACGCAATTGCCCTTGGCGGTTGCTCAGTAGTTCTCTTATCTTTGGTCCCTTAGTGCTCTATACTATCTGTGCTTGGCAGATTATTGTTATCCAACTTTTTTAATACCTATGACCGACCTGATCTTTAGTCAATTAACACTTATTACCCTTATCTGCTATGCCGTTGTGGCTATAGGCAGTATTTTGTGGTTGCGTCAAAAATCGTATCCTTTATTGCTTCTTGTGGTATTTGGGCTAGCTCAAGGACTAAGTTATTGGCTTCTCGTAAAAGGAACCTCACTGCCATTTTGGGGGCTACGTGGAGATGAGATATTTATTAGTGCCTTATATCAAAAAGCGGCACACGGTGGCTTGTTTATGGATTTTGCTTATTCAGCACTGCCACCATTTTATCCGCCATTTTTTTTCTGGTTATTCTCTCCATTGGGCGCACTCTTTGGGTTTACTGGTATTCAGCTTGGAAAAATTGCGGCCGTAGCTACGTTTACCCTTTTTCCCCTTACGTTTTATTATTTCCTTTCTCGTCAGACAACGCCAGGATCGTTTTTTTCTTTTGCCACTCCAATAACCATCGCTCTTGCCAGTATTCTTATATTTGTGTTGGTACCAAGTGATGTTATTATCTTAAAGCCCTATGAATTTACCAGTGCGGCACTGATGATATTGTGGAGTTTTTGTATCATGAACGCTCTCTATGTAGGACGCGTATCCGTAAAAGTCTTGCTCTTACTCGGACTAAGCGGAGGAATACTATTTTTGTGGTTTTATTTTTGGTTATTTTTTGCTGCCATTGCGGTATTACTTTTTGTGTTGATGCAAAAAAAAGCACTGCGTGTAGGGCAATATCTTTTTTTAGCTGCTATTTCTGGGATTATTATCGTCGTTGCCTCCCCATATCTGTTTCCGCTTGTGCAAAGTTATCTGCAGTATGGTGCAGAAAACTGGCAAGTAGGCTTTACCTATTTGGGAAGAATTGCCATTCATGGCCCGCTCATAGAGCTCAGTATGCGTTCTTTGTTCAGTGGTCTGGCAATCTTTGTTATGATGCGCTATCGTCAAGAAACAGCAATGCAGGCACTGTGGGCAATGTGGTTTGCTCCGGTTATTTGGCAGGTGCTTGGTTTGCTTACGATTCTTTTGTGGCAATCTCCACTACAAGAATCAAAAGGGTTTTTTGAAGTACATGGCGTTATTTACGCTATTTCACTCGCAATTGCCGCACAAAAGGTATATCAATGGATTGCTCCTCGCCCGTTGTACCGTCCCTGGGCAGAGGCGGTTGGGGTCATTGCCATTTGGCTTATTGCCTTGCAATGTATATTTGGTACATTTCATCAAGATCCCGCTGTTATTGCAGTGCAAGAACGGGCCGTTATGCAAAAAGAGGAGCAAGAACTTGTTAACTATATACAACAGCAAGAACCCGTCCTTACGTTGCATTCTGGTGTTATGGTGTTGCATGCCACCACGCTGCTTGATTCGTTCATCTATTTTAATATGCACGCCTCTCATCCTGCTGCAAATTTTTCTGAACGGGCACGTTGGCTTGAGTCTTGTTCACTTTTGGCTGAACCAAAAGCCTTTGCAACTTGTTTAAAATATACGCCCTATGGTGACGTACAACGGTTTATTTTTTTCCGAGAGAGTGAACAAGATTTTTATCAAGTAATCCTCCATGAAGATGCTTATCCAAATGGTATTCGGGACAGGGTGATCCGTCTGCCTAAGGCATTGTTTGATATGCCATATTTTGATACAGTATATACAAATGATCGTTATATTGTGTTTGAACCGCAGGGCGTATGATAGCTGTACAATTATCTCAATTTTCTGGTCCTTTGGACATCTTGTTATCTCTTATCCAAGAAAAGAAAATTCATATTACCGAAATTTCTCTTTCTGAGGTAACCGAACAATATCTCCACTATGTGGAACAACTGGATGATTCACGAGCGCATGAGCTTGCTGATTTTTTAACCGTCGCTTCTCAATTGCTGGTATTAAAGGCCAAGCGCTTATTGCCTGATTTTTTTCCAGATGAAGAAGAAAGTGGGCCGAGTTTAGAAGAACAATTACGCTTATATAAACAATTTGTTGATGCAAGTAAAGATATTCAAAAACGCTGGCTCGCAGCCTATGGATCACACGGGCGTATTGAACCCCCACGTGCCTCGGAAACGTTTATCCCGCCAGGAAATGCAACAAAAGAGTCTTTGTATACCTTAATGCACCATATTATTGAGCGTCGTACACCACCAAAAGCATTACCGAGTGTGCGAATTGATAAAACCGTTTCCATTAAAGAAAAAATTGCTTCTATTCAAGAAATACTCAAAAAAGTAGATAGATTATTTTTGCATGATATGTACCAAGGAACAGAAAATAAAACAGATATGATTATGGCTTTTTTAGCGGTTCTTGAATTAGTAAAACAAGAATCCGTTGCATTAAGCCAGTCAAACATATTTGGAGATATACTTTTGACTCGTGTATAATATATTGCTATGAAGCATACAACGCAGATTGAAGCCATTTTGTTTGTTGCATCAAAACCGCTTTCTTATAAAAAAATAGCGGCTGGTTTAGGTATTGAAACAGCCCTGGTAGAAGAAAGTATTGAAGTGTTAAAAACACGGTATAATCACGAAGAATCTGGTATTCATATCCTCGAGAGTGATACGGGAATACAAATGGCGAGTAACCCTTTTGCAGAAGAGGGTATCCGTCAGTTTATGACCTTTGAAGTTCGTGAAGAGTTAACCAAAGCACAATTAGAAACATTAACGGTTATTGCCTATCAAGGGCCTATTACCCGTCCGGAGATAGAGCAAATTCGTGGGGTAAATTGTTCTGTTATTTTGCGAACATTACTCATTCGAGACTTAATTGAACAGGAGGCACATACAGAAAAATTAGTTGATGTGTATACGCTTTCTGTAAACGCGCTCGCGCATTTAGGCATTCAATCAGTCACAGAACTTCCTAACTATGAAGAGTTACATAAACATCCACATCTTAAAGAAGATGATCAATCACAAACAACAACATAAAAAAAGCATAGCATGGGAAATTTTTTAGAAATACAAAAAATAAAACGACCACAACAATTGAGCAAATTTTTGGGTGGCTTATTATTGTTAGTGAGTCTTGGTACTGGTATTGCGGTATATAGTGTGGGGATCTATTTGTTTGATCAGCATAACATTACTATCAGTGGTCGGCTGATTCCATTTGATATTTCCGGACTTTCTTCTGTGCAAGCAGGGGATGTTATTATTGATCAGCCCCGTATCGAACCGCCTGCCTTACCCAAACAAGTAGGTGAGTTACCACCTCCAGAGAACTTTAGCGCGGTGAGTATATTGGTTAAAGATAAAGAAACAGGAGCCGTGCTGTATCAAAAGAATCCATATGAACCTCGTTCTATTGCAAGTATCACCAAACTTATGAGTGCCTTGGTGGTCTTAGAAAAACAAGGGGATTGGTCTGCGACTACCACCGTAGTGACCGATGCCTTGGTTGATAGTCATATGGTTGGACAAGATATATATACTCGAGATGAATTGTGGAATAGTGCGCTTATTGGTTCTTCGAATAAAGCAATTATGACTATTGCTGACAGTGTTGGATGGGAGAGAGAGGCCTTTGTTGCTCGTATGAATGAACGGGCGGTAGAATTAGGCATGAGTGATACACATTTTGTAGAACCAACAGGGCTTGATGCCGGCAATATTTCCACGGCATCTGATATTAGTTTGTTGCTTGCCGAAGCCTTACGCCAGGATAGAATTGTGCAATCATTGCTTACTCCAGAATATACGCTGTATTCCACAGAAAAAAAATCAAACAGTCATATGTGGAATACAAATTGGTTATTGTTAGGTTGGGTACCACATAGCTTTCAACAAATCATTGGAGGAAAAACTGGATATATTGATGCCTCATTATATAATTTTACCGTACAGATTCTTAGTGACGAGGGCCAAGCACTTGAGGTCGTCGTTCTTGGTGCAAAAACGCATGAAGCCCGGTTTACTGAAGCACGAGACGTGGTGCAGGCTGTTGTTGATGCCTATATCTGGCCACATGAAGAAGACTATGCAAAAGAGTAACCCTACCCCCCGGTATCGAGGAGTGTTAAAGATTTTTGCTGTTATTCTTGCAATTATTTTTGTATTTTGGATAAATACCTTCAATGTTGAAGGAACTCTTTTTGCACACTATGCAGAACGTCTTGGCTATGTAGGATTGTTTTTTGTTGCTGTGGTGAGTGGATTTAATGTGCTTCTTCCTGTTCCTGTGGCTGCATTGTATCCGTCCCTGCTTTCTCTGGGGTTTCATCCTTTTTGGACAATTGCGGTTATCTCATTGGGAATGGTGATCGGAGATGTTGTCGGATATTTTTTGGGATATATCGGAAGGGGAATGATGACTGATACAAAACAACGATCGTTAACCATCATGCGCTATGTTGATACGCTTGCCAAGAAACATCGTTTTCTTCCTGTTATCGCATTATTTATTTTTGTGGCATTTGTGCCATTGCCAAACGAACTCATTGTCGTACCCTTAGGGTTTTTACGCGTGAGCTTTTGGAAAATTATTATCACGGTATTTTGTGGAAATATTCTTTTTAATACACTTATTGCCCTAGGATTTTTTCATATTCCAGGGTTATTTTTATAAGCATCTATGGATTATCTTCTTACCTCTATTTCGTCATTACCACCAGGAGTAGCAGTCTTTTTATTATCGATGTTGCCTATTGTAGAGTTACAGGCAGCTATCCCTATTGGTATTCATATTTATGAGCTTCCTGTGTTCCTCACTCTTATCTATGCGATATTAGGGAATATGGTACCTATTGTTCCGTTATTATTGTTGTTGCCCTACATGCATGATTGGTTGCTGCGTCAGCCGTTTATTGGTGCCGTATTAAAAAATAGATTACAAGCTGCTGAACAAGTATTTTCTGGAAAGTATGCAAAATATGGTGCTATCGGGTTAATACTCTTTATTGCACTTCCCGGGCCCTTTACTGGCGCGTGGACTGCTTCTTTGGCGGCATTAATTTTTCGTATTCCATTTAAAAAAGCGTTTCCCTTAATCTTTATTGGGGTAACCTGTGCTGCGATAGTGGTATTACTTATTACGCTCTTTGCGGGAGAAACACTAGGCTGGCTTCTGTAATGAATACTATACATAAAAAAATCCATGATTGAGTATCATGGATTTTTTTATTGCTCTATGATCGGATACGCCATCCAATATGAAAAAGATATAAGGTAAGGCCCCCAAACATACAGATAAAGAAAAGCATGACAAATACGCCAAGCCATAAGGATGCTTCTGTCACTCCTGTCATTGCATAGCGCAGACCATTCACAAAATAAAAAAATGGATTCCAACGAACCACTGTTTGGACTGCGTCTGGTAGCATGGTAATCGAGTTAAACATGCCACCCAAAAAGGTAAATGGCGTAATCACAAAGGTATTCAATAGTGACAGTTGTTCAAAATTTTTCGCCCATAACGCAACCAAAAGTCCTAAAAATGCAAACACCATCGAAACACCAATAAGATACAGCAAAAACCAGCCGAGATGTAAAATTTGTGCTGCATCAAACAAAATAGCAATGGCAAAAATTCCTGCTCCCACAACCATCGCACGGATAACCCCGGCAAGCACATAGCCAAAAATCATTTCAATGTTTGAAATTGGCGCTACCAATATTTCTTCAATATGCTTGGTAAATCGTTGAAAATATAACGATGACGAGGTGTGTGAAAATGCCGAACTAATCACATTCATCATCACAATTCCAGGCAACACAAACATAATATAGGGGATGCCAGCAATAGTATCTATTTGCGTTCCCACCACAAAGCCAAAAATAAAAATATACAACACGGCATTAATCCAAGGACTAATCAGTGTTTGTATTGCTACACGAGAGAAGCGTTGGACTTCGCGTGAAATAAAGGTGTACAAGGGAATGCCAATCATAAATATTATTTTTTTGTGAGGCTTAAGTATTTTTTTTCTAAGCTACTGCCATCTGCGGTAAACGCACTCGTGGTATCAAGTGCAATCAATTTGCCCGCATCAATAATACCAATACGAGTACAGAGCATTTCTACTTCTTCTAAATAATGCGAGGTGAACAAAATTGTTTTGCCTTCGCTATTTATTTTTTTTAAATACTCCCATAATTCATGCCTGAGTTCTACATCCACCCCCGCAGTCGGTTCGTCTAAAATAAGGAGGTCTGGGTTATGCATCATTGCGCGTGCCAATAATACTCGGCGTTTCATACCACCCGAGAGTTCACGGAATGATTTAGAGGTATGTTGTTTTAAATCAAAAATATCAAGTAATTCTCGTATTCTTTTTTTGCGTTCGTCCCTCGTCATTCCGTAATACCCGCCCACATACCAAAGAATTTTTTCAATCGGTGCAAAAATATCTACATTAAATTCCTGGGGCGAGAGGCCAATTTTTTTTCGTGCTTGCTTGTATTCTTTCTTTACATCTAATCCAAACACCTCAATCGATCCAGTTGTAAACATGTTAATGCCCGTAATTGCATGAATGGTGGTTGTTTTGCCAGCCCCATTTTTGCCCAAAAAGCCAAAAAATTCCCCCGGCTCTATGGAGAGGTTCAACCCGTCTACGGCGGTAACACTGCCGTATTTTTTGGTAAAATCAGTAATAGCAAGCGCTGGAGTATTCATATATTTGTCAGTAAGGTGTGTATAGAGTAACAAAAAAAAACGATCTCGCCTAGTGTTTGAGATCCTGTTAAAAAAAGTTAACTGTTAATTGGGTGCCCAGAGAGAGAATCGAACTCTCACTCCCGAAGGAACACGATTTTGAGTCGTGCGCGTCTACCAATTCCGCCATCCGGGCATATGCTATATAATAATTCGCATTGAACCTTTTGTCAATGTAGGGTATACTAGCTCCATATCATATATGTATTATATATATGTCCCGTATTATTGCTGTCGTCAATCAAAAAGGTGGGGTGGGTAAAACCACGACTGCCGTAAATCTTGCCGCTGGATTATCAGAAATGGGAAAATTTGTGTTATTGGTGGATATGGATCCTCAAGGGAATGCAAGCAGCGGATTAGGTCTTACAAAAGAACAAGTGAGTCAAGGTATTTATGAAGCGTTGTCACGTCAACGTCGTCTTCATGATGTCGTACATAATACTGCCCATGAAGGATTACGAGTGATACCGAGTACCTCGGATCTCGCTGGAGCAAATGTTGAGTTAGTGACGGTAGAACATCGAGAACATCAATTACGTTTGCTTCTAGACGAAGCAAAGCATGCCTATGATTATATTATTATTGATTGTCCACCATCGTTGGGATTATTAACTATTAATAGTTTAGTGGCTTCTGATGAAATTCTTATTCCCGTACAGGCAGAATATTATGCGCTCGAAGGGTTAGGGCAACTATTATCTACCATTGCCCTTATTCAAGAACATATTCGCCCAAACATGAGTATTTTGGGGGCGGTTATTACGATGTTTGATAAACGAACACGCTTATCAGAAGATGTTATGCGCGAGTTATATCAATATTTTCCCAATAATATTTTCCGGGCCGTTATTCCAAGAACCGTGCGCTTAGCAGAAGCACCGAGTTTTGGTCAATCAATTTTTCATTACGAACCCAGAGGAAAAGCAAGCAAGGCCTATAGTCGTTTGGCAAAAGAAATTTTAGAAAAACATCAATAATTATTTTATACTGTATGGCGTTAGGAAAAGGATTACATTCACTTATTCCCCAAGATATATCGGGAAGAACAAGAATACGAAAAGAAACAACCCTTGCTGGTCAACAAATTGATCAAGTATGGCATATTCCTGTTTCTGAAATTGTGCCCAATCCTCATCAGCCAAGAAAACATTTTTCTCATCAAGAATTAGAAGATTTGGTTGCTTCTATTAAACAACATGGCGTCATGCAGCCACTGGTTGTGACAGAAAGACTCGATGGGGGATATGAGCTTATTGCAGGGGAACGACGTTTGCGTGCGAGTACTATTGCAGGATTACCCACTGTCCCTGCTATTGTGCGTCAAGCAAGTGAACAAGATAAATTAGAATTAGCGTTAATAGAAAATATTCAACGACAAGATCTTAACCCCATGGAAGAGGCATTTTCGTATAAGCGCTTAGTGGATGAATTTGGGTTAACCCAGCAGGATGTTGCAACAAAAGTGGGTAAAAGTCGTTCACTTATTGCTAACACGATTCGGTTGCTTGATCTGCCAACAGAAATTCAACAAGCCTTAATGCAAGGAGATATTAATACCGGGCAAGCGCGAGCGATTCTTAGTTTAAAAGAAGAAAAAGATCAATTATCTATATTTCGTGAGATGATGCAAAAAAGTGTCAGTGTTCGCGATGTTGAAAAAAGTGTTGCAGAAAAAGGGCAAGCCTCTCGAAAAGGATCTGTTCGACGGGATCCCAATGTTATGGCAAAAGAACAAGAGCTAGAAGAAAAATTTGGAGCTCCGGTACGCATTACCGAACGCGGGGAAAAAGGAATTATTACTATTTCATTTTTCTCTAAAGATGAGTTAAAACGATTATTACAGCTTCTTTCTTAATATCAGATTCATCGTCAGAAATAGGTCGCCTTCGTTTTTGCACAAGATATAGCAAAGGGAGGCGATTTTTTTATTTCGGCAACACAGATTTTAGCCAACCAGAAAGGTTTCGTTTGGTTTTTGTATAATTTTTAATATGGTTTTTAGCAGTGTGGGTTTTGACAAACTCAAGCCAGTCTTCATTTGGGCCTTTTCTATTTTTATCGGTAATAATGTCTACGACATCACCATTTTTTAATTCCGTATTTAAACTCACCATTTTATCGTTTACGACAGCACCGCTACATTTATTCCCAATCTCTGTATGAATGTGGTATGCAAAATCCACTGCGGTGGCTTGTTCTGGTAGGTCAATAACATCTCCTTTGGGAGTAAATACAAAAATACGTGTTTGTAAAAAATCAATTTTTATTTCTTCTAAGTCAGATAATTTATTGAGGACATCTTTTTGAATATCTGCTAATTCTTTTGCCCAAACGATTTCTCTTTTTGGACGATGCACTCCTTTTTCATCATAATACCAATGCGCAGCAATACCAAAATTTGCTTCTTCATCCATTTCTTTGGTACGGATTTGGAATTCAACGATCTGGCCATCGTCAGCAAATACGGTGGTGTGCAATGATCTATAGCCATTCGGTTTTGGTTGCGAAATATAATCTTTAATACGACCTTGCATGGGTTTCCATAATTTATGCAAAATACCTAACGCCGCATAACAATCTGCAATTGTTGGGACAATAATTCGGATAGCAATAAGATCGTATACTTTATTAATTTCGTTATTTTTTCTTTGTAATTTTTGATAGAAACTATAGAGGCGTTTATTGCGTCCTAAAATTGTGGTAACGGGAATTCCAGCTTTTTCTAATTCTTGTTCTGCAAAAGATTGTAACTGTTGGTAATATTCTTCTTTTCCTTTAATTTTTTCATCACGCATTTGTTTAATACGTTGATATTCTTTTGGATAGACATATTGAAAGGAGAGATCTTCTAATTCTCCTTTGATTTCTTCCATACCTAAGCGTCCGGCAATAGGGGCATAAATTTCAAGACTCTCCAAGGCAATACGGTATGATTTTTGTGGGGGCAGAGCACCAAGCGTTTGCAGGTTATGAATACGATCAGCAAATTTAATAATCATGACCCGAACATCCTCTGCCATGGCAACAAACATTTTTCGAAGATTTTCTATATATCGTTCAACACCACGGTATTTTAATTTTCCTAATTTGGTAATTCCTCCAACTAACGAACCAATTTCTTGACCAAAATTTTGTTCTATTTCTTCCAGTGTTATTGCAGTGTCTTCGGGGACGTCATGCAGGAGTGTTGCGACGAGAATAACAGGATCAATGCGCATATCAGCAAGAATATAGGCTGCAGCCAGGGGGTGCACGATATACGGTTCTCCAGATTTTCTGAATTGTCCATCATGCGCTTTTTCTGCAAAGTCATACGCCAGTCGAATACTGTCGGTATCTGCTGTTGGCGCGTAGGTCATGACTTTTTCAATTAAGCCGTCAATTGTTTGCTTTTTTTGTGCCATATATTCATTATATACCACAAATATGGCCTTTTTGCAAATAAAAAGGTGATTTTTTTAGCTAAAATAAGCCATTCTTGACAAAACCCCTAAAATGTGATATAGTATGTTCGTGATACAAAGGTACAACACCTTAGTGCTAAAAGACAAACCCCACTGTAACAAGTGGGGTTTATCTTTTCTCATGAGGCCTACCATACTTGCGAAAATGCTGTCTATTTGATATAGTTACTCTTGTAACGAGCCTTGGGGACCTTTGTATCACCATAGGCAATGAGGGAACCCCTCCTCGTTACATCAAAACATCCGACATATTGTCGGATGTTTTGTTTATGCTGTTGCCTTTTTCTTTCGTGGGAATTTTCTTTTGGGTTTTGCATTTTTGAGGAGGTCTTCGCATTGTTCTTGGGTTAACTCTTCTGGCTTTTCACAATCTTTTGGAATACGCGCATTTTTTGTTCCATCGGTGATATAAGCGCCATACGGGCCTCGTAAGAGTTTAATGGTTGTATCAGGAAATTCTTTAATAATTTTTTTTGCTTTTTCTTCGCGTCCTTGGGTAATAACTTCCTGGGCTTCATTAAAGGTAATTGTATAGGGGCTTTTTTCTGATTTTTTTAGTGAAAAATATTCTTTTGCGACTTGCACATACGGGCCAAATCGTCCTGTATTTGCAATAACCGCTTGTCCTTCCCATTCCCCAAGGGTACGAGGAAGAGATAAAAAGACCAGCGCTGTATCAAGGGTGACCGAATCCATCGGTACCTCTTTTGGAATGGCTGCAAATCGTGGTTTTTCTTCATCATCTTTGGTGCCCAATTGGACAAAAGGACCATAGCGACCAATGCGGACACTAATTGGTTTTCCTGTTGCTGGATCAATGCCTAATTCTCGGGCATGCGCAATTTCTTGTTTGCTTAAGGCATCTGTTTTTTCTACAATGGTATTGTGAAAGGGTTGATAAAACGTTGCAATAATGGGTTGCCAATGTTTTTGTCCTAAGGCAATCGCATCTAAATTTTCTTCCATTTGTGCGGTGAAATGATAATCAACAATATCTGGAAAATGTTCAGATAATAACTCAGTAACAATGGTTGCCATGAGCGTGGGAGCAAAGCGTTTATCATCGTCTCGGGTAACATATTCTCTTGCCTCGATGGTGGCTATTGTTGGCGCATAGGTACTTGGACGACCAATACCATAGGTTTCCATTATTTTAATAAGCGTGGCATCGGAATATCGTGCCGGAGGTTGTGTTTCATGCTTATTGTGTTGCATGGCAGTGGCAAACACAGGCATACCCTCTGTTAACACAGGTAGGGCCTGTTCTTTAGCAAATTCTGGATATAACAATAACCATCCATCAAAGCGGATTTGTTGCCCTGTTGCATGAAAACGATACATTTTTTTTGATATACCCGTTGCCTCAATATCAATACTGGTTTTTGCGAGAACTGCTTCTGCCATTTGCGTTGCAATGGTTCGTTTCCAAATAAGCGTATATAGCTTTAATTGTTGTGGATCTAAATACGCTGCAAGGCTTTCTGGCGTTTTGTTTGGATCTGTCGGACGAATTGCTTCGTGTGCTTCTTGCGCTCCTTTGCTGGTATTGGTATAACGCCGTGCTTTTTCAAGCGCATAGGTATTTCCGTATGTCTTTGTAATAAACGCTTGCGCGTCTTCTAAAAATTTATCAGATAAATTCGTAGAGTCAGTACGCATGTAGGTAATTAATCCCACTTGCTCATTGTTACCAACATGAATTCCTTCGTACAGTTGTTGGGCAAGTCGCATGGTTTGTTTGGAAGAAAAGCCATGCTTTTGGTTTGCTTGTTGTTGCATGGTTGAAGTTCTAAATGGGGGAGGAGGCGTTCGTTTTGCATCTTTTTGTTCAATAGTGCTTACGCTATAGCTTGTTTTTTCTAGATCCTGAACAATATTTGTTGCTTTTTCTTCGGTATCAATATCAAATTTTTCTATTTTTACGGTATCAATCGCCTGGAGTGTTGCCGGAATAAGAATATCGGATGTTTTTTGTGTATCAACCGAAAATTGCGCATCAATGGTCCAGTATGCTTGAGAAATAAATGCTTCTCGTTCTTTTTCTCGTTCAACAATTAATTTTACGGCAACAGATTGTACACGACCGGCAGATAAACCACGAGCTACTTTTTTCCATAGTAGAGGAGAGAGCTCGTATCCAACTAAACGATCAACAATACGACGTGCTTGCTGAGCGTCGACTAATTGTTGATCAATCGCGCGAGGATGGGCAAGCGCATGTTCTATGGCTGTTTTAGTAATTTCATGAAACACAATCCGCTCTGCTTTATCCGTAGGAATACCTAATACTTCGGCAAGATGCCAGGAAATTGCTTCTCCTTCTCTATCTTCGTCAGTTGCAAAAATAATACCACCACTTTTTTTGGCGAGTTCTTTTAATTTTTTTACTTGTTCTGTTTTTTCTTTGGGTATTTTGTAGGTAGGTAAAAATGTACCGCCTTCAATATCTACCCCCATCTTACTTTTTGGAAGATCGCGAATATGTCCAAAAGAAGAAGTAACGGTGAATTTACTGCCTAAGAATTGAGAAATAGTTTTTGCTTTTGTAGGAGATTCGACAATAATAAGGGGTTTTGCCATATGGAAGAGAATAGGGCGATATAATAAAGGAGGCCGCCCCTATTTGTCAACTGTCTTTTACTATAGCACGAATTTGACCAGATAAAAATATGGAGCCGGTAACAAGAAGCAGGTCTTTTGTTTTTTGTTGAGAGCGACTCCAGGCGAGTGCTTCTGTTGGATTAACAAAGGCTTGTATGCGTGCGTTTGGAAGTTTTTTCTTACACATACGGGCAACGTCAGCAGGAAACGCAACTGCCCGAAACGGGTTCATCGTATCTCTGGTACAGGCAATACTTTTTGGTTCTAAACGTGCAAGTAATGTAATGAGGGTGGTAATTTTTTTATTTTCCGAAAAACAAATAATAAGGTGAAGTTCTTTCCACAATTTGGGTTGTCTATTTTTTATCGAGAGCAGTGTTTCTACGGTTGAACGTATTTTTTCATTGTTATGCGCACCATCTACCATAAAAAGAGGGGTGCTGGTCAATAGCTCTAGACGCAACGGCTGGACTGCGTTCTGTAATCCTTTTTGGATTGATGGAAGGGGAATCCCTAATTTTTTTGCTGCTTCAATACAGACGAGTGCATTTTCTATTTGATGTGTTCCTGAAACAGGAAGATGGTAGCGTTGTTGTTCATACAGAAAATCAATACCTTGTAATTCTTGAGTAATGATCTGTGCCTGTTTTAAAGAAATGGCGGTAAAAGAAGCTGCATGTTGTTTGGTATATTCACTTTCAAACATACTGCGAAGATTTTTTTGTTTTTCTGCAGTAATAACATGACTGTCTTTTTTTATAATGCCTGCTTTTTCATAGGCAATTTTTTCTTTGGTATCTCCGAGAAGGTCAAGATGGTCGAGTCCGATATTGGTGATAATGGCCACATCAGTATATGGAAGAACATTGGTTGCATCGTATCTTCCACCACAGCCAACTTCTATAACAGCGTAGTCTACCTTCTGTTGTGCAAACCAGAGAAATGCAATAGCATGACAAATTTCTAAAAATGTTGGTACGTCATATGGGGCTTGTTGAATACAACGATCAAGAATAGGTTGCAGTTGTTGTATGAGAGAAACAAATTCTTTTTCACTCATGAATGTATTATTGATACGCCATCGTTCTCGGATAGTACTTGGGTGAGGGGAATAGGTTGATCCGACCTTGTACCCTGCTGCATGAAGGATGCTATGCATGTAGGCGGTGGTAGAACCTTTGCCGCTTGTTCCGGTAACATGCACATAGTGGGGAATATTGTGTTGTGGATTGTTAAGTAAAGACAAAAAATGTCGCATCTGTTTGATGCTTTGGGTACCTTGTGTTGTTCCTGCTTTGCGTTTTTTACGACGAAGGTTATTAAAGGATAACACGTAATTGTAGGCATCTTGATAGGTCATAAGAGATATAGGTAATGTTGTAGAGGATAACAAGTCTCTCCATTCACGTCAATTTCATCTTTTTTGTATATAGTGCATGCCACCTATTTGTGTAATAAATTGTTGCAGCTCTAAAAGGGTAAGACTGGATGCGATGATTGATTTTTTTTCTGGGAATGCACGCAACATATCATCAATATGCATAGGAATTTCTGGATCAAGATACGAAAATAGTTTGGCATGAAACGGATCACTAGGCATCCGTTTTGGGGGAGTCTGTTGTTCTTTTTTTGTGCGTAATCCCAATAAAGAAACAATATCATCGACTTGTTGTATCACCTGCGCTCCTTGTGAAATTAAGCGATTTACACCGATGCTCGTTTCGGAAGTAATATTTTGAGGAATAGCAAGAACATCTTTTCCTTGTTCGAGTGCATAGCTTGCGGTAATAAGTGCACCAGAGGTTTGGGCTGCTTCTATGACTAATGTTGCCTGAGAAAGTGCTGCAATAATGCGATTTCTTTCTGGGAATGCATACGGGGTAATGGGTGCATTGATTGGTTTTTCTGATATAAGTGCGCCTTGGTGGCTAAGGATGTTCTCTGCAAGCGGCAGGTGTTTTTGTGGAGCAATACCATGGTTGTTTACACCGCCGGGGACGACCGCAATAGTATGGCCTCCATGAGTAATAGCTGTTTGATGGGCGATAGAATCAACGCCAAAGGCTAAGCCACTGACTATAGATAACTGGTGGTTGGTCACCAATTCTTTTACAAATTGTTGTGTGATATGTTTTGCGTAGGCACTGGGTTTGCGTGGCCCAACAACCGCAAGACGGGGAAGATGAGACAGTCCTCCACGAATAAATAGACAAAATGGGGCGTCGTTGAGGACTAAAAATTCTTTTGGATACTCAGGTTGGTGAATTGATATCACCTGAATCTGTTCTTGCGCCAATTGTTTTTCTATTTCTGTTTCATTAAGCTGTTCTCGCCAACGGATAAACGCGGCAATAAGCGCTGTGTCCCACTGTGTTGCGCTGAGTTCTTTTGCATTTGCTTGCCAAGCACTATCCAAAGAAGAAAATAAACGGATAAGTGTTTGGTATCGTGCGCGAGTTGCTCGTGGAAAACATGCAAAAAGTCCCTCCTTATGCATATAAAAAAATAATTAAGGTGATGATAAGCGTTTTTCTATGATAAGGAGGGTGTCTTTTATAAGCGTATCAACAATTGGTCTTTCTAATATGCCAAATTTTCCTAATACAAAAGAAGAGGTATCTTCCATTTTTTTTATATTTTTTGAGGCAATACCAATACGGATTCTGGTATATGCGTTTGTTCCAATATGTTCGGTAATTGATTTAATGCCATTATGTCCTGCGTCGCCACGTTTTTCTTGCACTTTAATTTCTCCCAAGGGAATATCTTTTTCATCTTGTATCACAATAATATCTTTAGGCAAGATGTGATAATAATGTGCAATTAACCCAACTGCTTCACCAGAATGGTTCATAAAGGTGGTGGGTTTCGCGAGAAATATTTTTTCGCCACTAATAACACAACCAGCGATATTGGCATTAAATTTTTTACTTAATTCCCATTCAGAAATATCTGCGCTTTGTAAACGCGCATGCAGTGCGTCTAAGACCATAAACCCGATGTTGTGTCGAGTTTTTTCGTATTGTTTTCCGGGATTTCCCAGTCCAACAATCAATTTCATATGAGAGAGACGAAGAGGCGAGTAAAAAATTATCGTTTTACTTTGGTGAGTTTGATAACAAGAGGCGTACCAAGAAAGTTAAATTGTTCACGCAATTTATTTTCTAAATAATTTAAGTACGATCGGTGCAGCGATGTTTTTGCTTTGACAAATAATTCAAATATCGGTGGAGATTCATGAATTTGTCTGATGCCCATGAGTTTTGGATGTTTTGTTCCTTTTCCTCGTGCAGGACGATGTTCACTTGTTACTTGTCGTAAAAAGTATTCAAGCGCTTTTACGGGAATTTTGGTATGGCGTGCTTCCCAAATACGCATAATTAATGGAAATATTTTGTGTATACCTGTTCCTTTTTTTCCGCTGACAAAAAGAAGTTCTGCAAAATCTAAGTGGGGGAATTGGGTATAGATACGTCGTTTAATTTCTTGTTGTTGTTTATCGCTAATATCATCACTTAAATCCCATTTATTTATTAAAATAATAACGCTTTTTGAACGACGCTCAATTAAACCACCCAATTGCATGTCTTGGGAGCTAATATCTTCTGTGCTATCAACGACAAATAAAATAATATCAGATTTTTCTAGGGTTTCCACACTTTTGTGAATCCCTTGTTTTTCTAAGGTACCTCGCACGTGTGATTTTCTGCGAATACCGGCAGTATCAATAAAATTCATTAATTGTGTTTTGTCTTCTCTTGTTTTTTCTAGTACACCCTCTACGTCAGATTCATTCATTTGAGAATAGGTATAGGTAACTAAGGTATCATGTGGTTCTCGAGTAGTATGAGCAACATCACTAACAATTACTTTTTCTTCACCAATGAGTTTGTTGAATAATGATGATTTACCCACATTTGGTTTTCCAATAAGCGCAATTTGAATGGTGTCTGCTTGTTCTTGAGGTAAGGTTGGTTGTTTATTTGCTAATTGGAGTTGTTCGTAGATAGTATCTAATAAGTCTCCAATGTTTCTTCCATTGCTGGCTGAAATAGGGAATGGTTCTCCCATGCCAAGTTTATACCATTCTGGTTCACTTAAATTTCCGGAAATTCTTTTATTGTCTACTTTATTGGCAATAAGAAGAATAGGTTTTTGTTTTTTTCTTCGTAGCCGTTTTGCGAGCTCAAATTCTTGTGGCATCGGACCACTTTTTGCATCAATAATAAACAAAATCAAATCTGCTTTTTTCATTGCTTGTTCTGATTGTTCAACAATTTCTGTTTCAAAAGCGACATCTTTTTCTAATGACAATCCACCCGTATCAATAAGCCGAATATAATGTCCACGCCATAAGACCATGCCTTCATTATTGGTTCTTGTTGTTCCAGGAATATCTGATACCATGGCTTTTTGCGATTCTATAAGACGGTTAAATAAGGTAGATTTACCAACATTCATTCTGCCAACAATCGCGACGGTTGGCATGGGGAGGGGAAATTGTTCTTTACTAGTAGCCATATTATTCAATAAAATCATCACCTAATATAATGAGCAAATCACTTGTAGAACTTGCTGATTCCCCTGGGGGCAGGGCAGTATCTTCAAAAGGGATCTGTAATTTAGTTGCAATTGCCTTCACCATGGCAGGATCTATAGTATTTGTCAAGACATAGAGGCCACTTTTTGGCAGCGGACGCTCCTTCGTATTGCTCACAATTGCTCCTGGGTATTGTTCATCTAATTGGCTTTTTACTCGGGCTGCCAGGCCAACTCGCCAGGTAGCATTTTGAATTTCTATTTGCGGGGTTTTGACTATTGCCGCGACAGAGGTGGTGACAATAGCTGTCTGAGGTGGCGTTGTATCTAATACCGTTGCTGGAGGATCATCAAATAATTGTTCAACGCGAGATTGAATTTGTTCAAACGTTCTATCTGTCGGTAATAAAATAAATGATCCATCTGCACCAGTAGCATTTTCTAAGTAGCCATTGGGTCCATTATCGAGTGTCAGGTTAATAATATTGTCCGTATTAAGATCTTTGCCAGTTTTGAGAAAGGCAATCATGTCTGAAAAGGTCATGTTGGTCACAATATTCTTATTTAGTGAGTCGGCAATATCTTTCATGGTGTTTGGACTCGTAACCGTGGAAAAAGAAAGAATTTTATCTTTAAGTGCTAATAATACTTTTTGCTGTCTTTGCGAACGAGCAAAATCAGATCCTTCACCATTATTTCCATGACGAGAGCGTACAAACATTAACGCGGTTTCTCCATCCATAACTTGGGTTCCTTTTTTGAAAGAAATGGTTTGATATTCGTAATTCTCGGCAGGGTATTCTTGATCAACAAACGAGCGTTCTACATTAACGCTAATCCCATTTACGGCATCAATCACGTCGACGAATGCTTGAAAGTCTACACGAATGTAATAATGAATTTCTTCTTTCAATATGTCTTCAACAATTTTTTTGGTAAGGAGTGGACCAGAATTTTTTTCTTCTACTTCACCAAACGCATTGGCATGATTAATTTTTTTCTCACCATGTCCCGGAATAGTGACCGCAAGATCTCGGGGAATAGACACAAAACCTATTTGCCCAGTAGATGGTTTTATACTTGCAAGAATAATCGTATCCGTAAGAAATGGGCCATCATGACCTGGGCCGCCTTGTCCGGTAATAAGAAAATTGATTCTATCTTGTCGTTCACCTTCTAAGCTAATATTTTTTGTAAAAATAAAATGTTTAATTTTATTAAAAATGCCTTTTGGGGCAAGTGGTTCTAGCGTTACCGGATCGTATTCAATAGGGATATTACTACTCGAATTTCTCGCTTTGTGAATGCAGCCGCCGATTCCAATAACCAGGAGTATGGCAACAATAAAAAAAATAACGCGAGTATAGCGGGGTTTAATATATTCTGTTTCTCGTTCAAGAAAGTTTACTGGGTATTTATCCATACGTATAGGCTAGTATACTAAACAATAGGGTGATTGTGCAATTATTGAATGGGGAGGGGAGAGTATGATATACTCTCTGTATCATTATTTTTTTCTTGAGTGCTATGCCACAACCTATTACGCGTCACATGGTCGCTGGGGATGTTTTGCATGAATGGTCATTTCAGGAATATCAACAATATCAACGGACAACCGCGTGGTTTGTTATTATTGGGACGATAAGCGCCTTACTCTCTTTATTAGCACTGTGGCGAGGAAACTTTTTGTTTCTTGTGGTATTACTGTTATTTGGTATTATTTTATTTCTTCAATCTCAACACCCACCATTGCGTATTCCTTTTAAAATCACGACGCTCGGGATTGCTATTGGAGAAAAATTTTATCTCTATTCTGAGCTGAAAACATTTTATATTGTGTATCATCCAGATATTGTTCAGTCGTTATATTTTGAGGCAACAGCACTGTATCGTCCGCATATTCATGTGCCCCTTATTGATCAGAATCCTATTGAGATACGAGACAGTCTATTACAGTTTTTATCAGAAGATATAGAAAAAGAACAGGAACCATTAAGCGAACGGGTAGCAAGGGATTTGCAACTCCATTAATCGCTTAAACATTCGTCATATTGACAAACTGTCTAAAATTTTTTATTATAGTCCCGCGATGATATAACAATTAACACGTGACTAGTAACAGTTAACGTCTTTTTAAAGCCTTGTTAATTGTAAATGGTTAACTGTTAAAAGTTAAGATGCACTCGTCGTTCAATGGATAGGACGCCAGTTTGCGGAACTGGCAATCTAAGTTCGATTCTTAGCGGGTGCACTGCGCCTCGCCGTAGCGTTAGCGAAGGCGGGCTATCTGGCTACCATCAGACAAGCACGGGGTAAGCTCCCTCGTTGCGTAAGATAATTTTAATTCAAAGAATAAGCTTTTAAGTATGTACAAAAAGAAAAAAGTGGCAGAAAAGAAACATCGAAAAAATAAAGGAAAAAAATTAGCAACCTTACGATTTCGATAAATTGCTCATAAAAAATCCTCGATACGCTCGAGGGTTTTTTATTTGAGAAAATAGGCAATAGTGGTACAATTTTTGTATGAACCTGACCACCCCCATTACACAACTATCTGGTGTTGGCATAACCATGCAAAAACGTTTGGCAATGTTAGGTATTCATACCGTAGAAGAGTTGTTATATTATTTTCCCTTTCGCTACGAAGATGTGCGACATGTTGCCTGTATTGACCAGCTGGTGACGGGGACGCAAGTGCGTATAGAAGCGCAAATTGAGGCTATTGCAAGTCGTCGGGCACGCAAACGCCGTACCTACATTACAGAAGCCGTCGTGTCTGATAGTTCTGGGCAATTGCGTGTGGTATGGTTTGGTCAACCGTATATAAGCAAAACCCTAAAAGTAGGGGATAGTGTGGTGCTTTCTGGGGTGGTGAAAGAAGACATGATTGGTTTGCAGCTGGTATCACCCAGTTATGAAAAAATACGGGCGCAGAAAGAAGAACAGACACTAGCGTCCGGAGAAATTTTTCCTATCTATTCTCTTACTGCTGGCATGACCCAAAAGCAGCTGAGAAGCTATGTCAAAGAAGCATTACCGGCAGTTGTTGATATTGAAGAATGGCTTCCAGAAGAGATACGAGATCGGGCAGATATTATGCCCTTGGTTGAGGCACTACAGGCAATTCATGTCCCAACGAGCTTGGAAGAACTCCATCATGCTGAGCGTCGATTAAAATTTGATGAAATATATATATTACAATTACGCGCGGAATTATTGCGTCAATCATTAGCGAGTGTGACGGCCAAGCAAATTATTTTTAAAGAAAAAGAAATAAAAGACATGGTAGCTGCATTACCATTTACCTTAACCAAAGATCAGAAGGTTGCTGCCTGGAACATATTTACTGATATGCAAGCGGCTCGTCCAATGAACCGGTTGTTAGAAGGGGACGTTGGTTCTGGAAAAACAGTGGTAGCAGCACTGTGTGCCTATAATACGATATTGAATGGCTATCAGGTCGCCTGCATGGCGCCAACAGATATTTTGGCACGGCAGCATTTTCGCACCTTTCAATCCTTATTGCCAGGAGTGTCGATTGCCTTAGTCACGGGGGCGGGGGTTGAATTGTCTGCTCCAACAACGAGTGATGTTGCGCTTGCCTTTGATAAGATAAAAACTAAAAAAGGAAAAAAAGACCGTATACGAACCTGGCTGCAAAGCGGAGAGATTTCTTTGGTTATTGGAACGCATGCATTACTCACAGAAACCGTGCAGTTTCATGAATTGGCTTTTGTTATTGTGGATGAGCAACATCGTTTTGGGGTAGAACAGCGAAAACTGTTGAGAGAAAAATCTGGGAGTACGGCTATGCCACATTTTTTAAGTATGACCGCAACCCCGATTCCCAGATCCTTTGCCCTAACTTTGTATGGTGATTTGGATGTGTCCTTTATTAAAGAAAAGCCACAAGGGAGAAAAGAGATTTATACGAAATTTGTGCAAGCCCATGAACGGCAAAAAGCCTATGATTTCATTCGTGGCCAAATAGATACAGGAAAACAGGTGTTTGTGGTCTGTCCTATGATTCACGTAGCTACGGACGGAGCAGAAAAAAAATCTGTTATGGCAGAGTACGAAAAACTGTCAACAAAGGTATTTGCTGATAAACGTATTGCGGTGTTGCACGGCAAAATGAAAGCAGAAGAAAAAAAAGAAATCATGCGCGCGTTTAAGGAAAAAGAACTTGATATTCTGGTATCTACCTCTGTTATTGAGGTTGGTATTGATATTCCAAACGCGAGTGTCATGATGATAGAAGGCGCTGAATCGTTTGGTTTGGCACAGCTGCATCAATTTCGAGGCCGTGTGGGGCGAAGCGATGCGCAAAGTTATTGTTTTGTCTTAACAGAGAGTGACAGCGATAGCGTGAAAAAACGATTAGCGTTTTTTGAACAATGTCATGATGGCTTTGCCTTAGCGGAATTTGATTTAGAAGAACGTGGGCCAGGAGAAGTGTATGGCGTAAACCAAAGTGGCATGATGCAGTTTCGACTGGCGTCTATGAAGGATAGAGAGCTTATTGTATTAGCCAGAGAGTTAGCCAAAGATATTGATTTTACGACATATCCCTTACTCAAAGAAAAGGTACACGAGTGGGAGCAGCGGGTGCATTTGGAATAAATAAGAAGATTTTATTTTTACCTATCCCTGCTCAGCATACAAGCACGAAAGCAACTCGCTTCGGGTGCCAAGATGCACCCTGCGCTGCGACTGCTTTCTTTGCTTGTAGCTTTTAGGGGGATAGTATTAATTTTATCCCCCCAGCCTGATTGACAAAATAGCCAAAATCGGCTAGGGTCACTCGAATCGCTTTTTTTAAAGAAGGCGATTTGGTGGTCTTTCACAACGGAATTTTATATGCCCTTAGGTAGGGCGAAAGGGGATGATCATGAAAGATTGGAATTGGAAAAAGTTGTCTTTTGTTGGGTCGCTCGTCATCATCGGCCTCACGGCCGTGGCTGGGCTGAGCCTGTTTTGGCACAACCTGCTCTGGAGCACGGTGTTTCCCGTGCCCTGGGCTGCCTGGATGGCGTCGGCCTTGATCGCCTTTGCGTCGCTCACCTTGCTGTCCTTCGGTGTTACCGGGACGCCTTTCCTTTTTTTGGCAGAGAAGATCTGCCTGCTGCCTTACAGCAAGGAGCAGACGTCCGAGCGGACCAAAGAGATTGAGCAGATCGCCGCCATTTTTGCATTCGCATTTTTGGCAGCCTTTTCGCTCAGCATCATTGGGACCAGCAAGTTCTGGTCATACCTGTTTCCAAAGCCATGGCACTGGATTCCAGCGGTCGCAACCGCTGGGTTGGTGATTGCGCTTGAAATCATGGTTTTTCGCTCGGTGAAGGCGGGAATGAAGAAACGGATTGCCACCATCGTGATGATGGCGTCGTTTCTGACGTTCTGTTTCGCGATCGAGATTATGGACAAGGACATCCTGCGTGAGAAAAAAATCATGCTGGATGAACAAGTTGCTCAAGCGCAGCATGATCAAGACCGGCGTGTTGCCCAGGCGAAAGAACTGAAAGAAGGAGAAATTCTTCGGCAGTTTGACGCCAAAGTGGCTGAAGCGCAGCAAAGCGCTGATGCTGCGGGCACACGGGCGCAAGCGGCAAATGCGAATCGGATTGCTGTGGTGACGCAGCAGTTTGAAGCGCAGATCGCGGCCGCAACATTGCACATGAACTGTGCTCGGCAGCGGCTGTCGAACTGTTTGCCCGGATCACTCATGAAGCCGGGCAGCACTGAACGCGAAATCGCCGCAGCAGTGCGGCATCGCGACGCCGCGGTGAAGCGCTTGGAAGTAGCTCGCAATACCGCGCTCATGAACGCTGGCGTTGCCGCCGGCGGGTCTGAAGGCGAGTCGCCTGCTCTGGCGCAAGCCCGGCAGGATCGAGACCAAGCCTTGGCCGCGTTGAACGGCCTGAGCAAAGAAGCGTTGCTCTCCGGGAGTGGCAACGTCCCCCTTCGCTTTGACGCGACGGACTTTGACGGATTTCAGTCGACCATGAAGGCCTTTGGACGAGTTCTTTGGAACTCCCCGGCGACCTGGCCATGGTTTTTGCTGATGTTCTGCTTTGTCCTGTCCCTCGAGGCGATTCCTATCATTATGTTGTCCTTGCGCTCCTCTGCCTACCTTCGCTACTTGCTTTCGCAAGAGCCCAGCCTGGATCAGCTCGTGGCGCATGCCATGAACCTCAAGGTTGCGCAAGTAGACCTTGAGGAGCAGATCCCTGCTTCCGTGTTCAAAGCCGCGATGATGGGCGCGCTGTTTGCCAAACAGATCGCACAGATCGAGGCCTACCGTGAGCAGCTGGGCCAGGTCTTTGGCATGATCAAGCAAGGAGAGTTCAAGACTTTGCTTGATGTGACTCTGTTTCTCATGCCAAGCTATAGCCTGGTAAAAGGTGCTCTCTGCGATATGCAGGTAGGGGGATACACATTCCCCAAGATCTTTTATCTGGATGCGGACATGTTTGATGGGTACAAGCCGCTTATTGAAGATTGCCTCGTCGATGCAGAAGCGGAGCGTGAGCGAGAAAAGCTCGCGGCTGCCAATCGTCCTGCTGGAGCAAACGGTCATGTCCTCCGATCTGCCGGAGGCTTCGATGCCTCTGGTGCTGATGCGGTGAGCCTTTCTGCCGCCCCCGCCACCTGAAACACCATCCCACCGATTTACGGAACACGAACTGCCTTGGGCAACCAGTTCGTGTTCCTTCCCACCCCCTCACATAGGAGGTTTTTTTATTTTATGCGCATAATATAGGTATTGAGTAACTATTCTGTCCACCTATCCTACTTGATTTTTTTCATACAATATGTACTATCCTCCTTAACCGCTTGTGTAGAGAAACACAGATCCTCGTACGTTGCTGGCGGCTGCAAAGATACAGGAGACAAAGGAGCAAAGGCCATGATTGATAAATCACTTGAACAGGTAGAGATCCTTATTTCTGCCATCGAGGCCGTGGGCCTCTCGGTTGAAAAGATCCTGCGCCGAGGGCAGGTGCATGGTTTTGTCCTGGATAATCAGCCCCCGCAGGGCTACCGCTATGATGAGCTGCTCACCTCCCGGGCACGGGAGTTGCGTGATGCCAAGAATCTGGGAGACTTCATCACTCGGATGGAGCATCTTCTGGGAACGAGCTACAATGCGGTTTTGAACCGCAATCTCTACATCGTGGCGTATCGGTAGCAAGGGGGCTTGCATTTTTTGCAAAAGTCTGTAGAATGGCTTCTAACCGCTTGAAACCAACAGAGAGGGAATTCCCAATGTATCTCGTGTGGCGGTTGCGAGATTGGGAAAAGGGAGAAATTCATGAATTCGGCATACTTGGCGGCTTTGATGGCCGCGGTCAAGGCTTTGGGTAGCAACGCCCGAGCCTTCTCCGAGAACCCCGACATCGCCGGACTCAAGACCGGCACCAAGGCACCGACTGGGTATCGCTACGACCTCGCTGCTGGGGTCGCGTTCTCGAGCAGCCCGGAAGCGCAGCGTTTCTTCGACAAGATGAAGACGTTGCTCGGCTCCAGCTTCCTCCCCGTGGTGAAGCGCGAGATTTTCATCACCGAGATCGTCTTCAAGAAAGAAGAGGCCGCTTCCGCCTAGGCCTTCGGCGCCACGGGCAAGCAACCCCTCTTGTGCGAAGAGGAACAACCAACCAGGTCAACAGTGAGGAGCTGTTGACACCCACCAACAAAAAGACTCACCTACGCCCTTCGGGCTTCGGTGAGGAAGCGAGGGAAGCTGTTGGTCGCACCAGTGCACGCATCCGCGTTGCCTGCCAACAGATTCCATTCCAAGGGATAGTAGACATACTGTATCTTGGAATATAAAAAACCTTGCACCAGAACGGTGCAGGGTTTTTTATTGCGCTTGATTTTTTTTTCTAACTTGTTTAGTATGAGCTACAACCGTTCTACCAAAGGAGTACCACGTTGCTATTGATGACTTGAACGGGCGTCACAATGGCAGTACGCTCTGAGGAGAGAAAAATGTCAGGCGATCTCATCGATCAAATTGCGCGCCTCATTGCCGCGCTCGAGGCTTTTCAGCTGACTCCGGATCAGGTGATCCGTCAAACGGACATCACCGGGTTCGAGGTCGGGGAGCGGGTGCCAGCGGGCTATTACTGGAATGCGATTCGGCATCGTGCCCAGGCGCAGGAGTTGAAGGACGCGCAAGGGGTACCCGCGTTCCAGATTCGGATGGAAGACCTCTTGAAGCACGACTACCAGTCTGTGGTTGAGGGGAAGCTCTTCATCAAGGCCGTCATTCGCCTGCGTGGGTGACACATCCAACAAACAAGACCTGCCTGCTGGCAGGGAAGTGAGGGAAACTGTTGCTTGAAGGAGGTAAGCAACAGATCCCATTCAAGAATAGAGTATGTGAAAATAGTCTGTTGTTGAATAAAAAAAATCCCGACTCAGTCGAGGATTTTTTTGTTTATGAAGGGATGCCGGCAGCGTCAGTCAACAAATAGTTGACCTCGGCTGCCAGACATCATGCCCACATCATCGTGTCAGTTTTTTCCTCCGGTTGGTGCCACTTTTAACCGGTATGTTTAATTAACTCAGCAATATTTTTTACCTGAAGGACGGTTGCTTTTGTTTTGGTCTTGGTAGCATTGCGTACTGTGGTAATGACTCGTTGTATGCCTAAGGCTTCGCATTCTTTTATGCGTTTTTCCAAAAAGCGTACGGAACGAATTTCTCCACCCAACCCTACTTCGCCAAATACCGCCAGGTCATTGCCTAACACTTTATCTTTATATGCGCTCGCAATGGCTAAACAGACTGCCAAATCAACACTGGGTTCTTGGGCTTTAATACCACCAACAATATTGACGTGCACGTCATATTGCCCCAACGTTAATCCCGCTCGTTTTTCTAATACGGCAATTAACACGTGTAGGCGGTTTAAATCAAAGCCACTGGCTTTACGCACGGGATAACCAAAGCTGGTTTTATTTACTAAGGCTTGTACTTCTACCAACAAGGGGCGAGAACCTTCCATCAAGCAGGTAACCACTGAGCCAGGCATTGCTTCTCCTCGTTCAGAAAGAAGGAGGGCAGAAGGGTTGGCAATTTGATGCAAGCCGGCCTCGTCCATATCAAACATGCCAATTTCATCGGTTGAGCCAAAACGATTTTTTACCGAACGAAGTAAGCGGATGTTATGATAGCGATCACCTTCTAAATATAAAACCGTATCAACCAAATGTTCTAAGGTGCGTGGTCCTGCCACAGCGCCATCTTTTGTCACATGACCAATAAGAAGAATGGCGGTTTGTTGTTCTTTTGCTGCGCCTAATAACTTTGCTGCGCAGGCGCGAATTTGAGACACATTGCCAGGTTCTCCCATAACCTCATCAGAGAAAATGGTTTGAATAGAATCAACAATGGCGAGCGTTGGTTGTTCTTTTTTTATGGTGGCAATAATGCGTTCAACAGAGGTTTCATTACTCAACAGTAAGGTAGAGGTTTTTTTGTGTATGCGATCAGCACGTAATTTTATCTGTCCAATAGATTCTTCTCCAGATAAGTACAATGTTTTTGGAATAGCAAGCGCCATTTGTAACGAAAGGGTGGATTTTCCAATCCCAGGTTCTCCACCTAAGAGAATAAAACTCCCCGGAACAATGCCACCACCAAGAACACGATTGAGTTCTTCAATATTGGTTGAGACGCGGTTGACACTGTTGGTATCAATATCTTGTAGGGCAGTTGTTTTTGCGGTTGGATAGGCAGCGAGATCCGTTTGTTGCTTATGCACCGCAGTGACTTGTTCTTTTATCGTTCCCCATTTACCACAAGTTAAACAACGGCCAGACCATTTTATATACTGGGCGTCACAATGATCGCAGACAAAAAGAGTGTCTATTTTTTTATTCATATATTTGCTATGTAAGAAGAGGGGATGCCGTTAAAATGCGGCATTCGTAATGCGTTCGGCTAATAATTCTTGTGCTTGTTTATTCAAGTGGATTTTATCTGAAGAATAAAGAGTATTCAAGGCGTCTTGGTTATTGGGATCTTCAAATAGATTATATACATCAATCACAACATCTGTAGCATCTAAAGCCCCGCCACCGAGTTGTCGTATCCATGTATTTGTTTCGTCTGTTTTTTCTTGGAGCGCAGGTCTCCAACTATCGTATCCTTTCCATGGGGTCACCACGACCGCAATAACACGCAGATCATTGGCTTTGGCTTTTTGATAAATACGGCGTAGTCCCGATTGTGCATTATTTATATCATTCACCCCAGCCCAGACAATAATATCCGTAAAGCCTTCTCGTTTTAAATTTTTGTTTTTTATTTGGTCATACACAAAGGCTGCACTCCTGCCGGTAAATCCTCGTTTATCAACTATGATGTTCGCACAAGAAGCGGCAATAATATCCGCATAAGAGGTATTTGATTCTGTATTAGAATCTCCGACGGCCAATATTTTTTTTCCATTTCCATTGGGACAGTCAACGCGCGCAGATGCTAAGTTTCCTTGGCCAGGCACGCTGCCTTTTTCTAAAATACGTTTTCCTGTTTTTGCCGGACAAAGGGCGTCATCTTTTGCATTGCTTGGATAAATGGGTGTTTGGTCACCGAGCCCCATTTTTGATAAGGTTGCAATAACTTTTTGTTCACCATAGTCATGTTTTTTTAAGCCATGCTCAGTGGTAACCCCATTATTATTGCCGCCACGAGAAACATAAAATGCTTGAACCCCATTGCGAATTGCGGGCTGGGTACAGCCTCGTCCTCGTAGCACTTCTGCCATGACTGATGGACCGTTATTGTGTCCAACATAGAGTAAGGTCATGGCGTCTTTTACCGAAATACCGGGGCATTTTTTTTGTATACTCGATAAATTAATTTGAATGGTTGCTGCTGCTGTTGCGGTGTTCGTTTCTGCATCTATTCTGCTCGTACAGTCAAATCCTAAGGATGCGGGAAATTTTCCATAGCCTAATCCCCCTTGGCAATACTCATAATTCATTTGGAATAATCCATGATATTGGCTTCCTGGACGACGGGCATTAACATCTAAACCACTTTCTGCCGCAGCAAAGGCTTTGAGGACACGCCAGTCATAGCCATAACAAGCGGCATAGCCTTTAAATAAATTATCAAGATCTGTATTGGATACATCAATATTCAAGTTAAAGTCTGTCTCTTTATTAAAGAACAAGTCTTCAATATTTTTCGTATTAATATAGCGTACTTTCAAATAGCTAAAATCTACCAAGCTGGGATTAACGGTATATAAAATAGTATAGGATCCTGCTGCTAATACTATCCCAATAAGTGCATTCCCAATCATTTTTTTCGCTTCACTAATACTGCCACTATCACCACCAGAAAGTGTCCAGCGTAAGCCTGCAACAATAATAATGATTACAGAGATAATCCCCATAATCATAATAAGATATTTGTAGATGGCAGCAATATATTCTCCAAGAAAGGGAATGTATAAAAATGTTCCATCAGGATCTTCTTGGATTTTTACATCAGAAAAAGAGACGCCTGGAATGGATATTCTCGTTACTGGTTTTCCTGTGGCATTTTGGATTTCATCTAGGTTGATGTGTGGGTCAAGTAATTGATCAGTAAGAGAGCTTTGTCTTGGGTCAATAGGGTATTTTACGCCACGAAGATTACTGACGCAATAATCTAAATCATAGGTCGCGTAGGCACCATCTTTACAATCCCATTGTTCACCTGGTTGCTCAGTATATTCATCAGTGCAGGCATTATCATCATCACAGTCACAATAACTTTTGCCATCATTTTGGCTGCTTTCACAATCACCAGAGCGACAATCAGCATTGGCTTGGCATTCTGCCCCAATCGGTAAGTCTGCTGCAATAACTCCTGTTGTACTAAAAAAACAGAGCGATGCGACTATGAAAAACAAAATAAAAATATGGTTTAGTGTTTTTTTCACAAGCCTAAAAGCGTTTTCCATCCATCCACACTCAGGGGTGGTTGGATTTGTTTATGATTAACAAAAAATGCAGGAACTGATTGAATACCCAATTGGCGGGCAATACTTTTGTTTTGTTCTAAGTAATCATCGGGCAAAGAGGAGGCAAGACAGTCATCAAAGGCAGATTGCTTAATATCGATGTTTCCTACAATGGTGGTTAAAACAGCTTCTGATAAATTTTGGTAATTTACCAAAACGTAGTCTTTATATGCATCGAATTGTTTTTGTTCTTGCATACATACGGCATAGCGATGCGCTTGCGTGGAATCTTGGGGGAATCGGGTAACAGATAAGCCTTTAAAAATAATTTTTACTTGATCAGGGTAGGCAGTTTGTAGTTCTTGTAAGAGGAGAAGTTGTGTATGACAATTATCACAAGCAAAATCTGCAAAGGCAATAATTGTTTTTGGTGCACGAGCATTGCCGAGTATTGGATCATTGGGAAGGATGGGAATTTGTAAGAGGGAAGAGGTTGCTTGTTGTTCAGGTGCTTTGGGATAGAGTGGCTCATATTGCACGATACGAATAAACAAAAATAATCCAACAAGAGCGCAGGCAATAACGAGAAGGAAAATCATCTGACGATTGTGTGACATAGTGGCTTATAATGCTACTTCAAATAATCCATCTTCTTGGGTATCGGTAAAAAACAGTGAACTCCCATCGTCAGAGAGAAACAGAGATTCAATCGTATGCGTTTGATCATCATCAAACATAATTTCTGTTTGTATGCCCGTTTGTGTGTCAATGCGATAGAGCCGATCCGGAATAGTATTCGCAATTGCTGGTTGGAATCCTGCCCCTGTTTCTAATTGTTCAGGTACCCCGCAGTAAACAAAACGTTGATTGGTGGGATTAAAATCACATTTATGTGCCCAGGTATCGACATTCAATACTTGTCTGCCTGCACCAATACTTGTTGGATCAGTACTCACAATCCATAACTGTGGTTTAAAGTCGTTTTCTGCATTATACACACTATAGAGCAATTGATTGCCATTAGGTGCCCAGCGAGATTCCATGCCTCGTCCTTCTACTATAAGAGAGGGAAAGTTTTCTCCATTTTGTCCAATAAGCAGGACTTCTTCTCGGTTTCCTCCTAAGGCATCTCCTGTGCGAGATAAGGCAAGCATTTGTTGGTTTGGTGACCAATCAACCGTTACTTTGTCAGCATTTGTTCCAAGCGGTTCTACTAAACGGGTGTTGCTTCCATCGGGGTTACTTACAATGAGCCAACGATTTTCAGGAGATTGTCCAATACTTTTTGCAACGATTTGATTTCCTTGGTCTGAAAAAGAAAAATTTTCCCAATGTCTTGGTAACGTTACTTGTTTTTTTGTATCAAAGTTGTAATAAATATTTGCTTGATCAGGATATTCGAGAATGGCTTCATTGCCTGTTCCAGACCAAGTAACGGTTTCCACATTAAAAAAAACGGTATCACTTAATGGAAGAATATTTCCTTGTTCATCTCGACGGTAAAATTTTCCATCTTGTTGATTATAAAATTGTACTTGTGACCCATTGACCAGTTGTGGATTCAAAATATCATCGGCAATAAGTTGTTGTGTACGTTGGTCTATTGTGGGAGGGGATAATTCTGACGGTCTTGGTATTTCTCCTATAGGCGGTAAGGTATCAGGACCTCCATCAATAATGACACCGCCTTGCCCTAGTCCTGCATTCGGGAACGCTTGTCCGTCACCAAGCGGCGCACCATCTCTTGGTGGAATCGTATCGTCTGTCGTTGGTTGTTTAAAAAATACAAAAAACAAGGCAATGGCAAATGCAATACTACTAGCAATAAATAGAAGGACAAAGAGAATGCGGCGAGTATTCATAGGAAATAATAAGATATGGGGTGGCTATCTATTTTTTTCTTGACATCATATAGGTGAGAACAACATCGAGTGTACAAGCAGGCAGAGAAGAAAAAAATCCTTCTGCTAAAAAAACCATTCCAGAAACGATTAGGGTACTGCCTTTTTTGAGCCGAAACCATTTATATGCCGCAAAGCAGACAACAAATGGCCAGCTGAATATAATACCGATAACCGGCACTAATGACAGTATATCACTTAGTATAGCAAAAAATAACCATAAAAACATCTGTGCTAAAGACATGCTTCCTTCTTTGCTGCTTGTTTCTGTTTGTGTAATGGGGTTTTGTGTATTTTTGATCTGTGGTTGAGGAGGTTGTGGGGGTGGGCTATATTGTTTTTTTCTTTCAGCAGCGCTGTTGGTTTGCTGTCGTTGAGCTGGTTGTTGTCCTTGTTGTGGCGTTGTCGTAAGAGTATCTATTTCCTGTTGTTGCATGTCTGTCATCAGTTGTTGCAAATAGCGGGCGCGTGCTTGCTCTTCAGAAAGTTGATGAGACCATTCGCGTTGTTGAGATGATGATACAGGCATACAGTAATATATGATTGTTTATTGAAGAAGGTATGCACCATTATGCTCTTGCAATTGATATTCTTTTTTATGACGACGTAAACGCACCACACGGAAAATTTCTGAATCAAGTAATTGTGCGAGTGTGTGGGCAATGTAGCGAGCGCCGTTATGGGTTGTATATGCTTTTTTTGCTAATTGTGGCAACAGTTGTTTGGTATAGGTAATACGAATACCCTCGGCAACAAGACTCTGGTTTATTTCTTGTATATACGCTTCTACCATTTTTTCTACCGCAGCCTCGCTGAGGGGTTCAAAGAAACACACTTTTTGAATACGGCCAATAAGTGCTCGGCTAAAGGTGTCAATAAGTTTTTGTTCAATTGCTTTTTTTCTATCTTGATTGGCTGTTTGGGATTGACCAAATCCTAAACCAGAAGAGCGATAAAATTCTTCCCCAATATTACTGGTGAGGACAACGGTTGCATGGTGAAATGATATTTTTTTCCCAGCACTATCGGTGAGTTCGCCTTCATCTAAAATCTGCCAAAGTAATTTAATGACATCGGGATGGGCTTTATCTATCTCATCAAACAATACCACGCTGTAGGGGCGTTTTTTTAATTGTTCGGTAAAACGATTACGTTCCTTATGGCCAATGTATCCAGCAGGAGAACCTAAAAGTTTTGAAATACTATGTCCTTCTGCAAATTCACTCATATCAAACTTAATAAGAGACTGCGTGTCTTTGTACAAGGTGTTCGCGAGTTCTTTTGCTAAGGCTGTTTTTCCTACTCCACTTGGGCCAACAAATAAAAATGAGGCGGCTGGTCGTTTAGGGTCATGACGAATTTGTGCGTGTTTGAGTGTTTGGACAATGTCTTGTATCACCGCAGATTGTCCAAAGATCCGTTGTTCTAGTTGGGCAGCTAAGGCATCTAATTTTTCCCAACGGTCATATAATAATTCATCTGCACTTACGCCAATTCTGGCGCCAAGAGTTTCTGCAATATCACGTTTTTTCATTGCGGCTTGTTTGCCTCGTTTTTTCTTTGCTTGTTTTTGTAAAAGCACAAAGCGTTTTTGTAAGGCAGCCTCTTTTTTCTTGAGTATTTTTGCGTTATCAAACTGTTCTTTGCTAATAGCCACTTCTTTTTGTTTTTGAATATCTGCTAACTGATCAGTAATGCTGTACATTTTTTTTGTTTCCGGATCCATGGGTTGGCGCATGCGTACGCGTGCCGCTGCCTCGTCCAAAATATCAATTGCTTTATCAGGTAAATAATTATCGTGAATATAATTAATACTTAAATCAACCATAAATGGAATGAGCGCTGCGCCAATACGCACACTATGATATTGCTCATAATAGGGACGCAGGCCACTTAAAATAGCAATGGCTTCTTCTCGTGAGGGCTCTTTAACAAAAATAGATTGGAATCGTCTTTCGAGCGCCGCATCATTACTAATATATTTGTTATATTCATCAAGGGTGGTTGCCCCAATACAGCGGAGTTTTCCGCGTGCTAGAGCAGGTTTTAAAATATTTGCCGCATCCATGGTGCCTTGATTTGACCCTGCGCCAATAATATTATGTAGTTCATCAATAAATAATATGGCATCTGGCATGGCAGAAATTTCATCGATCAATTGTTTAATGCGCGCTTCAAATTCTCCTCGATAAATAGTGCCAGAAATGAGCATGGTTAAATCCAAAGAGTAAATGTGTTTTCTTTTTAAATGATCAGGGACGGTGCCTTGAACAATACGTTTTGCCAACCCTTCAATAATAGCGGTTTTTCCCACCCCGGGTTCACCAACAAGAACGGGGTTATTTTTTGTTCTTCTTGATAAAATATGAATAAGGCGGTCGACTTCTGTTTCGCGTCCCACAACCGGATCAATATTTTTTTGTATTTTTTTATCAGTGAGTTTGGTGGTAAAGACCTCGATAGCCTTGATGGCCCTTTTTTGTTTGCTCATTTTTTGTGTGCCTGGTTGTGTAGAACCAGTATCATCTGATTGCATATCTTGCAGTTCTTCCATAAATTCTTGCACATCATCAATGCGGGGGAATTTGCTGGTGCTTTGAATACTAATCTGTACTTGTTCAAGAACATAAGCACGAGTAGTATTTGCTTTCTTTAATACCGCACTAATGCGGGGATCTTGACTATGCAAAATACCATAGAGCAAATGTTCTGTGCCGACATAACTGTGAGATTGTTCGTAGGCGAGCACCATTGCTTTTTCTAATGCTGCACGAGATTTATTATCGAGTTCTGGTAACAGCGCTGTGACGGTGCCATCTTTGGGAATTTTTTTTGGTGCATCATCAATACGGCTGAGATAGGGAGTAATCCGTTCTTTGGTAATGCCAACTTTTTGTAAAATATCACAGCCAAGAGCGCCTTGTTGCTCGGATAAGGCAGAGAGTAAATGAATGGTAGACACATGCGCATGGTTGAGTGAGGTTGCCAAGGCAATAGCCCGCGCAATGGTATTTTTTAAGTGGGTGGAAAGATTATCCAGAATATGATGTGGTTTCATACAAAAAACAGAGCCATATTGCATTAGAGATGGCTTTATTATATACTCCAAAGACTCGTTATGTCAAAATATAATTTGCTATTTTTATGCTATTTCCTGCACATATTTTTAAAGCGTACGACATTCGCGGCTTAGTAGAAGGAGAGTTGTCAGAACAATTGGCATACTATATTGGGAGAGCCTTTATTAGGGTGTTACGCGAACGAAACATTTCTCTTGAACAAAAAGCCATTGTGGTAGGCTATGACATGCGTCCGAGTAGCAGCATGTTTACCAAAGAAATTATTCGCGCTATTACCGACGAAGGAATAGACGTGGTGAACATTGGTATGACCACGACACCAGTATTTAATTTTGCTTGTGCGCATTTTGACGACTATGCGGGAGGAATCATGATTACCGCAAGTCATAATCCTGCAGAATATAATGGATTTAAATTAACCATGGATGACGGATTACCTATTGGAAAAGAAACCGGCATGGAGAGAATTCGGGAACTGGTTGAATTACAACAATTTTCCGTCGCCGCAACAGAAAAAGGAATCGTCATTGAGCGAGATGTTCGCAAAGATTATATTGAACAAATTTTTTCATTAGTAGATACCTCTATTATTAAACCCCTCAAAATTGTGATTGATGCGGGAAACGGTATGGGAAGTGCTATTTTTCCCTTGTGGCTACAAGAACTCCCTGTAGAGGTTGAGTATTTATATTTAGAACCAGATGGACGATTTCCCAATCATGAAGCGAATCCGTTGAAAGTAGAAACATTACAAGATTTACAAAAAGCAGTTATTGCTCATGGTGCGGATTTTGGCTTTGCGCTTGATGGCGATGCTGATAGAGTTGGCTTAGTTGATGAAAAGGGGCAGGTGGTTGATGCCTCATACGTCAGTGCCTTGATTGGCCAAGAATTTTTACGCGATTATCCGCATGCGCACATGTTATATGATTTGCGATCGAGTCAGGTGTTAGCAGAGGTATTTGAGGAAGCAGGGGCAAGCACCCAGATGTGTATGGTGGGACATGCAAATATTAAAAAAATGATGCGTGAAACGGACGCACAGTATGCGAGTGAATTATCTTTACACATCTTTTTTGAATCCATGTATTATTTAGAGTCAACAGATTTGTGTTTATTATATTTGCTCCATCTTCTTTCTCGGGAGCATCAGCCTATGAGTACCTTAGTAAAACCACTGCAGCGCTACGCCCATTCCGGAGAAATTAATTTCGAGGTGGCCAAAAAAGACGCTGCTATTTCTCGTATTCGCAAAGCGTATGAATCTTCTGCTGAAGAAGTATCAGAATTAGATGGTATTTGGATGAAATTTGATTGGGGCTGGATGAACGTGCGCAAATCGAATACCGAGCCCGTGTTGCGACTGAATTTGGAAACACGCTCAAAAAAGGAAACAGAAGAGAGAGTCGCCGAGCTGCGTGCGCTTATTGAACACTAACATATGGAAAGGTTGACATGCATTATTTTTGCGGGAGGAGCAGGAACACGGCTCTGGCCGATGAGTCGGAAAAATTCTCCGAAACAATTTGCGAGTATTAAACAGAATCAATCTACCTTACAAATGGCTGTAGAGCGTATTTCCTACTTTGGTTTGGAAAATTTATATATTTCAACCAACGCGGCCTATGCCCATTTAGTTAAAGAGCAAGTTCCTGACCTGTTAGACAGCCAGGTATTTCTAGAACCTGCGAAACGAGACCAAGGACCTGCGGTTGGCTTAACCCTTTTGCGATTAAAACAGCAGGGTATTACTGGCCCCATTGCAATATTATGGTCCGATCATTTAATGGATCATCCAGATTCTTTTCGCGATGCCCTTAGTCATGCGGGGAAATTAGTTGAACAGCAACCAAATCGCTTTATTTTTTTGGGCGAAACACCACGCTTTCCCAATCATAACTTGGGCTGGATGCATATTGGGAAAAAAACAGCAGAGGGGACACATGAATTTTTAGGATGGAAGTATCGGCCAGAAGTTCCTGCGTGTAAAGAACTGTTTGAGAGTAAAGAATGGTTATGGAATACTGGCTATTTTGTCACGGATATCGATTTTTTACTTGATCTGTATAAACGCCTTCAACCAGAATTATATAGTGCATTGCTGACTATGGCAGGGGATGAGTCTCTTGTTGAGCGCGACTATGGAACATTGCCAGCTATTTCTTTTGATAATGCTATTATAGAAAAAACCGATCTATCAGAAGGGGCGGTACTCTCCTTGAATTTGGGTTGGAGTGATCCAGGAACCTTATATGCCTTTAAAGAGGCGTTTGCTCCCGATGAAAAATCGAACTATGCGGTAGGCCAAACAATCGATTTAGGAAGTACTGATTCATTTATCTATAATGAAGAACCAAAAAAATTGGTCAGTACCATTGGGTTAGAGGGTATGATTGTGGTGAATACCAAAGATGCGATACTCGTCTGTAAAAAAGAAGACGTTCCTCGGTTAAAGGAATTATTGAAAAAAATAGAAGAAGAAAAAAAAGAGTCGTACTTATAGATACGACTCTTTTGTATTTATAGTTTTCCAATTTCTCGTAAATCTTTGTCAGGAAGATAGAGAAGGAGTAATCCTAATATAATGCCTGCAACCGCCAACAGAATATGACTTCCATTAAATATGACCACATCGATATAATCAAGAACATACCAGACTCCTCGCCAGATAAGCACTAAACCAATAACCACGTTTAAATTTTTTATTACGTAATGAATTGTTTTTTTTGTTTTTCTTTTCATATATATAAATTGCTATGAACAAAGGGAATGCAGGCAAGGATGACTGCTTCGCGATAATAATCTGTGCGCGTAATGGCATTATTGGTGAGTGTCCCTACAGACCCTGCTTCTTGTTTTGAATTTATTTTTCCAAAAACAATATCATCTGCGTCACCTAATTCTTTTCCTTGCTCAATAAGGGTGATGATTGCTGGTGGAAGAAAAAACACGCCAGTTTTTGCGTTGCCTGTTTGGGTTAACGAACGAATAACAATCCAAGCAAAGCATTCCATACCCTGTTCTGTTTTTTCAATGCCTCCTTCAATCCCTACCCAAAAATCAGCCTCCGGCATAGCGGTTTGTGCCCCTTGTGCACGGTTCATGGCGCCGAGAAGCGTTTCATCACTACTCATTGGTTGATCACTCACCAAAGAAGGAACAGATATACCGATGTAATTCGCCTGCATATGAGGAAACATGGTCTCAAATCCTTCGGTAACGGCGGCTATTTTTACGGGATTTTTTGAAGCAATAATAACCTGTGTATTCATGTAATGGGTATTATGTTTTTTTTAAAAATGTTGCCATAGTTTTTCGTATAATACGCCGTGGCAATAGGCGTAATAAGAAAACAAACAATGTATTTTTCATCCCTGGAATAATAATCACCTTGTTGGCCATAAGCCCATCATATGCCGCTTGCGCAACTCGCTCCACGGGCATTGGGTCTTTAAACATAAATAACGATTCTTTTGATGCCTGTTGTTCAAATTCTGTTTTGGTTGGCCCTGGACATAGGGTAGAAACGGTCACGGTGCTTCCTTTAAGTTCTTCAGAAAGTGCTTCTGAAAAAGAGAGGACATAGGATTTACTTGCAAAATACACCGCCATATAGGGGCCGGGTTGAAAAGCTGCCGTAGAGGCAACATTAAGTATTTTGCCAAAACCACGTTTCTTCATATGCGGTAACAGCAAGCGAGAAAGTTCTGTGAGGGCAATAATATTTACCAGTAACAAAGAATTATTTTTTTGCATGTCAGTTGCATCAAACGCCCCATAATCACCAAAGCCTGCATTATTAACTAATATATCCACAGCAATTTTTTGGTCCCCTAATTGTTTATAGAGCATGTCTGCTGCATGCGGGAGCGCAAGATCTTGGCACATAACCTGCACCTGTACATGGTAGCGCTTACCCAACTCTGCCGCAATGCCCTGCAGTATGTCTTCACGTCGTGCAACTAATACCAAATTATATCCATTTGCGGCAAATAGGCTTGCAAGAGATTTTCCAATACCACTGGAGGCACCGGTAATAAGAACTGTTTTCATAAAAATAGAAAGAGTAAATAATAATTATTTTTTTTCAATATCTAATACCAACCCTTTGCTTGTCATGATGTACCCTCGAATAATGAGTGTTCCTTGGTGTACTTGACTATGGCATGCTTCACACAAAGCGACGAGATTTGCTTTATTATTTTTATGAATATGCGCAATATTGCCATGGTCATCTGCCTGTTGCTGCGGAACAATATGATGTGTTTCTTGTACCTTTTTTTTGCATACCGCACAGACCGTTAAGTACATATCTGTATGATACGGGCTTTGTTGCTTTTGCGTCAATAATTCAACCGTATCTAATTCACCTGCCAATTCTCGTCTAATTTTCATGGCCGTTTTTAAAAATTGCTCATCCATATGTAGGGATTGCGCAAACTCTAATCCATACACAGAACTACCGCTCCCTGATTGTAATTGGCGATCAAAGATAAGCCGATCTTCTTGTTCATCGTAGCGAACGGACATATGTACGCTGATCACATGAGGTAATTGCTGCATGTAGGGGAGTTGTTGGAGTTGATGCAAATGGGTGGTAAACACAAATAAGCTCCCGCTTTGGGATAATCGCATCATGGTTGATAACACAATCGCTAAAGAAGAAAGGGTTTCTGTGCCATGACTAATTTCATCCCCAAGCAGTAAACTTTTTTCTGTTGCTCGCGCAAAAATATGTTTTAATTCCATCATCTCTACGGCAAAAGAAGAAAGGCCTCGAGCAAAGTTATCTTTGCCAACAATACGGGTAAAGAGTTCATGAAATAACGAAAAACGCATTGAGGCTGCTGGGACGTATAATCCGGCTTGCGCTAATATCACTGCAATCCCAATACTTTTCATGAGAGAGGATTTTCCACTGGAGTTGATGCCATACAGTAATACGCCACGAATATCATCACTGGGTATATCTGAAGTAACACAGGATTGTTGTGCATACGTTTTGTTTCCCAGCACCAAATTATTGGGGACATACACCCCCTGTTCTTCACGAAGTTCTACCAGTGGGTGGCGTAGTTGTTGTATATCAAGAATATGCTCATGTGGTGCTGTGTCTACAATCTCTGGCCGTTGCAAGCGTAAAGCAATAGAAGAGCGTATGGTGCTTGCCGCCACATCAATGGCTGAAATAAATTGGATACTGTGTGCGATGATGTCATGAAATTTCGTATCGATAATATGCAGTTCCTGAACAAAGAGTTCTTTTACCATGGCACGTATTTTTGTTTGTAAGAGCAAGAGCTCTTCGGATATACGATCAATACTGTCACTCGTTATTTTAATATTGGTTGTTTGTACTTTATAGCGAAAGTCACTCAAGGCATACACTGTCCCATCAAGAGAAATAAATGTTTTTTTGAGAGCGTCTTGAATAAGCGCATAGCGACTTTTGGTCATACTAATATAATGACCTTCTTTGTCTAATTGTTTTATGTGGATATACTCAGGTTCTTTTTTTCCGGTTTGTTCTTCGAGTACAGAAACAATATGATCTTTAATAGATAGTAATTTACTGTATGCCGCGTGTTGTTTTTGAACTAAATCATCGAGTGGGGTATGCGTGTTTGGTTGAAAAAACGTTCCATCAATAGTGGATAGCGACATGCCTGCGGTATCTGATAAAAGAAAAATGTGTTGTATGTAATGTATTGCCGCGTCAATATCTTTTTCTTTTTGTTGCATATCAACAATAACCGCATGTGGCGTCGTTGTTGTGCGAAGAATAGTAATACATGTTTTTGCTGCAACCAACGAATCATATAAAAAATTAATTTCAAAGGGATGCAGCCTTGCCAATTGTACCCGACGTAACAAGCGCTCCATGTCGTATACATTGGTAAGCGCTTGTTCAATATCTCCTAAAAAAGGACGAACCGCTTCTGCTAAATGATAGCGTTGTTCAATCTGCTGTTTATCAACAATGGGGTGGAGGAGTCTATCTTTGAGTAAGCGTCTGCCCAGACTGGTCTTCGTATAATCAATTACATCTAATAACACGCGTTCATTTGGATCACGAGAAATAATGTTGAGTTGTTCAAGGGGATTATTTCCTAAATATAAAAAGCGGCGCGGTTCAATTGATACCGGCATACGAAGTTTTTTCATGATGCTATATTCATGATCAATAATAAACTCAATAAGAACGGCCAGTGCCTCTCCGGTAAGGGGCGTATGTTCTAAATTAAGATATTCTATGGGACTTAAAAAAGATTCAATGGCAAAGGTTTGTTTAAACAATTCATTTTGATACGCAATAGGAGGCCGTGAGGTCGTGTGGTGCACTTTATGCTGTTGCTGTATTTCAAGATATTCGAGAAGCTCTTGTTTTGAAACACGAGGATTCAGCGTGGTAATGAGTATTTCTGTTGTTCGATGGCTATGAACCACAGAAAACAACTCATCGAGTGCTGCTGTTTTATCTTCTTTGCTCCCACTTGCGTGGAGTGTATAGCAGATGCCGGTCGTTACGTCGATTGCTGCATAGCCAATCGTAAAAACACCTTGTTGTTCATCTACCGTGATAGATGCAATAAGGGTTTCATCATGGTCAACGGTATAATCAAAATTCACTCCAGGAGATAATATACGATCTACATATCGAGTGACCGCAGGTGGTTCTCCTTTTTGACGGACAATAGCAATGGTATATTTTTTTTCTTGCACCAGCCGAGATATGTAGCGATCAAAGGTTGCGGTAGGAAAGCCACATAAGAGGGGATTTTTGAGAGAATTTTCTGCAATATGTTTATTTCTTCTGGTGAGTTGGAGGTTAAGAATTTCTGCAATTTCTTTTGGTTTTCCAAGACTCATTTCTTTATTATCAACCCCATACACTTCAAAGAATGAACCAACTTCAATAACCACAACGGTGTTGTTTCCGTAGCGTTGTTCAAGGAGTGTTTGAAGTTCAAAATAAACATCTACCAAGGATTTGTCTTCTTGCGCAAGAATCTCATGTATATCCATACGATCAATTACATCCCTCGTAATTTTGCAATTCGATCTTCAATAGGAGGATGTGTGGAGAACAAATTTTTTATTCGCGCGCCTTTTTGTGGATTGGAAATAAACAAATGCGCCGTTGCCGCATTTGCCGTAGTAAGCGGTGTAGAGGAAGCAGCTATTTTTTCTAGCGCCCGGGCAAGTCCCTCGGGATAGCGAGTAAGCAATGCTCCAGATGCGTCAGCCAAATATTCTCGTTTTCGAGAAATAGCGAGTTTAATGAGTTCAGAAATAATCGGTGAGAGAATTAATAGAACCACTCCTGCAATCGCAAGAATCGTTCCCAATTGGCCGCTTGGACGACGATCATCATCGCTGCCACCACCCAGCAGTCGAAAACGAAAGAAAAAGTCAGATAATAACGCAATGGTGCCAACCAACACGACAACAATGGTCATCACTCGAATATCATAATTTTGAATATGGGATAATTCATGAGCAATAACCCCTTCTAATTCTTCATTCTCGAGGGCCTCAATTAACCCAGTTGTTAAGGCAATAGAGGCGTGTTCGGGGTCTCTTCCTGTGGCAAAGGCATTTAATGCAGGGGAGTTGATAATATGTACTTTTGGGACAGGGATCCCCGCGGTAATACACAAGTTTTCTACCATGCGAAAAACATAAGGATTATCTTCTTTTTGTATACGTACTGCAGCACTTGCGTGTAAGGCCAATTTGTCAGAATGATAATAACTGACAATGGAGGTGACAGAAGAAAATATGACCGCAAACACCAGTGCGCCATACCCAGCTTCGGTATATAGGCTAAGGAGATACCCAATTCCAATAATAAAGGCAAGAAAAATGCCAATAAGAATACGAGTTTTTCGTTTGTTTGCGTCAATCTGAGAATACATAATTACAATGAAACCACGACATTTTTTCTTTCTGCGGCGTCTTCTATTTCAAAGAATTCGTACTTCGTGAATTTGAGCATTGTTGCAAAGACATTATTTGGAAAGCTTTCCATTTTGGTATTAAAGTCTCGTACCATGCCATTGTAAAAGCGACGAGAGGCTTGAATTTTATTTTCTGTGTCAGACAATTCATCCATAAGTTGTGACACATTGTTGTTTGCTTTTAAATCTGGATATGCTTCTACGGCAATTTGTAATTTAGATAACATACCGCCAAGCATACTTTCGCTGGTTGCTAAGGCTTTTGTATCTCCGGCTTGTTGCGCATCCATCGCTTGTGAACGAGCTTTGGTAATATTTTCCAACAGCGTTTTTTCATGGGTCATGTAGCCTTTGACACTGTTGATTAAGTTGGGAATCAAATCATGGCGGCGTTTTAGCTGCACGTCAATATCGCTCCAAGATTCTTTGGTGCGATTATTGAGTTTTACTAAGCCATTATAGAGGGCAATAAGCCAGAGGGCGAGCACAATAAGAATGGCTAATACGATATACAATGCGATCATAGTCATAAAAAATATAGCCCAGAGATGCAAGATGCCTCAGGGCATCTATAACGGGCGCTGAATTAAAAAATATGTCTTGATAGAAGAGGATATATCTTGTATACTCTTATGACTATAGTAACGTAAATAACCCCTTTTCGTCAATAAAAGTATGAGTACGATTATTCTGTTTATTGTGGTATTGAGTATTTTAGTCTTTGTTCATGAATTTGGGCATTTTATTGCGGCAAGAAAAGCGGGCATGAAAGTATATGAATTTGCTATTGGTTTTCCTCCCTTATTGATTGGGGTATATAAAGATCCTAAAACGAAGAAATTTGTTTGGGTAAGAGGAAAACGTCGCAATGCGGTTGCTGCTGGAGGAGGAAAACAAACACAAGAAGAGCAAGAATATCCGGCAACGCTCTATTCATTAAATATGTTGCCTTTGGGAGGATTTTGCAAAATCAAAGGAGAAAATGGAGAAGAAATGAATGATTCAGATAGTTTTGGCTATCAAAAAATTTGGAAAAAGATACTCGTGCTCATTGCTGGTGTGGTCATGAACATTGTATTGGCAGCAGTTCTCTTGAGCATTGGCTTTATGATTGGCTTACCGAGTGACGTCAGCCGGGGTGTTCCAAAAGGCGCGGTGCTGGTAAATGAACCTGCCTTGCTTATTCAAGCGACAGAACCAGGCTCAGCGGCAAGTGACGCTAATTTAGATATTCAACCAGGCGATAGTCTCCGTTTTATTAATGGTATGCCCGTAACAACGGTTGCTGATGTTGTTGCTGCGGTACAAGGATTAGAAGGACAGCCAGTAGAATTACGGCTTGTTCGTGGAGATATAGAACAAATAAAAACCATTGTTCCTACGATTATAAAAGAAGGAGAATCTGCTCGTTTAGGATTATTACTTTCTGAAGCTGCGATGGTACGCTATCCGTGGTATAGTGCGATTTGGCAAGGCTTTTCTGCTGCGATGTTTGGATTGGCTGGTATTTTTGTGTCATTTTTCTTGTTAATAAAGAATCTTATGTTTGGCACTGGGATGGCATTGAATGTGGCGGGCCCTGTTGGTATTGCGACTATTATTGGACAAAGTGCTGATTTGGGGATTCAATATTTAATTAATGTTACGGCGATGATTTCGTTAAGTTTGGCAGCCATTAACATTTTACCTATTCCTGCGCTTGATGGAGGAAGATTGTTATTTGTATTGATTGAAGGTGTTTCTGGAAAAAAAGTACCCTTGCGCTATGAACAAACAGCCCATACTATTGGTTTTGTGCTCTTGCTTCTTTTGCTTGTGGTTGTTACGATTCGTGATATTGGGGGATTATTGTTATAGATGGTTATGAGAGAAGGATTACCCAAAACAATTGAGCAGCAACAAGGTTTGTTTATAGAAATGCAACGAGAGGCATATACAAAAACAGCTGAACGTATAGCACGAGCATTTACTTACGATTTGCTTGAGTCATCAAAAGTACCAATTGCCGAGGCACAAGCAATTTCGTCCAAACGAACAGAGATCATGACAACCTTTTTACATAAAAAATTTACTCAAAAGCACGAAGGTACTGACACGGAAATTTTTTCAGAAGCGGTCGAAGAGGTATTGCTCACATTGAGAGATTTGCCTGTCGCACACATACCAGAATTAGTGAGGAGAGCACAACAGGTGTATGACGAAGATGCTGCGATAAGGAATACCGTAGCTGCGACAAAAGGAAAGGGACGCCTTGGTATGTTTCCCGAAGTTGATTCATAATCGTTGTATGTTAGAAAAACAATTAGCACAAATAAAAAAAGAAATAACAGAGGCGCTTGCAGAGGTACAGCAACTGTCTGATTTAGATATATTAAATCAGCGGTTTTTTTCTAGAAAATCTGGGGTGTTTACGGAGCTCATGAAAGAGTTAGCGACTGTCTCAGGAGAGGCAAAAAAGAATCTGGGCATGCGTATGAATGAAACAAAAAAAGAATTAGAAGGGTTATTTCAACAAACACAACAAGCCTTAGAAACGCTACAGCAAGACGCGCAAATGAAAGATGAACAGATAGATATTACTGCTCCCGCGCTTCCTGAACCCCTGCGAGGGCATTTGCATCCCATGACACAAATTCATCGTGATTTGGAAGAGTTGTTTCGTTCCATGGGATTTATGGTATTGGATGGTCCAGAACTCGAAAGCGATTATTTTAATTTTGAAGCCTTACATATTCCTAAAGATCATCCAGCACGAGATACGCAAGATACTTTTTTTATTGCAGATCATCCAGAATGGGTGATGCGTACGCATACGTCTCCAGTGCAAGTGCGGGCAATGATAAAATATGGTGCACCGCTCCGCGCTGTTGTTCCTGGCCGGGTCTTTCGTAATGAGGCCACAGACAGCACGCATGAACATACCTTTTATCAAATGGAAGGTTTAGTCGTTGATAAAGATATTTCAATTAGCCATTTAATTGGCGTGATGAAAGGATTGTTAGAGGGCATGTTAAAACAATCCGTGACCGTCCGGTTACGTCCTGGATTTTTTCCTTTTGTTGAACCTGGATTTGAATTAGATATGCGTTGTTTAGTCTGTACTGGCAGCGGCTGTTCTGCTTGCAAACACGCGGGTTGGATAGAAATGATTCCCTGCGGACTCGTGCACCCAGAAGTATTAAAAGCTGGTGGACTTGATCCCGAGATATATAGTGGATTTGCCTTTGGGTTGGGGTCAATGCGCTTAGTTATGCAGCGCTATCATATAGAAGATATTCGACACTTTATGTCCGGAGACCTTCGTTTCTTAAAGCAATTTTAAGTATGCGTATTTCAAAAAAATGGTTACATGAGTATGTGTTTCTTCCTGATTCATTAACTCCCAAAGAGTTTATGGAACAGCTGACGCTCCATACGGTAGAGGTAGATGGGTATGTGGATCAACAACAGGCCTTTGAGCATATGGTTGTTGTGCGAATTGAAGATATACAACAACATCCAAATGCCAATGCGCTGCAGGTTTGTATTGTGTTTGATGGACAAGAACGCTATACCATTGTTTGTGGAGGATCTAATCTTACGGTTGGTATGCTTGTTGCCTTAGGAAAAGTAGGGGCAAAGGTCCGTTGGCATGGAGAAGGAGAGCTCATTGAACTACAAGAGACCGCTATTCGTGGTGTTGTGTCGCAAGGCATGATTTGTGCTGCGAATGAAATTGGCTTGGGACAGCTATATCCACAGGCGGGAGAAAAAGAAATTCTTGACTTATCTCATTTAAAAGTAAAACCAGGAATGCCACTTGCAGAAGCGTTGGGGATGACCGATGTATTATTTGATATTGATAATAAATCCATGAATCATCGTCCTGATTTATGGGGGCATTATGGAATGGCACGAGAAGTGGCCGCGGTGTATGGAAAAAAATTAACGCCCTATGAACCTCGATCAATCACAGAAGGAAAGGGGACGGGTATTACGGTGCATATTGAAGAACCAGAATTATGTTCTCGCTACATGGCCGTTGCTGTTTCACATGTCGTTGTCGCGCCATCACCTGCATGGTTACAAGAACGGTTACGTGCCGTTGGGTTGACGCCGATAAATAATGTGGTTGATATTACCAACTATGTTATGTTTGATTGTGGTCAACCGCTGCATGCGTTTGATGCGGAAAAAATACAGTCAAAAAAAGGGGGTATTGATATACGCGTTCGTAAAGCAAAAGAAGAAGAAACACTCATAACGCTCGATGGCAAACAACGGCTGCTTCGTCCTGCAGATCTTATTATTGCCAACAAAGAACGACCACTTGCGTTAGCAGGTATTATTGGAGGAATGGATTCTGCTATTGATACTAATAGCACGACGATTATGTTTGAAGCCGCCACATTTCATGCTGTTTCTGTGCGTCGTAGTGCCATGGCATTTGGGGTACGCACGGAGTCGTCTGCTCGGTTTGAAAAAACATTAGATCCGTATTTACCAGAAATAGCTTTACGCAAAGCCGTAGAACTATTGCAGCAAGTATGTCCAAGCGCTACCGTCTGTAGTACTGTTGTTGATAAAGGGTTTAAGAAAAAAACAGTACCTACCTTACGCATAAGTTATGCGTATTTGGCAAAAAAAATAGGGCAGGATATTGCACATAAACAAATTATTACTATTTTAGAACGGTTGGGATTTGGGGTAGTAGAAAAAAAGAATGAGATGCTTATTCAAATACCGAGTTGGCGTACAAAAGATATTACGCAGAGAGAAGATATTGTGGAAGAAGTTGCGCGTATGTACGGCTATGATCATATTACTGCCACACTACCATTATTTCCTGTCGTGGCACCAGAGCAACATCCTGTTCGGTCACTTGAACATCGCGTAGAAGATACGCTTGCTATGGAGTGTGCATATAGCGAAGTATATAATTATTCTTTTGTCTCTCCTGTTTGGTTAGAACAGCTGGGCATGTCTTTGGATGGACATCTTCGTTTACAAAATCCGATGCAACAAGATCGTCCATTGTTGCGTCGTAGTTTATTACCAAATTTATTAAAAAGTGCTGAACAAAATGCGCATAAAGAATCACGCGTAGCGTTATTTGAAATCGGAAAAACATTTTTACAAGAAGAAGCGGGTGATCGTCCAGGCGATGATGGGGAATTACTGCCTCGTCAACAAAGTATGTTGGGGATCATATATATGAACAAGGGAGAAGACACGCCATTTTTTGGAGCGAAAGCGGCGTTAACCACCTTAGCCAATCGATTAGGGAGTACGCTTGAATATACGCGACTTGATGCGGGTTCTCGTTCTTATATTCATGCAGGTCGAGCCGCTACGCTTAGTATTAATGGAAGAAACATAGGAGAAATATATGAACTCCATCCTCGTACGCTGCAATCCGTCGGTATTTCTTTGCGCTTGTGCTATGCAGAAGTATCGTTAACAGAATTAAGTGAGTGTATTGTATCTGATACCCATCACTATACTGCCTTGCCCGTATTTCCGTCTATTATGAGAGATATTGCGTTTGTGGTGGATAAATTAGTAACACACCAAGAGCTCATGATCGCACTGCAACAAGTGAATCCCTTAATTGTTTCTGTCACCTTATTTGATGTATATGAAGGAGAACATGTGCAACAAGGAAAAAAGAGTATGGCCTATAGTATTGTCTATCAGTCAAAAGAAAAAACATTAACTACACAAGATATTGATGTGATACATACTTCTTTGCGCAGCATGTTGGAAAAACATTTTTCTGCGCAACTGCGATAAGTGTTTTAAGTTATCCCCATCATCACAAAGCTTCGATACTCCGCAAACAGGCATGCATGTGCTATAATAAAAAAAAGCCTGTTATTTTTAAATCGCATTGTACACTTTCTTGTGCTCTGTGATCGGAGGACATTATGCTTCTCACTTCCAGTCAAGAATTATTATATCTTGTTCTTGCTATTTGTCTTGTGTGGTTTACTGTATTTTTATGTTGGTTGTTATACCAAGCCGGAAAAGTATTACAAAATGCAAATCGTATTATTGAATCTCTCGCGCATAAGTTAGAACTTATTAATGAAGCGGTACAATACATGCGTTCAAAAGTAGATGGCGTATCAAAAAATATGGGTGTGGTAAGTTCTATGATCTCTGGCCTTGCAGAAAAATTTGTGATGGGAAAGTTAGCCAGTCGTTTTGAACAAAAAGTAAGCTCCGCCATGAAACCAATGACAGAAAAAAAAGGAGTAAAAAAAAGAGTAAAAGCAAAATAGTTACCTAATAAAAAACCCCGAATCATTCGGGGGTTTTTATTAATGAAGATTACCACCATCGCTTATCGTAATCTACGTTCCAATATTCAGATTTTATAACCTCTTGAATATAGTCAAGGGTTGATTGTGTCGCGCCTATATTACTGAGCGCATCGTGTTGCATATCAAGACATTCAGCTTCTGCATTTTTTCCTGAATATACTTCTGCGGGAACAGCTGTTGTCCCTTGGGTCAAGACATAATCATTATATTGTTTTGAGTGCCAGGCATCATGAACTATTGTTCCTGCATACCAAATCGTCCCGGCATTCCTTGTTGCGTTTCCTACTTGAAATCGCGGTGGCTTTTCCCATGCATGCATACCGGATTGCGTGTCAGTACATTCTATAACACCAATGTAGGTGATAACGATATCATAATGCGTTTTTGATTTGTTTCTTAACAGACTAAGTGCCTCATTTGTTTGTGTCACACAGTTATCTGTGCCAATTATTTGTATCGGGTGGGGTGCCTCAACCAAAACCTCTGGAAGCGGTTCATTCTTTGTTAGCGTACAAGTTTGAGATTCTTTGGGTTTTTGTTGATCTGTCCCACAGCGATGAATATCAATACAAGTTCTTATTTGGTTTCCTTCCTCACTACATTCAGACCACACACCACATTCCCAATTGGGAGTGCATACGATTTGTTTCTCTTGGGGAGGTTGTGGGATTTTTGATGGTTGTGGTGCTGGTACATCTTTTTTTGGTTCTGGTTGGACTACTATTGGCACGGGTATTTTGTCTTGTTTTGCTTCTTTCACTATGACTATTGGTGTTTTGGTTACTGTTGACGTTACCACTTTCGATGTGTGCTTTTCTTGTCCTTGTGATTCTTCCACAGGAATGAAAAGTTCTTCTTTTGGTGCTGATTCTTCCTCTACTACTGGTACTACGGCTTGCTCTGTTTCAGAAACAAGAAGGGGAGCTTGCTCTTGTTTATTATTGAATACAATAATTGTTGCAATCAGCAACAAGAGCAATAGGGAACCGTATGCTAGGTTGATAGAAAATTTTGACATATGCAGAATATAAACAAGACCCTCATAATAATACAATTATGAGGGTCTTGCAATATGAGAGACGATATTCTTTATTTTTGCGTTAAGGTAAAGGTCACCGCAGGCATGCGATCAAACGGTCGGTCTTCTTCGGGGAAGCCAAAGAATTTTTCTCTTCCTTGATCAACATGTAGAAGTGCGGATACGGTATCACCATAGGTACTATTTGGAAGAGATATCGCTATATTAAAGGCTTCATCTTTTTCCAATAAGACATAATTGAGTGGTCGAGTCGGTCTTCCAAGGTCATCATGTTCGTATATAACGATCCACGCAGGATATTTTGAGGTACTTGCTTGTTCAATAAAAACCGTATTGCCATCAAAGTTTTTTTCTCCAATAAAGATCGCACCATTCTCTGTGGGTGGTGTTTCATTTCCTTCAGCAAAAATAATAGGTGCACCATCGGTAGAACCGTCTATTTGTGGTGAGAGCGTCGTATCAATTTTTTTGCCACAACCTGCACCGGTTAATACCAAGGTAAGCAGAAGCAGCATGGGGAGGGTATATTTTTTCATAGCTATGCTGTATTTACCCAGAGGATTGCCTGGGGATGAATATATATATACTATAGCACGATATCCTTAGGAGCGTCTAATGAGTTGTTTCCAAAGCAATCGTGGAAGGGTAAGGAGAAAGCAGACAAGTATATAGTGCAGGAGTGATATTGCTATCGCATAGACAAGGACAGCAACCGATATTGATTGATATTGATACACATAGGAAAGCAGGGGGGTGTTTGGGGAAAATAATAAGAGGGCTGCTTGGGCAATGATAATGACGATCGTTAGGTACAATAAGCCTTTATACATATGTTTTCTGTCTTGTTTGCTTGGCGCCATGTGAGACACGACACAAAAAGAGAGATATACAAAAAGCCAAAACGTAAAAGGAAGCATGCGAATTTCTGCCATGCTGTGAGGAATCGCTGCTTGTAGACTAGCGAGTATGGGTGATATATCTGTTATAGACCAGGCAACAATAGCGGCGAGTATGCTCTGTCCGTTTGGTACAAGAAATCGTAAAAGAAGAACAAGAACAAGGGTGCCACCAATAAGGGGAGCTGCACCAATAAAAAATAAGCCAATTTTTTGGTACAGACTTTTTTTATTGTAGCTATGTTCCACATGCCCTAGGCCGCCAGTCTCTTTATTAGGAGAAAATAATGACACTTGTTCTATGTTATGGCGAAACAGTTTTGCCATAATGATGTGCATGCACTCATGGATAGGGGTTCCAATCCAGGCAGTAAGGTATATTCCTTTCCATCCAATGCTCTGCACATATTGGCGTTGGGTTGCTTTTTGAATGTGATAGAGAATATATCCAAGTATAAAATATATACCAAAAAAAGTGATATATTCATGGATAAGAATAGTGCTGAGTTGAATGAAGAATTCTCTCATATTCTTTTATAGTATACACTATCCCTATTGAACAGAGAAAAAAATAAAAATCCCGATTAGATCGGGATTTTTAGAGAAGAAGGTTAGGCGTCTTTTTTTAAGACATTTACGAAGGTGGTCATTTTTAAACGACCATCAAATCGTTTGCGTCTTTTATGAGTGAATCGGACGATCCCCGCAATTGCAGCGTAAAGTGTATCGTCTTTTCCTTTTTTTACATGTTGTCCGGGATAAATTTTTGTACCGCGTTGACGAACCAAGATCATACCGGCGTCAATGGCCTGGCCATCTGCTCGTTTCACACCTAAGTATTGTGGATTTGAGTCGCGGACGTTTCTTGTTGAACCTTGCGCTTTTTTGTGTGCCATAGGTCAAACGCCTTATTAATCATTAAACTAGTCAAGCGGAGCATTTTTGGTAAAAAAAAGCCACATATAACCAGTGGTCATCAGTATAGACAATATCCCTTTTCTTGTCAAGAGCCTCTTTATTCGGGTATACTGTGCATAGTATATGTATCCTATAAAATTATTTATCAAAAAACTCCCCATGTCCTCGTTGCTTGGCGCAACCCTTATTCTTCATGTTGCCGTGTGGGTTTGGTTGGCGTGGTATATTCGTCCGCAATCGGGACAGATTTTTTTGCATTATAATGTATTATTTGGCGTTGATTTAACAGGGGATTGGTATGAGGTCTTTTTACTGCCCTTGGTTGGCTTAGTTATTATCGTACTCAATACTTTTTTAGCCTTACTCCTCTATAACAAAGATCGTTTTGCCAGCCTCGTATTATTAACCACGACGCTCATTGTTCATTGTATCCTGCTCATCGTGGCATCACTTTTAGTATTTTTAAACATATGATGCGTCGCAGCGTTGCTACGCGTTCTGTTGATGTTGTTTTGTTGGTGTATATTGGCATACTGCTATTATTTGGTTTGATTATGCTTACCTCAGCAAGTAGTGTGATTGCTTATGATAAATTTGGGGATGCCTATTTTTTTGTCAAAAGACAATTATTATTTGGTGTCGTACCGGGGCTTATTGGCTTTTTATTTTTTGCAAAAATGCCCTATGAGTGGTTAAAAAAATTTGGCAGTATCTTATTTTATAGCTCACTTGCCTTGTTAATTTTGGTACTTATTCCTGGGATTGGCGCAACCTTTAATACAGGCGCGCGCAGCTGGATTGCTTTGGGTGCATTTTCTTTTCAACCAGCAGAATTAGCTAAGCTTGGACTGATTTGTTATTTGGCATATTACATGAGTGTCATTGGGCATAAAATTCAAGACCTCAAACAAGGCTTTATTCCGGTACTCATTGTTGGCATGTTGCCTATAGGCCTTACCATGCTACAACCAGATATTGGGACAGCATCCATTTTATTTGCAACACTGTTTAGTCTCTTATTTATTGGACATGCAAAAGCAAGTCATTTAAGTTTACTTGCTGCTTTGGCGGTGTTTGCCTTTATTATTCTTATTGCCGTTGCTCCATATCGTGCGGCACGACTTACCACATTTTTACATCCAGAACTTGATCCGCAGGGGATAGGGTATCATATTAATCAATCCTATTTGGCTATTGGTTCTGGAGGCTGGTTGGGCTATGGTCTTGGGCATTCGCGACAAAAATTTCAATATTTGCCCGAGGTACATGCGGATAGTATTTTTGCTGTTATTGCCGAAGAATTAGGGTTTATTGTCACCAGTGGATTTTTATGTTTATTGGTATTATTTGCCTGGCGCTGTGTATCTATTGCAAAACGCTGCCGCGATGAATATGGAAGATTACTCGTCATGGGGATTATTTCTTGGTTTATGATTCAATCTTTTTTTAATATTGCTGCCATGGTGGGGCTTATGCCAATTACTGGGGTACCACTCCCATTTGTGAGTCATGGTGGAACATCGTTGGCAATTGCGTTGTCTGCTGTGGGCATTATTGCTAATGTGTCTAAACAATCATCATAATATGAAAATATTTTTTTCTGGAGGGGGTACCCTTGGCCCTGTTACACCATTACTTGCTATTTATGAAAGTATTCGTCTTCATGATGCGACTGCCACTGCGTTATGGATAGGGACAACAAATGGGCCTGAAAAAGAATTAGTAGAAAAAGCCGGTATTCGATTTCGCACTATTTCTGGAGGAAAATTTCGTCGCTATATGTCGTTATGGAATATCGTCGATATCGTGCGTATTAGTATGGGATTCTTTCAATCACTGTGGTTGTTATGGAAGGAAGATCCGGATATCTGTATCTCGGCAGGGGGATTTATTTCTGTTCCCTTACACCTTGCCGCTTGGGTAGTGGGTGTTCCCACCTGGGTGCATCAACAAGATGTGCGTGTGGGATTGGCCAATAAACTAATGGCGCCCTATGCAACACGTATTACCACGGCGTTGGAGCAATCTATTATATCTTTTCCCAAAAGAAAAACGCTTTGGCTCGGCAATCCCATACGAAAAGAATTATATGCCGGAGATAAAAAACGTGCCTACAGTCTGTTTCCTGTATCCCCGCAGCTTCCGGTTGTGTTTGCGACTGGCGGTGGCACGGGCTCTATGAAAGTCAATCAAATGGTAACCCAGGCAGCGCAGCATTTAAGGGGAAGTTGTTCGCTTATTCATTTATCAGGAAAAGAACGGCCACAAGAGTTAATTCAACCAGCAGCACGACAATTTTCGGCATATTATTTTCCGTATCCATTTTTTACGCATGAAATGAAGGATGCCTATGCCATTGCTGACATTGTTATTTCTCGGGCAGGTTTTGGCACCTTGAGTGAAGCCGCTGCTTTAGAAAAAGTGCTTATTCTTATTCCTAAACCTGGACACCAAGAAGAGAACGCGTCTTTTTTAGAAGCGCATGATGCGGCGATTGTGTTATCAGAGGAGACCAGTGATGGCAATCATGTGACACAAGAAATTAAATTACTCCTTGCAGATAGTGATAGAAGAAAGACTATTGCAAAAAATTTACACCAGTTATTACCTCCTGCGACCGATGAACGTATTATGGAAATAGTACAACTTCTTTTGGGTGATTAACGCAAAAGTATGTTATACTGAACAACGGAGGTTGTTATTGATATATTTTTTTCTCTTTTAGCAGTGATTTATGCCCGCACCATACTTGCGTAAAATTGGGACAGCTCCTATTGTAAAAGATGAAATTTGTTTATTTGCGCAAACCAATTTTCGTAATTCGTTGCGTCGTTTTGGTATTAAAACAGACGATCGACGACGACACATGTATATTATTGGAAAAACCGGGATGGGAAAATCAACCATGATGGAAAACATGATTTTGCATGATATTTATTCTGGGCACGGTGTCGCCTTGGTCGATCCCCATGGAGATTTTGCAGAAAAAATTATTAATTTTATTCCTCCTAATCGCGTCAATGACGTGGTCTATTTTAATCCTGCTGACTTAGCTAACCCGATTGGCTTTAATATCTTAGAAGTGATTAATGAAGAACAAAAACATTTGATTGCTGCTGGGCTTTTGGGGACCTTTAAAAAGATTTGGCCAGACGTATGGTCATCTCGTATGGAATATATTTTAAATAATACCTTGTTAGCATTATTAGAGTATCCTGGTTCTACCTTGCTTGGAATTAATCGGCTCATGTCTGACGCAAAATATAGAAAAAAAGTAGTCAAACAAGTAAAAGATCCTGTGGTAAAGGCCTTTTGGAATGTGGAATTTGCGAGCTATTCTGAACGCTATGCCCAAGAAGCGACATCATCTGTTCAAAATAAGATTGGGCAATTTTTATCAACAACACTTATTCGTAACATTGTCTCGCAAACAAAGTCTACGGTTGATATTAGAAAGGTCATGGATGAAAAAAAGATTTTGATCATGAATTTGTCAAAAGGACGCATGGGAGAAGATAATAGTCGGTTGATGGGGGGCATGCTTATTACAAAAATTCAATTAGCAGCTATGGAACGCGTGGATACACCAGAAGCTGAACGAAAAGATTTCTTTTTATATGTAGACGAGTTTCAAAATTTTGCCACACCATCATTTGCGAACATTTTATCAGAAGCGCGCAAATACCGTTTAAGTTTAATTATGGCGCATCAATATGTTGCTCAGTTGGATGAGGTCGTGGCTGATGCCGTGTTTGGAAACGTGGGAACCATTGTTACCTTTCGAGTTGGCGCGGCTGATGCGGAAGTGTTGGCAAAAGAGTTCGCCCCCTTATTTTTGGAAGAAGATATTGTGAATTTGAGTAAATATTCTGTATTATTAAAATTAATGATAGATGGTGTTGCGTCACAACCGTTTAGTGCCGTGACCATGCCTCCTATTGGCTCGCCAACCGGATCATCTGAAAAAGTGATTCGTGTATCTCGTGAACGCTATGGTCGGCCTCGTGAAGAAATTGAAGAGAAAATTTTGCGCTGGAGTGGTTTGGGAGATGATCCTGATGCTGATTCATTTGACGAAGATGAGGGCGCAGGATTTTCTGCACTGCCAAAAGAGGCTGTGGTAAAAAAAGAAGAAAGACGACCTGACCAAAAACCACAAATGCCGAGAAGTACTGATAGACCGCGAGGAGATCGTCCAGGACAAAAGAGATCCGATGCTCCACAGCGGCAATCTGCAACAGCACGGCAGGGGGATAGGCGAGGGCCGGTATCTTCGCCTAAACCACCCGCAGTCGTAGCCGAGGTTGTACCACCCCCAATACCAGCCGTGAGTATTTCTTTAGATGTATTACGTGAGGATACAACGGGAGCTTCTGATACAACGGTCAAACAAGATGATAGCTTATCTGTTGGTATTGTATCTCGTATGGATGTTGCCAAGCGAAGCCCTCTTGTTGATGGCTTAATCGTCCCAAATACTGCAACGGTTGATACACCTGTGGTTGGAGTCTCAGAAGGAAATGATCAGACCATAAGTCATCCAGAAAAAAAGAAAAGAAGACGCCGTCGTCGTAAAAGTAATGGGGGAGGGCAGCAAGGCGCTCTGCCTTCTGCTGCAGCACCTGCTCAGGAATAATGTTATACCCTATGCTTCGTGTATTGTCTCTTAAAGACAGGATCATTGATATACTTCCATATCTTTTTCTTTTGTTGGCTCCAGCGCTCATACCATTGATGATACTACCGTCACTTGATCAGCCATTATTGTTTTCTAAAGAAATAGTAGTATTTGTCTCTATAAGTGGTGCTGCAGTTTGTTGGTTGTTACGGGGTATTTTGCATAAACGATTTTTTCTTCGTCGTACTATTATCGACATTCCACTACTGGTCATTTTTTTCTGTAGTCTCGTATCGCTTATTTTTGCGGCTGATAAATCGATTGCGTTTTTTGGTGCGAGTACGAATTTTGTGTTACATGGGACGCTGCTGATAAGTTTTCTTATCTATGTGTGGTTGTGTTTACAGGAAATCCGAACCTTGGCTCGGACCAGAGCTATGATTGCTGTGTATTGTTTCTCAAGTGCGCTTGCTGCTGCTCTTTTCCTAATTCGTTCATTTGGATGGGGGGGTGAATCTCTTATAGGAATAGGATTATCACCTGGACTTACCAATACCGTAACGCTGTTGAATTCAGGATTTGGTATATATATGCTTATGGCTCTCGTGATTAGCCTTGGGATTGTCGCAACACAGCAATCATCACGATTGCTCGTGGTTGCTGCTTTTGCAGCAATTTTTTTGGAAGTTGTTGTGTTGTTGCGAATAGATTTTTCAGTATTGTGGGTATTGTGTATTATTACTTGTGTTGCGTTGGCAATACTCTCTTGGTATGTTCGATCTTCTTCGCGGATTCTTGTCCTATCGTTGGTTGTGGGAGTGTCTTTTTTTGGGCTTTTTGCATTCTTTTCTCCTTGGTCTATTCTTCAAAAAGAAACACTACCCGCAGAAGTAAGTGTGAGTAGTGCTGTTTCTTGGCACATTATTTCAGAAGCTGCGCAAGCCGTGCCTAAATTTTTTTTGATTGGTGCGGGGCCGGGACATTTTGAATCACTCTTTTTATTATATCGTCCGGATTCATTTAATTTAGATCCACTTGCTTGGTCTATTCGCTTTCAACAACCGTATAATACGCTATTTGATATTATGGTAAGTATGGGCTTGTTTGGTATTTCAAGCATGGCTATGCTGTTGTTTATGACACTCGGAAGTATTTTTGCGGCAATCAAAGCGTATCTACGTCATGAACGTCATCCGTATATGCTTGGATTTAGTGATGAAAAAAAACAAGTGGTGCAGCAAGCATTTTTTTTGGTTATTGCCTGGATCATCCTCACTATTGGTATGGGGATATTGTATTATGATATCGCGTTGTGGTTTAGTTGGTGGTTTTTATTAGCACTCATCATTATTGGTCTAGGCGTTATATCACCTGCATTGATAAAAGAAAAAAAACCAACACGCAGGTTTTCAGAGCAATATGTATTATTGCTTTGGCTCTTGTTTGTTGTTTGTCTGTTGTTTGTCTCTATACGAGGCGTATTTATGTATCGACACCTCAATGCTGCATATTGGTATAGCATTGCCACAAACAGTGTCTCTGTTGATAAAAAAGAACAGGCAATAGCGCAAGCACTCACATTTCGTCCTAATTATCCCGTCTATCAAATTGCATTGGCACAAATTCTTTTAGAAAAAGCGCAACAAGAAGCCAGAAGTACAGCTGCTAATGAACAACTCATTGCTCGTTTACTCGCAGGGGGGATTGATAGCATGAAGACGCTTACCGCAAAACATCCAACTTCTGTGAATGGTTGGGAAACGCTTGCTTTGTTGTATATGAATTCTCGTACGTTTGCTCCAAATGCCATAACTTGGGCAATTGACGCGTGGTTAGAAACAATTTCTTTAGATCCGCATAACCCACTATTTTATTGGCAACTCGGTCGTTCGTATGAAGCTGCAGAACAATACAGCGAAGCAATAAATGCCTACGAACGGGCTATTGAAGAAAAAAAAGATTATGTTCCTGCGTATATGAGTATAGGTCTCGTATTTGAAACACAAACACAATATCATGCCGCGATTGATACCTATCTTCAATTATTAGAAGAACAACCACGCTATGCCTTGGGATGGTATCAGCTTGGTCGCGTGTATTTTAATCGTGCTGAACGTGGTGATTACACCCTCGCGCAAGATGCCTGGCAAGAGGCTATTCGTATTGACCCGTTGTATGTTGATGCCCTCTACAGTTTGGGATTATTAAAAGAACAACAAGGAAAACCACAAGAAGCAAGAAGGTATTATCAAAATATACTGCAAATTGATCAAACAAATAAACAAGCACAGGAGCGTTTATCTCAATAATGTGCTATAGTATTTATACTTTTCATTAATTGATTGTTATGCATCTTTCTCGTGATTATCGTCAACCATTTTGGCATGGATTTTTTCATGCCTCTCTCGTTATGATCTATACGTTATTTTTGGCCTTACTCCTTCGACAGCTCGATGTGTTGTTTTCTGGGGGTATTGCTCCGGTGATTCGTCTCGCCTTTCAATTATTTTTACTTATTTTTTCTGTGGCAGTCTGCGCGGGACTTATTTTTTACGAACCAGTAAAAAAATTACTGCATTTTCATTTTAAAGCAGCAACCGTGATGTTGTTATCAACGTTTGGTTGGTTGTTTATCTATTTGATCATTTTTATTTACGGGTTATTATTAACCGCTCCGTCGCTATCTTAGTGGGGATGAAGAATAAAAGACTTATGCTAAACAAAAAACGAGCCTTTCTTTTTAGTCTGTTTTTGTACCTAAGTTCATTTATTATCTATACAATACTCTTTGTATTGCCATTTTCTTTTTTTTCTCCTGATAATTCCCAAGCGCTGCGGAATTATGTATTTACCTGGGTGGTAAATATTCCCATCGTGTTGCTGTTAGCAAAGTGGTATTTTAAAAAAGCAACGGCCTCTGTACAACACGGCTTTCGTTTGGGCTGTGTCGCGATTATTTTCGCTATTGTCTTTGATGCGTTGTTTATGCTTATTACTGTCCTTGCTGGGCAATCAATTGATCAGGTTGCACTCTTTTCTGATTGGAAACCCTTCGTCACATTGGTTGAAATTATTGCGCTCACTACGATAGCAGGAGGAGAATTTGATAAAACCTATAGTGCAACCATGTAGCTACCATCGGTATATACGCGGTTGTTAGCGTAAACCTATTATTGACAAACAGGTTTTTTTCATATATAGACAAGTGATATGAGAACAGCAGAACAAGAGCATCATCTTATTGCAGCCGTACGCGAACGAGTGACCGCTTTTTTTGGCGAATTTCCCGCACCAGCGCATGGTATTGAACATGTGGCACGGGTAGCCACCTATGCAAAACGCATTGCCCACAGTGAAGGCGCAGCAAGTCCTTTTTTGTGTGAACTTGCTGGACTGTTGCATGATATTGGTCGTGTTCCGGAACATTTTGAAAAAAAATCTGGTGGGCATCATGAATTGTCGTATCAATTATTACAAGAGTGGTTTCGAGAAGGATTTTTAGATAATGACCTTACGGAAGAAGAAAAAAAAGAATTGTTATACGCGGTACGTTACCACTGGAATAATGTTGCGGATGACTATGAAAGTGCGTGGATACTGAGAGATGCAGATAAACTCGACTCGTTTGGAACCATTGGTATAGAACGCATGGAAGAATTTTTTGGTACGGATAATCACGAAGGCATTAACCAAAATTTGCGAAATGTGTTTGATATGCATTATTGGGTACGAACTGCTGCGGCAAAAAAGATTATGGAAGAAGATGAGCTTATGGAGCCTATAGAAGCGTATTACAAAGAATTTCTCGCGAAAAAGATATCTCCGATTTCGTTATGATAAATAAACCGGTGCGAGTATTGGTTGGTATGAGTGGCGGCGTAGACTCGAGTGTGGCTGCGGCTCTTTTAGTAGAACAAGGCGTTGATGTTACGGGGGCATTTATGAAGCAATGGAGTGATACGAAAGATGTCTCCGGCTTGTGCAGCTGGAAACAAGATCGCCGCGATGCGTTACGAGTTGCTGCCCATTTGGGTATTCCCTTACTTACCTTAGATTTTGAACAAGAATATCGTGAGAGCGTGATGTCATATTTGTTTACTGAATATAGTGCTGGGAGAACACCGAACCCGGATGTGCTCTGTAATAAAGATATTAAATTTGGCGCCTGGTTACGAACCGCACAGCGTTTAGGATTTTCGCATCTTGCCACCGGACATTATGCGCAGATACAAAGCAGCACCAAAGAGGGGATAACGCAGTATCAATTACTCTCCTCTGTAGATGAAGAAAAAGACCAAACCTATTTTTTACATCAGCTGAATCAGGAACAATTAGCCCATACCTTGTTTCCGATTGGTGGCTATACCAAAAAACAGGTACGAGAATTAGCAAAAAAATATCATTTGCCTACTGCTGATAGGGCAGAAAGCATGGGGATTTGTTTTGTGGGAGAAATGCCTATGAAACAATTTTTAGAACAAAAAATACCGCATACCCCTGGAGATATCCGTATGAGTACCGGAGAAATTATTGGAACGCACGATGGATTGGCTTTTTATACTATTGGTCAAAGACATGGTTTTGAACAAGTGGGTGGTGGACGGCCTTTATTTGTTGTTCAAAAAAAATTTGCTGAAAATCAGCTTATTGTTGGTTATGATGATGATCCCTTGTTATATACCAAAGAGGTACTGCTTGATACGATGGATTGGGTGAGTGGACAGACACCCACGCTTCCGCTACACTGTAGGGTAAGAACCCGACATCGACAGCCGCTTCAAGAGGCGACAATCGTCTGGTCAGAAGAAAAATATTCTCTTCTCTTTTTAGAAAAACAAAAAGCCATTACTCCTGGGCAGTTTGCCGTTTTGTATCATAGAGACGCCTGTTTAGGGGGTGGCATTATTAGCTAACCTGTTTAGGAGTATGGCAATATATTCAGACCCAAAAGAACTGGTGGATTGGTACGATAACCAAGAACGAGTACTGACCAAAGACTTTTTAGCCACTATTCCTTGGGAAGATGTGAGTAAATATGAAGTAGATCCGTCATTTTTGCCGGTTTTGATTTACTTTCGGGATGTAGAAAAATTTACCGAAATTTACTTTCAAAAAATGTTACAAACACCCACGGGACGCGATGGCGTGGTGAGACAATTTATGGATAAATGGCGAACAGAAGAAGATTTGCATGGAGAACTCATGAATCGCTTTATCAATGAATTAGGCTATAAAACTGATGATAATTGGTTTGAAGAAGCAAAACGTAACATTCCTTTTCGTTGGCGTTTTTCTAGTGCCATGAGTTCTGTGCTTGCCAATATGGTGGGAAAGCGTTTTACCGCAGTGCACATGACCTGGGGCGCCATTAATGAAATGACGACGTTAACCGGCTATCGCCGGTTGTGGACTCTCGCCAAACATCCCGTTCTTGAATATATTTTGCGCGCTATTGCCCGCGAAGAAGCCAACCATGCCTTTTTCTATAGTAGTTTAGCAAAATTAAAACTTGCCCAATCCAAATCAGCGCAAGACATTACGCGCTATATTATTAAAACGTTTTGGTCTCCCGTAGGAGAGGGAACCAAGCCGCCATCAGATACGAACTATGTGATTAAACATTTGTTTAATGGCCAAGAAGGGGTAGATATTATGGATCAGTTTGTGAATAAACGCTTGGAGGATTTTCCTGGATTTAAAGGATGTAAAGCAATTACTGATCGTATTGCGCAAGTAGTAACCTAATTTTTTAGTGTAACTCACTGGTCATTCCCGCGAAGGCGGGAATCCACTCAATAATTATAAAGAGTGGACCCCCGCTTTCGCGGGGGTGACATCTCTTTAATGCTATTTAGGCTATGATGTTAACAACAAATCAAATACGACAAAAATATCTTGAATACTTTAAAAAGCATGAGCACGAAATACTGCCCTCTGCTTCGTTATTACCAGAAAATGACCCAACCACCTTGTTTACTGGCTCAGGCATGCAGCCCATGCTGCCATATTTATTAGGACAAAGTCATCCAAAAGGCAAACGCCTCGTTGATTCACAAAAATGTTTTCGCGCCGTTGATATTGAAGAAGTTGGAGACAACCGTCACACCACGTTTTTTGAAATGCTGGGAAATTGGTCCCTTGGTGATTATTTTAAACAAGAACAAATTCTCTGGATGTGGACATTTTTAACCAAAGAAATAGGGTTAAATCCACAGCATTTATATATTACCTGTTTTCGTGGCAATGAGGCCTTAGGTATTCCTCGCGATACGGAGGCTGCAGAACTCTGGCAAGGCTTGTTTAAAGAAGTAAATATTGATGCCAAGATTGGCGAAAATCCTGAACAAGATGGTATTCAAGAAGGAGAACGTATTTTTTATTATCCGGAAAAGAAAAATTGGTGGAGCCGAGCGGGTGTGCCAGGCAATATGCCAGTAGGAGAACCGGGCGGACCCGATGCAGAAATGTTTTGGGATTTTGGCAGTGAGAGGGGATTGCATGAACAATCACCATGGAAAGAGGAACCTTGTCATGTAAATTGCGATTGTGGTCGATTTATGGAAATCGGCAACAATGTGTTTATGATGTATCAAAAAACAGATGCTGGATTTGTGGAATTACAACAAAAAAACATTGATTTTGGTGGTGGTCTGGAGCGTATTGCGGCAGCCCTCAACAATGATCCGGATATGTTTATGATTGATGTGTTTGCAGAGGTGAAAAAAACAATTGAGGCCTTGAGTGGAAAATTATATGGACAGCAGCCAAAAGAAACCTATGCCTTTCGAGTTATTCTTGATCATATTCGTGCCGCAACCTTTTTAATTGCGGATGGCGCCGTTCCGTCAAATAAAGATCAAGGGTATTTTACTCGTCGTCTTATTCGTCGGGCAGTGCGCTATGGGCGTGATCTTGGTATTCATAGCAATTTTTGTGCGGATATTGCGAACAGCTATATTGCTACCTATACAGAAGCCTATAAAGATTTGGCAGATAAACAATCCATTATTATTGCTGAATTGCAAAAAGAAGAAGAAAAATTTAGAAAAACCTTAGATGCGGGGATAAAAGAATTTGAGAAATTGTTAGCAGGTTTTGCGATTGCGTTTGAAAAAACAGGGCGTAAAATCACGGAAATTTCTGGAAAACAAGCGTTTCAATTATATGATACCTTTGGTTTTCCTATTGAGATTACGCAAGAATTAGCAGCTGAACATGGCTTAACCATTGATAGTGCTGGGTTTACGCAGGCGTTTGATCAGCATAAAGATATGTCTCGCGAGGCCTCTGTAGGCAAATTTAAAGGTGGTTTGGCTGACCATAGTGATATGAGTCTCAAATACCATACAGCAACGCATTTGTTGCATATTGCTCTTAGAAAAGTATTAGGGAATCACGTGGAACAAAAGGGAAGCAATATCACGCCAGAGCGTCTACGCTTTGACTTTAATCATGCAGAAAAAATGACCGCAGAACAAATCAAACAGGTTGAGGATTTGGTCAATGCCGCTATTCAAAAAGATTATCCCGTGAGTTGGCAAGAGATGCCCGTACAACAGGCCTTTGATCAAGGCGTTATTGGGGTATTTCCAGATCGGTATGACGATGTGATTAAAGTGTATACCATTGGCGACCCTGCTCACTCAGGGAATGCCAATCCGACTGAGCCTACCTTTAGTCGAGAAATTTGTGGTGGCCCACATGTGGAGCACACCGGAGTGCTTGGGGTATTTAAAATTAGCAAAGAAGAATCATCAAGTGCCGGTATTAGACGGATTAAAGCCATATTGCAATAAGTTATGATGCGCATATCTCGTCAAACACTCTCCCAATTTATTCGCTATGCCGTTGCGGGTGCGCTTGGGGTGACACTTGATCTTGCCATACTTTCTTATTTTAAAGAGGTACAAGAATTTTCAGTAGTCACTGCGGTTATGCTCAACCAGTCGATTATGGTTATGGTTATGTTCATGCTCCATAAACACTGGTCATTTAAAAATAAACAAATTCCTCATGCCCAATTTGTTCGCTATTTGCTTTTATTGGCATTTAATTATATAGTAGCGGTAGTATTGATGGGAATAGTCACCGAACTCTTTGATATCGACTATCGTTTCGTCCGATTAGGAACCATTGCACTATCAGCGTCGTGGAACTTTTATCTCTATCGACATTGGGTGTATACCTAAGAATCCTGAAACAAGCATGCCTGCGGGTAGGCAAGTTCGGGATGATAATAGCTACAGATCTAACGTTATTCACACTGGGCAGAAAGAATTCCTTGACAAATATTCTTTCTTCTTATAAAATACGCCCAGTTAATGTACATTTTAAGAATGGCTAAACAAGACAAAATCGTCTTTGAAGGAACTGTTGATGAAGTACTTCCAGGAGCAAAGTTTCGTGTTCGCTTAGAAAGTGATCATGAAATCATTGCCTACTTGGGAGGAAAAATGCAAAAGTTTCATATTCGTTTAGGGGTTGGAGATAAAGTCAAAGTAGAGATGACCCCATACGATTTGACAAAAGGACGAATTATCTATAGAATATAGCAAGTATCAATCAGTGCGGTGGAGCCTCCTCCTTTTATTGGAAGCTAAGATATCGCGGCAGTGGTTGATATTTTTTGTTTGAAAGAAACCTTTTATGAAAGTCCAAGCATCGGTAAAATCTCGTTGTAAAAATTGTAAAGGCGTTCGTCGACGTGGTGTTTTGTATAATATTTGTGAAAATCCTCGACATAAACAACGTCAAGGAACAAAACAACGGTCAAAAGCAGCCTAGAGGTTGTCAGACGTGATACTCACGTCTGCAAATCTCTCCATTTAGTTAACATAGTATTATTTAATAATCGGTATGCGTGTAGCAGGTATAACCATTCCAACCAATAAACGAGTCGTGATTGCGCTGACCTATGTATTTGGTATTGGATTAACCATGTCAAAAAAGATTTTGACCAGTGTAAAGATTGATGAATCAATCAGAGTAAAGGATTTATCTCGTGAACAAGAAGATGCGATTCGTGCATTTATTGAAAAAGGGTTAACTACCGAAGGAAACTTACGCCGAGAAATTTCTGCAAATATTAAACGATTAAAAGATATTAAATCATATCGTGGAATTAGACACACAAAACGATTACCTGTTCGTGGGCAACGCACAAAAACAAATTCTCGAACCCCACGTGGTAATAAACGGAATTTGGCAACAAGTGGTAAAAAACCTGCGGCACAAAAGACTTAATATACACTCGATTATCAGTACTTACGAATTTTTCACGTATGGCTAAAACTCTTCTTAAGAAAAAAAAGAAAAAAGTTATTAAACAAGTCGGTAGTGGCCGAGCTTATGTTCAAGCTAGTTTTAATAACACAATTGTTACGTTCACTGATCAAAATGGAAATGTTGTTTCTTGGGCAAGTGCCGGTATGGTTGGATTTAAAGGTCCTAAAAAAGCAACACCATATGCCGCGTCACAGGTGGTAAAACGAGCATTAGATAATGCGAAAGAATACGGTATTAAAGAAGTACATGTATTTATTAAAGGAATTGGTGGCGGAAGAGATGGCGCTATTCGTGCATTAAATGCGAATGGATTAAATGTCGTATCTGTAAATGATGTTACCCCAATTCCACATAATGGTTGCCGTCCTCCACGACGCCGACGCGTGTAATTATTTGTGATTATTTGATTTACTCTATATGGGAAGATACACTGGACCAAAAAATAAAATTGCACGACGCTTTGGTATTAATATTGGATTAAAAAGTAATCCTGCTAAAGTTGCTCGTCGTTTAACTAAAAAACCAGGGATGCATGGAGATAAAAGAAAAGGTGCTACCTCAACTTTTGGAAAACAATTGGAAGAAAAACAAAAAGCCAAGTTTATTTATGGTATTCGTGAACAACAATTAACTCGCTATGTTCGTGAAGCAGAACGCCGTGCAGGAAACTCTGGAGTAAGTTTACAAGAAATTTTAGAATGTCGTTTAGATAATGTGGTATACCGCATGGGCTTTGCCATTACTCGCGCACAAGCACGTCAGTTTGTTGGCCATAACATGTTTACGGTAAATGGCAAAAAAATGAACATTCCTTCGTATCAAGTAAAATCTGGAGATGTTATTGCCTTAAAAGCAAATAAAGCAAAAAAAGTTATCTTTACTACCATTAGTGATACGCTTGCACAAGCAACACTTCCTTCATGGATCACCGTAGATGCTGCAAAAAAAGAAGGAAAAATTTTGCACATGCCAAAAATGGCAGATTTTGATAAAATATTTGATGTAACACTCATCATCGAGTATTACGCAACTCGTTAATTATCATATCTCACTCGTCTAACCATTCTTTTATGGAACATATCCTTTTACCAACATCTATCTCAATTGATACTACTGACAACTCAAATGTCGGTAAATTGGTCATGAGTCCATTTCAGCAAGGATACGGGACTACTGTTGGAAATGCTCTTCGTCGTGTATTGTTATCATCGTTACCTGGTGCAGCTGTTGAATCAGTAAAAATTGATGGCGTGCAACATGAATTTGGTTCTATTGACGGGGTGCAAGAAGACATGGTAGAAGTTATTTTGAATTTAAAAGAAATGGCTGTTATTTTACATACAGACACTCCTGTGGTATTAACCTTACAGAAAAAAGGAAAAGGACCTGTTTTAGCAGGAGATTTTGAAAAAAATGCTGATGTTGAAATTGTCAATCCTGATTTAACATTAATGACCGTAACCTCTGACCGAGCATTAAACATGGAAATTATTGTTGGTAAAGGACGTGGCTATGTTCCTGCTGGAGAAAAAGAAACAAAAAATTTAGATTTAGGAACGATTGTAATTGATTCTTTATACACGCCAATTCGCGATGTTGGATACAAAATTGAAAATACCCGTGTGGGAGATGTTACTGATTACGAAAAACTTATGGTAACCATTGAAACTAATGGAACCATTACTCCAAAAGAAGCAATCCAACAGTCAACAAAAATATTAATGGATCACTTTGCCGTAATGCTTGATATTCCTGAACATGGACGTTCAGGTGCTCATCAAGATGATGCGACTGATGTAGAAGTATAATTATATGCGACATAAGAAACAAAAATTTACCTTTGGCCGCGAACGCGCGCAACGAAAAGCTCTGCTTCGCAGTTTAGCAGAAAGTTTGGTTATTCATGGTGGTATTCGTACGACAGAAGCAAAAGCGAAAGCATTGCGTACTGTTGTTGAACCGCTTGTTACTCGTGCAAGACGCGGTAATTTGTTTGATAAACGACGTATTGCGAGAGTACTGTACACAGATATTGCGGTACAAAAAATGATGAAAGATATTGGCCCACGATATAAAGAACGTGCTGGTGGGTATACAAGAATTGTAAAAATTGGACCACGCGCAAATGACAGTGCTGACATGGTTCGAATTGAATTTGTTTAATAATTCGTATGACGATACAACGAAATACAATTGAAATTGATGCAGCAAATAGATCAGTAGGTCGCGTTGCTACAGAAGTAGCTCTTATTTTGAGTGGAAAAAGTAAAGCAACGTTTACCCCACATATTGATGGGGGAGATAGTGTAACGATTATTAATGCTGGCCAAGTAGTGTTTACTGGTAAAAAATTGGTACAAAAAGATTATTATCATCATACACAATATCCTGGTGGTATTCGCCGTACGCCATTAAAGAAAATCTTTGATGCAAAACCAGAAGAAGTTATGAAACGAGCGATTTACGGGATGTTACCAAAAAATAAGTTACGCGATCATATGATGAAGCGTCTTACTATTACCGCATAATTCTTCCTATGGCTGAAAAAATCAATACAGAATCAATGGTTCGTGCTGTGGGTCGCCGTAAAACTGCGGCTGCTCGTGTGCGCTTACAAAAAGGAAAAGGTGTTATTGTGATTAATGGGAAACCATTATCAGAATATTTTCCTATTGCTTTTTGGCAAGAAAAAGTACTTGCACCTTTAACTATTTTGGGTAGAGAAAAAGACATGGACATCTCTATTAAAGTAGTTGGTGGTGGGGTAAACTCACAAGCAGAAGCAATTCGTCATGGTATTTCTCGTTGTTTAGTAGCGTGGAATGAAGAATCAAAACCAGTATTACGTGCAGAAGGATTTATGACTCGTGATCCACGAAGTCGTGAACGAAAAAAACCTGGTTTCCGTCGTGCTCGTCGTGGACACCAATGGAGAAAACGTTAGTCTTTTATACATATTTTACAAACACGTTGCAGCAATTGCAGCGTGTTTTTTATTGTAGCAAGAAGGGGAATAGATTGAATTTTATGAGAAAAGCTCCTATACTATACGAATATGGACATTCAATTGTTATTACCAAAGCACCATCCGAATCTGTTTGAATTTCAGACAGCCGCTGTTGTTTTTCCTCATGACCGGTTATTAGATAAAACGATCCTACGCCTTATTCCTCATTGGATTACCCCAAATCATATAACCACCGTACGCATCATTGGGATTCCTTTTGTGATACAGCTTATGCTTTCTCATGCCTATCTTTCTGCGGTGGTGCTTTTTTTATTATTGGCAATTACTGATGCCATGGATGGATCACTCGCGAGAACAAGAGCAAAAATTACCGAGTTTGGAAAACTGTATGATCCTTTGGCAGATAAATTACTTATAGGAACCATGGTGGTGCTTTTGGTATTTCGTAATTTTTCCCCACTTTTGGCAGCTGCGGTGGTAGGTATAGAGATTGTGTTTATTGTTATTGCGATTGTGGCAAAAATAAAATTTCATAGTGTGCAAGGAGCCAATATTTGGGGAAAAGTAAAAATGATTGCGCAAGTCATTGCCGTCGCACTTACCTTGTTTGCGTTAATTTGGCAAATTCCCCAATTACTTACCTTGGCTGCCATTGTGTTTAGCATCGCGATTGTCTTTGCTATTTTCAGCTTATTTGCCCATGGAATATAACCCTGCTATGAAAAACATACGAAAGCCAGTGTTTTTTCTCTTTTTTTTCTTAAGCATTTTTTGGTTTTTTGTGTACAGTAATTTATTTGCTGCGTGGTCGACCGGTACACAATCAAGCATCTTTCGTTTTCGAGAGGGGCTTCCTGAAGTATTACCATTTAGCCAGTTGGATGTTGCCATTAATTATAGTATGGTATATAACCGCGTGTTATTTGGTGAGTATCTATTTGATGAACCTTTGAGTAGTTCAACGCTCAACCAAATTCATCCCCGCAGTACTACTATTATTTTTAACCAGATTAGCCCCGTTGGTTTTCCTGGGATTATTGTCCTCATGAGTGTGGTACTTCTGCCCTTGATGTGGTTGTTTGGTAGTTACAGCGTTAATTTGTTTCTTGTTGGTATTATTCCACTTATTGCCGTACTGACGCCGGTAGTGTTGTATCGCGTATTAGTACCCATATTTCAAAAAAGAATTGCGCTTATAAGCGCGGTTCTTCTCTATTGTATGCCTCTATGGTGGTATTACGCGGCCTGGCCAGTACAACATCATAGCCTGCTGATTTTTTGTATAGTACTCTTTCTCTATCTTGCACAACGATCAATAGGGAATCATATAACTTGGAACCATATTGCTGCTGCTTGGGGAAGTGGAATTGCTTTTGCCTTGGCTATCTATCTTCGCCCTGTTGAATTGTTGTGGCTCATTCCACTCGTGGTTGTTTTATATATTCATAAAAGAAATAAGCTTAGTGTTGTGTACCATTTGTATCCTTTTGCTATAGGAGCTGGGATGATAGCGGTATTATTTTTTTATACACAAATGCTGTTTTATGGACATCCGCTAGCAACGGGATATGTGATTCCACAAACAACAGGGGTTGGGGGCACGGTATTTGGCACGGACCAACCAGAGGGCTTGCTTGTTCGTGTATTGTTACCGTATGGGTTTAATATCATGAATTTGCTCTATAATGCCTATCACTATTTATTTGTATTTGTGTGGCCATGGACCGTGTTGTCTTTTCTGGGTCTGGGAGTTATCTATCGCAATAGACAACGCCGTTCGTTTCAAGGACAAAAACAATATGCGTGGTATGTATTGGCGGTATCTCTCTGGTTACTATTCTATTATGGATCTTCAGCCTTTATTGATAATTTATCTGGGCAAGTCGCAACGATAGGAACGTCATATACACGATATTTTTTGCCGATCTATGTTGCAGCACTTCCGTTAGCGGTGCGTGGGGGTATATCTCTTATTCTTTCTTTGCGCTCGGGCTACCGAATATGGGGAGCAATAGCACTCGCTGGTCTTCTTATTGGACATGGCTATCAGGTCGTCTATCGTGGCAATGATGGGATCCATGCCTTAGAACAACGTCTTGCGCAATTTTATGAGGAAAGAACCCAGGTACTTGCTCATACCCAACCCACAGCAATTATTGTGACAAAAACAGCGGATAAATATATTTTTCCGTATCGACGGGTCATGGTTACTGCAGAAGATGAACCCGAGAGATTTTTTCCTGCACTCATGTCTGTAGAAGAACAAGGGTATCCTCTGTTTTGGTATTATCATGTGCCAACAGACGAAACGGCAATGATAGGCTCTTGGAATGAACGCTTAGCGCCCTACCAATTTCGTTTATCAGAGCCAGTGTGGCAAGGCTACTCAATGCAATTGCGACGTATTGAAAAAATTGAGCTAATCCCGTAGTATAGCGGAAGGAGAAATTGTTATTTTTAGCTAGTATTTATGGATTGCCTTTTTTGTAAGATTGTCCGGGGGGATATTCCTGCTCATCGTGTCTATGAAGACGATCGTGTTGTTGCGTTTTTAGATATTTATCCAAAAACCAAAGGGCATACCTTAGTTATTCCTAAGGCGCATGCTGAGACAATACGTGATATTCGTGATGAGGATATCATGCATGTTTCTCTTATTGCAAAGCGTATCGCGATGGCAATGCCTTCTGTGTTGCATAATGCCGGGGTCAACTTATTGCATAGCAGTGAAAAAGCAGCGCAGCAAGAAATTCCACATTTTCATATGCATATTATCCCTCGCTATCTGGATAATCAAGCTTTTTCATTTGCCACAAAAGAAGAACCAGGGGATTTGGCTGCCCTTGCCGCAGTCCTTCGTATTTCTGAATAACTATGCCAAAACGATTAAAAAAGTTATCAGAAGAAGTCATGCATGAAAATCCCTGGTGGAAATATAAACGAGATCGCTATGTATTACCAACAGGATTAGAAGGGGAATATTATTATGCAGAAACACCCGGCATTGCTATGATTATCCCGGTGCTCGAAAATGGCACCATTGCTCTGACCTTGCAATATCGGTATTTGGCGGATAAACAAAGTATTGAATTTCCTGCTGGGGGAATAAAACATTATGAACCCCAAGAGGCGGCTCGACGAGAATTAGAAGAAGAAACTGGATATATTGCTGATGAATTAATTAAATTAGCCGTTGTGGAACCGGCAAATGGCTTTGTTAAAGATACTATGCATATTTTTCTTGCACGAGTGAGTACCGCCAATACGCAGCGACTTGATGATACGGAAGAAATTGATATATTATACCGTAAACCAGAAGAGATAGACCGCATGATTATTCAAGGAGATATTTGGTGCGGAGAAACGGTTGCTGCTTGGTTTTTTGCCAGACACCATTTATTTCAAGACTAACCTATTATTAATTGCTATCTATGAAATTATTAGTCACCGGAGGAGCCGGTTTTATCGGATCAAATTTTATTCATTACATGCTCGATACCTATACAGATATCGCGATTGTGAATTACGACAAATTAACCTACGCAGGGAATTTAGAAAATCATCGCCAGATTGAAAATGATGCCCGCTATCAATTTGTGCAAGGAGATATTACTGATTTAGATCACTTAAATAAGGTAATGCAAGAACACGTAATCACGCATGTCATTAACTTTGCCGCAGAAACGCATGTGGATCGTTCTATTCATGGGGGATGTAAAGATTTTGTGTTGACCAATACCTTAGGAACCCAAATGATATTGGATGCCGTGCGCTTTAATAAGGTAGAAAAATTTGTGAATGTGTCAACCGACGAAGTATATGGCGCGCTTGAATTAGATGACCCATCGGCTTTTACCGAATCAACACCTATTATGCCGAACATGCCCTATGCGGCTGCTAAAGCAGGGGGAGATTTAATGTGCAATGCCTATTGGGTAACACACAAAACACCGGTGATTGTAACCCATTGTTCTAATAATTATGGACCATACCAATTTCCAGAAAAATTGATTCCATTTTTCGTATTTCGTTTATTACAAGGACAATCTGTGCCGGTGTATGGTGATGGGTTAAATGTGCGGGATTGGATTCATGTGCGTGATCATGCTGCTGCCCTTGATTTACTTTTACGAAAAGGAAATCCTGGCGAGGTATATAATATTGGTTCAGATAATGAACGAAATAATTTAGAAATTACCAAGATGATATTGGATATTATGGGCTTAGGCGAAGACAGAATTGAATATGTCACTGACAGACCGGGACATGATCGTCGTTATTCTGTGGATGCTTCAAAAATAACCGCACTCGGTTGGGCGCCTGTGTATACCAAAGATGAATTTCGTCGTGGATTAGAAGAAACGATTAGTTGGTACAAAACCAATACTGCGTGGGTAGACAACTTACGTAAGAAAAAAGATGAAATGAACAAATTTCAAGATGGTTTAGAGCGCTCAAAAACGACGATGAAATCCGCAACATAATTTTTTAATTTGGTATTTATGAAAAAAGAATTTCGCCAATGGCAATTAAAAACGTTCTCTGGCAAAGGCTATGATTTAACGCCTGTTGAGTTTAAGGATACGGCACCATTTGAGGTAAAACGGATGTATTATATTACCAAATTTTATCAAAACGCTGAGACGGGTCAGCATTGTCATAAGATAGAAGAAGAAGTATTTATCCAAGCACAAGGCAGTTCTACCCTAGTAATTGATAGAGGAAATGGCAAAGAAGAAATGATCATGAACACGAGTGACGCGGTGTATGTGCCAAATTATGTATGGCATGGATTTATAAAACCCTCTGCTGATTGTGTGATTATTGCGCTTTCTTCTACTAACTACACCCCAGACCGCAGTGATTATGTGGAAGATTATGATGCCTATATGGCGCTAAGAGATGTTGAGTTAGCAAAACATACACAATAATACTATATGAGCTATCTTATTTTGGGTGCACAAGGCATGCTTGGGGAAGCGTTATCAACACTACTTGGCGAAGATGCTGTAGCTCTTTCTCGTGACCAAGCAGACATTACCAATGAGCAGTCTATTCGACAAGCGATAGCACAGTATCATCCTGATGTTATTATTAATACTGCTGCATACAATGCCGTAGATCTTTGCGAACAAGATGAAGCGGAACAAGCAAAAGCACAGGCAATAAATGCAGAGGCTCCTGGTATGCTCGCGGCGTTGTGTAAAGAACAAGGAATGGTGTTTGTGCACTATTCTACTGATTATGTTTTTTCTGGAAATACCACACAAGGCTATACAGAAGATGCCAAGACAGATCCGCTTTCTTTTTACGGGAAAACAAAAGCAGATGGTGAAAAAGCCGTACAAGAACAGGGAGAAAAATATTATATTATTCGTCTTGCTCGTTTGTTTGGCAAACAGGGGAGTGGTACAAGTGCAAAAAAGAATTTTATAGATACCATGCTGTGGTTAGCGACCGAAGGGAAAAAAGAACACTTAGATATTGTAGACACGGAAATTGGCTCACCAACCTATGCACCAGATTTGGCAGTATTTACTAAACAATTGATTGACGATGCTGCACCTTTTGGTATATATCACGGTGCAAATGAGGGAGAGTGTAGTTGGTATGAATTAGCAAACACCGCCTTTGCTGTTGCAGGGATTACTGTTTCTACCGCGCCTTGTGGATCAGACAAATATCCACGACCGGCAAAACGACCAGTGCATGCAACTCTTATAAATACTAAACGACCAGCACAAAGACATTGGAAAGAAGCAGTGAGGGAGTATGTGAGTAGTGTCTAAGAAACTAAAGCAGTATCGCGATATACTGCTTTTTATATTGACTTTTTTCTTGTTTCATGATATTGATCAACTAGTCTTGCTTCTTGCTGAGCAATGAGTTTTTTTATCTAAAAGAATTTGTTGGTCAGCAGGAAGCTGACTATGAAGCGGCACGGTGCCGTTTCGATTTTTTCGAAGGAGATTGAGATGAGTTTTCCAAATCCTGGGTGTTCTTTGTGTGAGGGCAAGGGATCAACGCTGTGTTTCGACGGGGTCAGCCCCGCGTACGACGTTCCCTGCAGCTGTCTCTCCGATCGGCCGTATAACTGGCTGCAGTGGCACGAGAGCCAGAAGCCCACCATCCTCGAAGTGAAGGAGGTCGGCTTCACGGAGATCGCCCCCTGGAAGCTCGGGGTTTTCGATGGACATGTGCGGCTGCATCGGCCTCATGGGGGCGAGCGTGAGACCTTCTACTCGGTCGGAGGGTTTCGGATCACCAAGCGGTTCGGAGAGGACGACGTCCGCACCTGGGATCAGCCCATGAATCAACCCCTCGGTGACGGGACGATCGTCCTGTTTCAGGTGGAGGCTGATGACCCCCTCTACCTGGTGACCGCCCAGGAAAGCCCGGGCTGGCGACCCCGACATCACGTCACGCAGGCTCCTCTGCATCCATTTCTGGTAGGACCGAGCATGTTCGGTTCTGCTGCGAAACTCGGTCGCAAGAGCGGATTGCCGGATCAGCCGGCTCGGATCGACCTGGCGCGTGGAGCGGAGATGGTATTCGAATCCCACGTCGTGAACGACCCGAACCGGTTTTTCAACGGCGCGGATGTCATCCGCCTCGTGCAGGTCAGCCGAGAACAGCTCGGCACGCTCACCCCGGATGAGTTCCTGGTCACACGCATCGAGCTCTGTGAGATCATGCGCTCGGGCCTCGGCTCGCCGCACCTCGCGGCGGTGGTCTCCATGCTCTCCTGCTGACCCACCATACTGCCCCGACACCGTCGGGGCTCCTGCCTTCGTTCTTTCCCACCTCAAGGAGTTTCCGGAGCCGCTGCCCTTGTGCATGCTCCGGAAAACAAAAAAGTCCTTTATATCGTATTGAGGGCTTTTTTGTTTCTAGTCAGAGCTTATCTTGCTTTTTCCCCCTTTTTTCCTTACAATACCCCTATATATTGCTCTGAAACGTTATATGAAATTATCGATTATTACGGTGACCTGGAATAGTGCTGAGTTGATTATAAAACAGCTTGCCTCAGCAAAAAAAGGGGCAACACATATCTCTATTGAACAAATTGTGGTTGATAATGGATCAACGGACGCCACGGTTGCTTTGGTGAAACAACAGCATCCAGATGTGCAGGTGATTGCGAATACAGAAAATAAGGGCTTTGGCGGAGCAAACACCCAGGGCGTAAACATTTCGACAGGGGAATACCTGCTTTTTTTAAATCCAGATATGTTGGTTACTGAAGGCAGTCTTGATGTGATTGTCGCGTGGATGGATGCACATACCGATGTTGGCATTGTTAGTCCAAAGTTAGTCGATGAACATGGCAAATTAAACGATGATGCGACACCACGTCGTTTTCCTCGGTTGTGGGAACAAATTGCGTTACTCCTCAAATTACCCCACCTGTTTCCTCATCTGTTGGATGGATATTATATGAAAAGCTTTGATGCGGATGTTGAACAAGATGTTGATTCTGTCCGCGGATCGTTTATGCTCATGCGACGCGAGATGGTGAATAAACTCGGCTGGGCTTGGGACCCACGCTATTTTATTTGGTATGAAGACGTAGATATTTGTCGTGAAGCAAAACGTTTGGGATATCGTGTGGTGCACACACCGGTTATTACGGCCGTTGATTATGTGGGACAAAGTTTTAAAAAAAGAACAACGCTTTGGAAACAACAGCAATTTACTAAATCAATGCTCACCTATTTTCGTAAATGGGAACCCTGGTATGTGTGGATGTGGATTGCGCTCTTGCGGCCAGTAGCGATTGGCATGGCCTGGGTTGCAGATATGTGGTATCAATCACAAAAAAAGAAATTATAATGTATGCCTAAACTTTCCGTTCATCTCGTTACTTGGAACGGGGCAAAGTATGTCCCATATTTGTTTGATTCGCTTAAAAAACAAACAGAAAGAAATTGGGAACTTTTTATTTGGGATAATGCCTCGGGAGATAACATGGTTGAACTCATGAAAAAAGAAATTCAAGATTTTTCTGTTCCTGTGGAATTAATTGCGCATACCAGTAACGATGGATTTGCCGGTGGACATAATGCCTTATACAAAAAAACAACAGGCGAATATGTTGTGATGCTCAATCAAGACATGTATCTTGAGGCAGATTGTTTTGAAAAATTGCTTGCGTATATGGAAGGGCACGCTGACGTTGCAGCAATTTCTCCGCGTCTTATGCGTTGGGATTTTTCTCTGGTAGAGCAACAACGATTGGAAGATAGTTTTACTGAATATGTGGATTCATTAGGGTTGCAAGTATTTCGCAATCGTCGGGTGATTGAACAATATACGCAAGAGCGCTGGTCACCAGAATCAATCAACCCTAAAATGGTCGCATTACAATCCCAAGAAAATTTAGCAGTGTTTGGGGTATCTGGTGCCTTACCTTTGTTTCGTCGCAGGGCTATTCATGATGTATCTTTTCGAGATGGAACCTTTTTAGATGCCTCGTATCATTCATATAAAGAAGATGTTGACTTGGCCTATCGATTACAAAGTGCGGGTATGCATGCGGTTGTGCTGTTATCTGCGGTTGGGTACCACGATCGCTCTGCGGCTGGTCCTAAAGAATTGCATGATGCTGCCGCTCTTGAAAATAAGAAAAAACAATCTTCTTGGGTAAAATACCATAGTTATAAAAATCATCTCATGACCCTCTATAAGAATGAATATGGAAAAAATGTTTTGCTTGATTTTTTCCCTATTGTTTGGTATGAACTAAAGAAGCTGGTCTATATTCTTTTATTTGATAGAGCGGTGCTTAAAGGGGTAGGGGAGATATGGAAATTACGAAAAAGTTTAAAAGAAAAACGATTATTTATTATACATAAACGAAAAGTTTCTCGTGAAGAAATAAGAAAATGGTGGAAATAAATTCTATGTTCGACATCAACATTACCTTCGTAAACCTCAACATGAAAGACGATATTTTGCGTGCGATTGCGTCAATCATGGATGATATTAAACATTCTTCATACAAAGTGCATATTTGTGTTGCAGATAATAGTGAAAATGCCGATGGAATTAAAGAAGCGTTGGCAGAAAGATATCCAACCGTCTATTACATTGATTGTGGTGGCAATATTGGTTTTGGCGCAGGCAATAATAAAAGTTTTAAAAAAACACCGGCACGATATTATTTTGCGTTAAACAGAGATACGATTATTCCTGAAAACAGCAAGACTATTGATCGCTTGATTGAGTATATGGATACACATACAGAGATTGGCTGTATTGGACCCAAATTATTGAATATGGATGGCAGCTTGCAATACTCCTGTTATCGCTTTGATTTACGTTCCATGCTCATTAAACCGCTCAAGCAACTCAATTGGGATCAAAAATATGCCTGGGTAAAAAAATATACCGACAGATTACTCATGGTGGATTTTGATCATAAGAGTACGCGTCCCGTTGATTGGGTGCTGGGTGCTGCGATGGTCGTGCGAAAAGACGTCGCAGATCAGCTTGGATTTTTTGATGAACGGTATTTTGCGTATTTGGAAGACGCTGATTGGTGTCATCAAATGTGGGAGGCGCATTGGCCAGTATATTACGTCCATGATATTGTTATTAAGCATGCCCATGCACGAGCTTCTGCCCAAGTACCGGGAGCATTACGAGCATTGTTAAAAAATAAAGCAGCGCGTATTCATTTGCGTAGCTGGATCAGTTATTTATGGAAGTGGCGCTTTAATCATCATTTCTATCGTTCTAAAATTTCTTGAGGTATGAAAGAATATCCAAAAATAGCCATTGTCTATTTGCAGTTTTATCACAACAAAGATCATATTGATGATGCGGTTACCGCACTAAAACACGTTACCTATCCAAAAGATAAATTAGAATTTGTTATTGTTGCCAATCCGCATCCCGAGCATGGATCATTTGTCCATTATATGGAAGAGGCAGTCATGCCGTTATCTGGAAAAGAAATTCCGCATGTCACCTTGTTAGCGCAAAAAGAAAATACGGGTTTTGCTGGTGGAAATAATATTGGGACAGACTGGGCATTGGCACATGGGTTTGACTATGTGTATTACCATAATAATGATGGATTTTTTGCAACAAACGCGCTTGAACCATTAATGGAAACATTAGAAGGTGATAAAACTATTGGCGCTGCGCAATCGTTGTTACTGCTTCACCCAGAAACTGATTTAATTAACAGTACGGGGAATTCTATGCAGTTTTTAGGGTTTGGCTATTGTGATCATTATCGCTTGCCAATAAAAGATGTGGCGTTACCTGCGGTGCGTGAGGTAGCATACGCGAGTGGCGCTGCCTTGTTAGTGCGTGCTGACTTAATTAAACAATATGGGGCGTGGGATCATGATTTTTTCTTGTATCATGAAGATTTAGAATGGGCACTGCGCTTACGCATGTCTGGATATAAAGTCGTCGTTGTACGAGATTCCGTGTTTTATCACAAATATCAATTTGCCAGAAGTATTACCAAATTTTATTGGATGGAAAGAAACCGTTATGGCACCATGCTGATGTATTTTCGGTGGCCAACATTACTTTTACTCCTCCCTATGCAATTGGTTGTTGAATTGGGATTGATCTTTTTTTCACTCAAAGGTGGTTGGTTTGGAGAACGCATGAAAGTATATCGCTATTGGTGTAACGCAAAACATATTCGCATGTGGTTAGCGAAACGTAAAAAAACACAGGCCTTACGAAAAGTAACAGACAGACATTTATTATCGTATACTGTTTCCGGCATTCATTTTCAAGATAAAATGACAGATAATTGGATGGTGAACTATATTGGTAATCCTATCCTAAAGCTGTATTATTGGGTTGTGGTGAAAGGATTAATCTGGTGGTAAGCCGTCGCATCTGTTTGACACAGCTGCTTTGGCTTATAAATATGACGCAATATGAAAATACGAAAAGCGATACTTACGGGTGGTGGTCGAGGAACACGTTTGCACCCAGTAACAACAACGATTAATAAACATTTACTTCCCTTGGCGAATAAGCCCATGATTTTTCATGCTATTGAAAAAGCTGTTGAAGCGGGAGTGACGAATATTTATATTAATTTGAATCCTGGTGATACCGAGTTACCACGATATATTGGTGACGGAGGACATTGGGGAATATCCATTGATTATTTTGAACAACGTGGCGGACCACAAGGGATTGCGCATGTGGTAAAAGAAGCCGAAGAGTTTATTGGGAACGATCCCTTCATGTTTTACTTATCCGATAATGTGTTGTTGGGTTCGTTAGCAGAGATGGTGGAAGAGTTTCATAAAAATAAATATGATTGTATGCTCGCTCTCTCTCAAGTAGAAGATGCGCGTCAATTTGGTGTACCCGTATTTAATGATAATAATGAATTGGTTGATGTGTGGGAAAAACCCAGTAGTCCACCAAACAATTTTGCGGTGACGGGTATTTATCTCTATGGGCCAAAAGTATTTTTTGAATCCTATAATAATATTGAAAAAAGTGCGCGCGGAGAGTATGAAATTTCTAGCGTGCATTCTGATTTTATTAAACGCGGATTAAAAGTGGGACATAAAGAGATTACTGGTTGGTGGAAAGATACGGGGAAACCACACGATTTACTTGTGGCAAGCAGATTGTTGTTAGACGGGATGGCAGAAAAAGAATTTCCAAAGCAAGGTGCCGTTGCCCCAGATGCGCGTATTGAAGGAAAAGTTCATATTGGCGTTGGTTCACAAATTCGAGAGGGGGTAACGATTATTGGGCCGGTCATTATTGCAGAAAATTGTGTGTTAGAGCGGTGTACCATTGGTCCTCATGTTACGCTTGGCGCGGGGGCAACGGTAAAACGGGCAACAATTCGTCATAGCATTGTGCTTGATAATGCTTTAGTGGATGCGCCGATGACGATTATTGATAGTTTAATTGGAAAAAAAGCAGAGTTGATTAAACGCGATGATGATAGACCCGAGGGACACCGAATGGTAATAGGAGATAAAACCGTCATTGAAATGTAGGGGATTCATTTTTTAAAAGGGGCTCGTTTTATCCACCGTAGTCCGAAGGACGAAGGGGGACCATCTAAATGGATGTAATAACTAGGGACTCGCCTACGCCTTTCAGGCTTCGGCGAGCAAGGGGGGGAATATGAAAGATATTTTTTTGCATGCAAAAAGTAAGCGTTTTATTATCGCTTGCTTTTGTTTTTTATTTGGCATTACGCTGGCTTCTGTTTTTGATATTCGTCTATCGGTTATTTTTTCAGTCACGACTGCGTTGGTGATTGTTTCGTTTTTTCTCCTTTATTGGAAACAAAAAACACAGCGAATTATTTGCTTATTTGCTGCCTTGTTTTTTTTGGGCATGGTCCGCTATGGACAGGTATTTCCTACCACCCTTCCAAAAGAAGGCCCGACCCATATGATTGCCTTTGTTGCAGAAGAACCAGATGTTCGCCAAGACAGAGTAAACTATATTGTACAACCATTTTTTCACCAAACAGGTCCCTTGGTTGATGCGGATCTCATTGATACACGAATATTTATTCGTTCAGAACTCTATCCACGTTATAGTTATGGAGATGTGCTCGATATTCGTTGTGCCTTGCGCTATCCTGAACCAATTGAAGACTTTCGTTATGATTTGTATTTAGCCAAAGAAGGAATATTTCTTAGTTGCAATCAACCATATATACAAAAATTATATGCCGGAGAGGGAAATATCTTTTTGCGATATTTGTTTGCTTTTAAAGGAACGGTGGCTCAGCATATTGCAGAACTGTGGCATGAACCCTATGCCGGATTTATGGCAGGATTATTATATGGGTATCGTGGGGGATTAGGGAGCTTGAATGAATTATTTGCTATTACCGGAGTAACCCATATTATTGCTATATCAGGCTATAATATTACCCTTATCGCCACCCTTTGTTTAACTGCCTGCACTTATGCGGTTATTCCAAGAAAAAAAGCATTTTGGCTTGTGTGTGCGATTATTACTACCTTTGTCATCTTTGCTGGAGCCAGTGCCTCGGTGGTGCGTGCAGGAATTATGGGGATTATTGTCCTTTTAGCAAGACAACTTGGTCGGGGAAGTAGCATTGCCCCAACCATGCTTTGTTGCGCCTGTATTATGGTATGGTTCAATCCACTTATTTTGCTTTTTGATGCAGGATTTCAACTGTCTTTTTTAGCCACATTAGGCTTAGTCTATATTTCTCCCATAATCAGTACGCGCTTACACGCTTTTCCAGCCTTGTATGGTATAAAAGAAAGCGTTATTAGTACGCTCTCTGCAACGATAAGTACCTTGCCCATCATTTTATATCAATTTGAACGACTATCAATTGTGTCTATTATGGTGAATGTATTGGTATTATGGATATTACCATTTACCATGTTGTTTGGGTTTATTTCTGTGGTCAGTCATGTATTCTTTGCTCCACTTGCTGCTGTTTTTTCTTGGATGAGTTGGGCAATGATGGCTTATGTGGTATATGTCGTACGATTATTTGCCTCGCTTTCTTTTGCTGCAGTTCCTTTTGCTATCCCACTATGGTGTTGTCTTGCACTGTATTGCGGTATTATATATGGTATCTATAAACAACCACGCGTATGAAAAAAGGTATTCTCTTGTTAGTGTTTATGTTATTGATTGTGCTATTTTTGTTATTGCATATTCGTCTATTTTCATCTCCACCCCCTGTGGAAGATAGTGACAATGGCGAGCAAACAAGCAGCACCACAACGGTACGGATACACTTTTTAGATATTGGACAAGGCGATGCTACGCTTATTGAATTTCCGACCGGAGAACAAATTCTTATTGATTGCGCCATTGATGCCCGAGTGTTAGAAGCATTAGGGAGAGTGATGCCAGTGTATGATAAACATATTGACTATCTTTTTCTCACGCATCCAGACAAAGATCATTATGGTGGTTGTGTGGATGTGCTTGAACGCTTTGAGGTAGGAACAGTCGTGTATACGGGTTTTGAACGGGACGAGGGTTTCTTTAATCGATTTGTAGAAGGGGTATACAAAGAACAATCCATCTACACGATTATTGAGCATGAGCAAACCTGGTCTATTGCAAGTAGTACCCTTACGTTTTTATACCCAGATCATGCCTTAAAAGATAATCCGCATATTCCTGGATTAGAAAAGCAAGAAATATCGCCCAACAACAGTTCATTGGTGTTGTTATTACAGAGCTATGGGACAAGTGTACTTTTAACTGGTGACGCTGAGTCAGAGCAAGAAGCCTATCTTGTCGAACGATATGGAAAACGCTTAGATGTTGATATTTATAAAGCAGGACATCATGGCAGTAGTGGCTCATCGATTCAACCGTTGATTGATATTGTTACTCCCTCTGACACTATATTTTCTGCAGGCAAAGAAAATAGCTATGGGCATCCCTCACCCCGGATTATGCGCAGAGTGGAGCGGGCAGGGAGTACGGTGTGGCGAACAGATACAAACGGTGATATACTCGTGACAATAAATACCCTTGGTTATGCTATTAGCGCGCAGTATCCTTCTTCTCAGTAGTATTATTATTTTTTTTCCCTCTATTGTATTGGGAGAGTCGTTTTCTTTTGTCGTAGATAAAGGAGTGACGATTTCTAACCCAAACGCCTTTACCGGGGAATCAGTAAAAATGTATGCGGTTATTGTAAATAATAATTTTGAATCGCTTTCGGCAGAGGTGGATTTTTTTGTGAATAATGAAAAAATTGGCACTGTCCCTGTTCGCAATCTATTGTTTGAACAAGCACAACAAGTAGGGGTGAGTTATGTGTTACAAGCAGGGGAACAATCTATTGATATGCGATTATCTCGCGTGGTAGCGATTAATACTGAGGGAAAGGTGACAGAATTAAGTAGTGAACAAATAGAAACATTTTCTGTTGCGAAGATGTTAGACGTTGATACGGATACGGACAATGATACCGTAGGGAATAGAGAAGATACGGATGATGACAATGATGGACTTTCTGATGCTGATGAAATTCACTTCAAAAGTGATCCCTTGCGTGCAGATTCTGATGGTGATGGATTAAGCGATAAGCAAGAAAAAGAAAAAGGATTAAATCCAAATGCAAAAGATAGTGATGGAGATGGTCATCCGGATGGCACTGATGTGTTTCCCACAAATAAAGAGGAATGGAGCGATTATGATGCCGATGGGGTTGGCGATACGAGTGACAGCGATGATGATAATGATGGATTATCTGATGAAGAAGAAGAGGCATTTGGCAGTGATCCCTATAAAAAAGATACGGATGGTGATGGTGTGGAGGATGCTGAAGAAAAAAAACAACAAGCAAATCCAACAAAAGAAGATAGTGACGATGATACTATTTCTGATCAACAAGAACTGAGTGATGGAACAAAATTACATAGCGCCGATAGTGATGATGATGGAATTCCTGACCCACAGGAAAAAGAACAGGGGACCAATGCGCTCTCTTCTGATACTGACGGTGATGGGGTATCGGACGGAAAAGAAAAAGAGCAAGGCACTGATCCACTACAACAAGATAGTGATGGCGATGGAACAAGTGATCACCTCGATGCCTTTCCTCTGAATAAAGAAGAAACTAAAGATACGGATTTAGATGGGGTAGGAAATATGGAAGATGCGGATGATGATAATGATGGACTTTCTGATAGCGAGGAACAAGCACTGGGGACCAATCCAGAACTAAAAGATACAGATGACGATGGTGTGTCTGATTATGATGAACAGCAACAAGGGAGTGATCCGCTTGTGAAAAAAATAGATTCTCGCAATGAGAGTGTTGTATCACAGATAGGCGCTATACCACAGGCGATACAGGGCCTATCGATAAAACAAGTGGTTCAATTTTCTGCATTGGCGACCTTTTTATTAAGTATTCTTTTTTATGCGCTTTCCCGTTTTCGTCGTTAATAGATATTATGGATATTGCATGAGTCTCGTATTTAGTATGAGCGTATTTTTTTCTATTCCGCAAATAGTATATGCTATTGATACTGACAATGATGGGTTAGATGATACACAAGAACAGCAATATTATACAGATCCAAACAATCCCGATACCGATGGCGATGGATTTTTTGATGGGGTAGAAATAAGCAATGATTATTCTCCGCATAAAGGAGAGGCTACTCGCTTGAATGAGTTTGATTATGATAATGACGGATTAAATGATTGGTTGGAGCGTTGGTTTGCAGCGGATATGGGAAAAGAGGATAGCAATAGCGATGGTATGTCTGATTATGCATCGGTTATGACGGGTGTGCATCCCACCGACCCACAAAAAACATTTACTCGGCGCGTGGTGGTAGATAAAACACAGCAGCGCTTATATTATTATGTTGATAAGGTAAAAATTCATAATTGGCCGGTGTCAACGGGAAACCCTAAATCAGAAACACCATCAGGAACGTTTACTGTGGAGCGTATGATTGATAATAAACGCTATGTAGGTCCAGGATATGATTTGCCAAATGTTGCCTGGAATATCCAATTTAAGCCCATGTATTATATTCATGCCGCCTATTGGCATAATGATTTTGGCATCCGCACGCATTCACATGGCTGCGTGAATATGAAAGAAGCGGATGTCGCAGTATTGTATCGCTATCTAGATATTGGTGTTCCTATCGATATTATTGGAGAGACACCAAAACGCTTCTATGTGGGAACCTAGTATCTCTCGAGAGTAATGATTTGTCTTTATGCATCCTCCAATTCTGCGTCGTCGGTTGAGTGCGGCGGTATTACACTGGTACCGTACCCAGGGACGGCATACGCTCCCGTGGCGAAAAACAAAAAATCCCTATCATATTTTTGTGAGTGAAGTAATGTTACAACAAACCCAGGTGGATCGGGTTATTATAAAATATGCCGAATTTCTTAGGGCATTCCCAACCCTACAAGCATTGGCAGATGCCCCCACTGCGCAAGTGATTACGGTATGGAAAGGATTAGGATATAACCGCCGTGCATTATTTTTACAAAAAACAGCCCAGGCCGTTATTGAAAAACATGCGGGAGTGTTTCCAACACAGATTGAAGAATTAAAAAAATTGCCGGGTATTGGAGACTATACTGCTCGTGCTATTCTTTCGTTTGCGTTTGAACAGCCGGTCGCGATGATGGATACCAATCATCGTCGCTTTTATCAACGCGTGTTATTTGGATTAGCCATACAAAACGATGCCGCATTATTAGTTGCTGCAGAAACACTGCTTCCCAAAAAATATGCCTATGATTGGAATCAGGCACTTATGGATATTGGTTCGGCACTGTGTACTACCCGCAAACCCCAGTGTGACGAGTGCCCGGTAAAACAGTTTTGCCTTGCCTATCCAACGATTTTAACAGCACCGCCACAAGCACTAAAGAAAAAGAAAACGATCCCGTTTAAACAAACAGATCGTTATGTGCGGGGACGTATTATTGATGCATTACGAGAACAGCCTATTATTTTGGAGGAGCAGGTACAACAACAATTTGCAGATATTGATCCGCTGCGCTATACCCGCATCCTTGATCAGTTAGAAAAAGATGGCTTGATAAAACGAGGAAAAAAAGGTATTATGTTACCATAACACTTAAGCATCTGATCCTATGAATACGCTATTGCGTTGGTTGCTTTCTAGCCTTGCTCTTCTTGCTATTGCCCGTCTATTGCCAGGTATCGAGTTACAGGGGTTTTATGCAGCACTTATTACGATTTTACTCTTGGGATTGGTAAATATCTTCATCCGTCCTGTGTTAGTACTTCTTACGTTACCAATTAATATTGTTACCTTGGGATTATTTACCCTTGTTATCAATGGATTATTATTTTGGTTTATTGGTAGCGTGGTTGATGGCTTTTCTGTAAACGGATTTGGAGCAGCCTTTTTAGGTGCACTGCTTATGAGTATGTTTAATTGGCTTATTACTATTATTATTTCTAAAGAACGTACATAATCTATGAAAAAACCATCTATTCCTATTCCACAAAAAGGGGAAAAAGGGGGATTTCGCAATATGCCAGCTTCTGCTGCAGGATTTCGTCCAGAAGGAAATCGTCCTGTTGGCGCACCAAAACAAATTAGAAGAACCGGAACTCGTCATAAATAACCCTATGTCATCTCAATATACTATTATGTCTGTTGGGGGGTCGCTCATTATTCCTAAAACAGGATTTAATGTTCCATTTTTAAAAAAATTTCGCCAATTACTCTTATCTCAAATCGCAGAGGGAGAAAAATATATCATTGTTATTGGGGGAGGTGCTACGGCGCGCTCCTATCAAGACGCTGCAAAATCTGTTACCAAACTCAGTAATGATGATTTGGATTGGATTGGCATTTATAGTACCGTATATAATGCACAGTTTGTCCGCATGTTGTTTCAGGATGTGGCATATAAAGAGGTTATTACCAATCCACGAAAAAAAATTAAGACAAATAAACCACTGATTATTGCTGCCGGAGAAAAACCCGGAAGTTCAACCGATTATCGTGCCGTGTTATTGGCAAAAACATATGGGGCAGCGTCTCTTATTAATGTGTCCAATATTGAGTATGTGTATACCAAAGATCCAGCCATTTATCCTGATGCAGAAAAAATAGAGCGCATTGGGTGGAAAGCATTTCGAGAACACATTGCAGGAGACGAGTGGATTGCTGGGAAAAATGTTCCTTTTGATCCTGTTGCGAGTAAAGAAGCAGAGCGCTCTCATATACAAGTAAAGATTGTTCATGGGCATCAGATTGCAGAAGTAAAAAAGGCCATGAAAGGGAAACCATTTAAAGGAACGATTATTGAATAATATTAGAGTAAAAACATCCTAAGAGCTTAAGGGTGTTTTTATTTTTTCACAAAGGATCTTTCATTATTGACAAATTTTAGCATCTGTGGTAGCTTCCGCATACCTGTACCTAGAAGCAGCAAGGCTTCTGTGCGGTAGTTTGCTTCGTGCAACAAGGAGAAAACATGTACGAAAAAGAATTGGAGTTTCAAAAAAAACTGGTGGACGCTTTGAAGCGGCTCTACGAGCAGTTTCCGATTCGGGGACTGAAGAGCCGTATGGATGGGGTGCGTCTTTGCGCCCCTGAGGTGCTGAATAGCACCCAGATTCCGGCTCTCGGGAAGTATCTCGTGGAGGAGGCAGAGGCTGGGCTCTTCGAAGCTGCCATGAAGCAGTTTGAGACCTTCGCCCCGGCATGGGTGAATAACCTGCGAGCTTCTCGCTCCTAGCAGTAATGCCGACGGTTTGATTTGTCTTTGACAGATTCCCGCCACACCGTCGGCAGATTCCAACACCTCATCAAGTTTCTTGGTGGGGTGTTGTTTTTTTACTTTACAACTAGCCCTTGTTTCCTCTATAGTGTATACAGAGCAGTATAGTATGACCAACATAAACGCATTACAACCATCTTCCTACGATATTTATGATACCTCCGAACGAGCATGGGATGCAATGTACCAGGCTATTCTCGCGGCCGAACGTTCTGTATATTGGGAAGTGTATATTTTTGCTGATGATGACATGGGCAAGAATTTTTTTGAATTGCTTGAAAAAAAAGCGCAACAAGGGGTAGAGGTGCGTGTACTCATTGATGGCTTCGGCAGTTTTGCTGTCTCAAAAAAACGTTTTCAATCGTTACATCAGGCTGGTGTTGATATTCAATTTTTTTCTGAACGCAAACATCGCTATAGAAGTGTTTGGCGACGGCTTATTGCACGCACCCATAGAAAGCTGTTAATTATTGATGAACGGGTGGGGTTTATTGGTGGCGTAAATATTCAACAAAACATGGCGGCTTGGCTTGATTTGCATGTAAAAATAGAAGGAGAAGCCGTGCGATCATTGTTACGCGCGTTTGCAAAAAATTATATTATATCTGGTGGAAAAAAAATGCATGTTCGTCATTTGTTAAAGTATCCTGTTCATATGAAAAAACATCCTGAGCAAGATATTGAATTTATTTATGATGATGCCGGGCAACAACATTCTCGAGCAAGAAAAAAATATATCGATGCGTTACTAAAAGCAAAAAAACGAGTCATTCTTTTTTCTCCGTATTATTTTCCAGATAAAAAATTTTTATATGCGCTATGGCGTGCGCGTAAAAGACAAGTACGAGTAGATTTATTAATTCCATTTCGAACAGACGTTCGTATCGCAACCTATGCTGCCTATGCATGGTTTTCATTAATGAAAAAAATGGGAGTGCATGTGCATTTATCTAACAACATGATGCATGGAAAAGGAGTTATTGTTGACGATGAGTGGGCAATGATAGGTAGTTCCAATATTAACCATGGAAGTTTTTATGATAATTATGAAGCAAATGTTCGGTTAAAACATAAAAAAACCGTCCAAAAAGTAAAACATATTGTTGAGGGATGGTTACAACATGCAACAAAATTGGACGATTTAGAGTGGGAAAAAAGAGGACGGTTTCAGAAAATAAAAGAATGGTTTGCCAAAAAATTGTATAAGCTGTGGCATCCGCATGAATAAGCTGTAGGGTTATACTATCCAACTCAACTCAATCTCTCGTACCCCTGGTGAAGGCTGTGTGATATATATTTTTTTTGTCGATAGAGGCGCAAGTATATCCTCAAGCAGCTCTGGCCATTCGATACAGATAAGCGCCTCTGGATCGTGAAGATATTCTTCTATACCAATATCTAAAAACTCTTCCGGACTATTGCTTCTATAGGTATCAATGTGAACTATTTTTTTGATAGTGTTGTACGGGGGAGCTACGGCATAGGTATTCATAAGCGAAAAGGTGGGACTCGTTACTTCTTCTTTCACCCCTAATGCCTCTGCAATGCTTTTTACCAGTGCTGTTTTACCTGCTCCCAGTGTTCCAAATAACAAAAGAATGTCACCAGCAGTAACTGAGCTGGCAATATGTTTGGCAATATCTTGCGTTTGTTCAATGGTAGTAATAGCAGAGAATCGCATAGTCCTATTTATGATAATTCTCTATAGAGAGGAAACGCACGAGACAGTGTTTCTACTTCTTGACGCACTTCCATGAGTTTGTCCGTATTGGTGGTATTATTTAATACGGTATCGATAAGTCCTGCGATAGTGGTCATTTCTGTTTCTTTCATCCCTCGGGTGGTAAGCGCTGGAGTACCTAAGCGAATACCGGATGGATCAAAGGGAGAACGCGTATCATCAGGGATCATATTTTTGTTAAGCGTTATTCCGGCAATATCCAATGCTTTTTCTGCTTCTCCACCACTAATTCCTTTGGAGGTAACATCAATCAAGAGGAGATGATTATCTGTTCCACCAAATATAAGTCGGTAATCCTTTTGTGCAAACACTGCTTCTAAGGCTTTTGCGTTGAGCTTGATTTGTTTTGCATACGCAACAAAGCTTGGTTCCAGAGCTTCCTTAAATGCAATGGCTTTTGCTGCAATATTATTTTCATGAGGCCCCCCTTGCAACCCAGGGAACACTGCTTTATCAATTGCTTTGGCAAAGGATTCTTTACACATAATCATACCTCCGCGTGGTCCACGCAGTGTTTTATGTGTTGTTGTGGTGACAACATCAAACAAGGGAACTGGATTATTCATTTGTTTTCCTGCAATCAATCCGGCTATATGCGCAATGTCTGCCATGGTTATTGCACCTACTTCGTCGGCAATTTGTTTAATAGCCACATAATCAATTTCTCGTGAGTAGGCACTATAGCCAACCAAGATAACTTTTGGTTTATGTTCTTTTGCCATTGCCCGTAAATTGTCTAAATCAATAAGTCCTTGGGCGTTTGTTTTATAGCGTACAAAGTTAAAAATTTTCGCAATAGAGGTAACGGGGTGTCCATGGGTTAAATGTCCGCCATGAGATAACTCCATGCCCAAAATAGTGTCTCCTGGTTGCATAATAGCAAAATATGCGGCTACATTGGCTGGGGCTCCAGAGAGGGGCTGTACATTCACATGTTCCGCACCAAATAATGCTTTTGCTCGGTCTATAGCGAGTTGTTCAATTTGATCAATAAACTCACAGCCGCCATAATAGCGTTTTCCGGGGTAGCCTTCGGAATATTTATTGGTTAATATAGAACCCAAGGCTTCTAACACGGCAATAGAGACAAAATTTTCTGACGGGATCATTTCTAATCCAAATTGTTGTCGGTGGAGTTCTTTTTGAATGATAGTATGAATATCCGGATCAAATGAAGAAAGGGGAGTATGGTTCATAGGATAATAGGAAAGAATATTTAAGTCCTCACATCTTGAATAATTTTTTCTGCCAAACAGAGGTCTCTTTCTGTTGTTACTTCGCTTAACTTTTTTTGTACCTGTGAAAGTGTGGTTTCGGTCTCTTTCCGAATATTTTTTTCATAGCGCAGTTCTTTTAATATCTCTATAGTAAAGGAATTACGAGAGAGGATGTTTATTAAGAATTGTTCATGTGGATCTGTTGAATTTTTCCAGCGTTTATTTTGGCTTTCTTTTCGATCATTTGATTCTCTATCAGCTCGACTACGCATGGCACTCAATAATTTTTCTACTCCACGTTTTGCTTTTTGTTCTTCAGGGAGTTTAGGATCGATAATATGGTGATCTTTTCCTCTATGCTCCGCCATTGCTTCTAAGTCTTCTTTAAAATCTGCTGGTTCTGGTATCATTGCAACATCATAAAGCGTAGAACAACCAGATGCCACATAAAACATGAGTTTAATTTCTTCGGGGGGTTCATATCCTTCATCTGCCCCGGCGCGTGCCGCTTCTTTTAATTTTTCTTGAGAAATATGATTGTTTCTTTTTTGGGCAAAATCGTATTCAATAAAGGTATTGATCCATTGTAATAAAGAACGAGGGTGCTGTTCTTCGCTATTAAATGCATACCCTTCAGGCATCTGACTCAAAAAAGATTCCAGTGATAACCGTTGCGTTAAGTCACGATCTCCTTTAATGACGAGTGAAATTTCATCACCACCATCGCGTCCTACATGAATATGTGCCTGTTCCCCAAGAATTGCCTGGATAAAGGGCACAATATGCCCCGTGGTGTGATCAGCAATCTCGCGTAAATAGGCATCACCTACTTTGTGATCTTTACTCACATCATTGACCATTTTTAAGCCACGCACATCAAAGGTAATAAAGCCAATTCCTTTACCAAAGTCATCATAGCTTATGTGGTGTTTTTGTAACTCAGCAATATATTCTAATAATAATTCTGTTTGTTTTTCACGGCGGGGAAGTCCGGTAACCGGATCTGTCCCAATCATTTTTGTTTCTATTAAGGCAATAATATCTTTGGGCAGTTTTCCTGCTTCAATTTTTTTGTGTAATTCAGTATTTGGGTTTGACGCTTCTGCTGTTAGTAAATCAATAATATCTTGAACATCTTGTTGTTTAACAAAACGGACCTCTTTTTTCGTATTATGAATAGCTTCAAGAACTTCAGCAAGAAGGACGATTAAATCCATACTGCCCTCAGCTCCAGTCTCAGTTTGGTCGTTGGGGTCTTCGTGTAACCTATGAAGAGCGTCTCGATCGTCATTCATATACGGATAGATAATAAAAATCTCTATAAAAGAATTATAGAGATTTTATCATATACGTTCCTACTTTTCTATAGCCAATTTTGCGGTAATATCCACGGACGCCTACCCCAGAAATAACGGCCATTTTTTTCTGATTATGGCTACGAGCAAGTTCTTCTGCCTTTGCCATAAGCCGTTTTCCATAGCCTTTATGTTGGGTTGCAAGTTCATTCTGTTTCCCAATTTTTACTAAATCACCATAGACATGTAATTCGCGGACAAAGGCCGCATGGTGTATTTCTGGCATGAGACGAAATAATTCTTTTTCTTGTGCTGCCATATCCCATTGCTGTTGTGTTTGCGGAATGCGCAATCGTAAAAAACCATAGACCGCAATACGCTTTGGGTCTTCAAAGGTAATAAAATATTCTTTGCCACCAATTGTGTCATATTCATCAACAAACAGCTGGGGTATTGTTCCCGCAGGGATATTATTTTTTTGGCGAGAAATTTCTCGGCAGCGTAAACACACACAGCGTTCGTTTTGTTGATGGAGGCGTACTTCTAATAATTCGCGTAAGTTTGTGGTGGTATTGCCATTTTTAATTTCTGTGGCAGGAATATCTCTAATCAAACGAGAAATACGACAATAGCGAGGCGTGCTGCGTTTCATGTCTAACAAGGCACGAAACAATCCTTCATCTCCGTATGATCGGTAGCGCCCATCCAAAAACCATTGATAGAGTTCTGCTGAAGGAATAACCGTATTGGGATAAATTTTTACCATGTCTGGAGAAAGGGCGGTATCGCTAAAAAGAGAGCGATACATGTCGACATCATGCTCTGGTGTGGTGCCTGGTAAATCAGGCATAAAATGTAAATCAACTTTAAACCCCGCACTGCGTAATAAATACATGGCTTTTTTAAATTCTTCGACAGTATGCCCACGCTGTACCAAATCAAGAATACGATCATCTGGCGCCTGCAACCCTAACTCTACGCGAGTACAGCCTTGGCGACGCATATGATCAATGGTCTTTGGACTAATAGCATCGGGCCGTGTCTCCAAGGTAATACCAATAATACGATGCTTTGCCTGTTCGTTATAGCGTTGTTCTTTTTCTGTGCGCTCCATTAATTCTGCAAGCGGGCGCTTTTCCCAATAGAGTTCTGTGGTATAGGGAATTTGTTTTGTTCTCGTTAAATTATTGCAGGCATTAAACGATTCCATTACATACCAATATTGATATTTGAGTGGGTAGGCATTCCAGGTACCCCCTTTGGTAATGTATTCAATTTTATCTGTGGGATGCCCATTTTGCTCGAGCATTTCAATCCGTTTTTGCATGAGCATATAGGGATTAAAATCTAATCGAAGTGAGCGCGCAGCTGCTGGTTCACTGGCAATATAACTTTTTGGCATTTTTACTTCGGTCGGACAATAAGTACATTTACCTGGGCAGGCATAGGGCTTGAGAAGAGAGGTAATAACGGCAATACCAGAGGTGCTTCGAATCCCTGCTTTTTTAAAAAATTGTTCAATACGAAGAGAACTATCCACCCTTTTCTTTTTCACCAAATCCTGGTAACATGTCAAAATGATTCTGTTAGGGGGCTGACTGATATGACGTTCACTACAGACTTTTCTTCGTATATCATCAAACTCAGCCTTGGATTGAGGTTGTTTCGCAATTATTGAGTATACAATGTGTTCAATATCAGTCTCAGACCATGCCATAGAAATGTACTACTGTATGACCAAATTTCATCAATATATTGATCAAAATAAACGAGTATATAATGCTATTGCCACACATTTTTCGGATACCCGTTCGTTTGTGTGGAATGATATTATTGGATTAGAACGCTTTACTGTCCCCGGCAATACGATTCTTGATGTAGGGTGCGGGAATGGTCGATTATATCAACTCTTTTCAAAAATGCAAGTTCAGTATATTGGTATTGACCAAAGTGAGGGGCTTATTACGATTGCCAGAAAAAAATTTCCACTCGGTCGCTTTCTGCTTGGAACAATGAATAACACAGCGCTCTCAGAAGGATCTATTGATGTTATCTATGCTATTGCGAGTTTTCATCATCTTCCCACAGTATCGTTGCGCGTACAAGCCTTACAAGAAATGAAACGTATTTTGAAACCAAATGGAACGATTATTATGTTGAATTGGAATTTATATAGCAACTGGGCTAGGGAAAAATATCAAGGGGATGAGCACAGTGATTTTCTTATTCCTTGGAAAGATGGTGATGGAAAGATCCTTGGTACGCGGTATTATCATGGGTTTTTATTAGAGGAACTTCATGAACTGGCAGAACAAGCGGGACTTTCGATAGTAGAACAACATTATATTAAAAAAGGAAAGGTAAGTAGTATTGGTCCTGGAGAAAATATTTTTACTCGCATGACCGTTATGTAGGTTATTGCCTATGGTCCCGTAATAAGACAAACGACCGGACCCTTCCAAGAATAGCCGGCAGCAACTGCTTGCTGAACTCCAACAATACTCAGTGCACTCGTTGGTGATAGGGTAATATCGGTTGTTTCTTTTACCAATGCAATCGCTTGGGTAATTTCCTCATTTTTAGCAATCCATCCATTGCCTTGCAAAGCCTGTAGTTTGGAAATAAGCGTTGTTTTTCTGTGTGCCACATGATCAACAATCGCTCCAGCGAGTGAGGGAATGGTTGTATCGCCTACGATCGCTGCAGGATTAAGTGCGCTCACCAATGGAGCACAGGTTGGTGTTTGTACAATATGGATTTGTACCGCTTGTTGTTGTTTTATACAACTATCGGCAATACCTTCTGCCGTTGTTCCAGAAGATGTTGGAATAAATATGGCTTGTACCTCCGGAATCCCACAGAGTTCATTTGCCAATTCGTAATAGCCACGCAGGGCTAACTCGTCGGTAGATTGACGTAAATTCTTACCATTGCCCTGTTGTTCATATTGAATGGCTGCTTGCTTAGGACGTTCATGACGTATAAGAGTAATATCGTTACTCAAATAGGGAAGTAGCGCATCCTGTTTTTTTTGATCAATGTGCATGCCCACAAATATGGTTAATTGAATATGTGTTGCATTATTTTGATTATGTTTTTGTACGGCAATAGCCGCTGCGAGCGCAGCATTCCCAGAAGAAGAAATAGCAAAAGAGCGTATGTTTCCTTGTTTCACATAATGTTTTATCATAAGGGGGATTGAACGCCCTTTATGAGAGCCATAAGGATTCAAATCTTCACGCTTAAGAAAAAGCGAGGGGACCTGCAGTGCCTCGGCTAATTTGGGATATGATTGTTGCACTGTTTTCATGACTTGAAAAAAAAGAATAGTATGTCTATACTATCCTCATTATACATAAAAATCAAGCGTATATGCATGCTATTTGTCCTGAATGTAAAAATACCATTGACCTCAGCACTCATGGGGCAAGTGCGAAAGGAGATATTATTGAGTGTTCATTTTGCGGGATGACGCTTTGTATCGGTGATAGTGAAGGAGATACCGTAACTTTGGATATTGTGGATGAAGGAAAATAAGTTATTTTAGGAGATAAAAAAATAGCGCTGTCATAGCTGCTATTTTTTTGTCTCGGGGGTTATGTAATAGGATATTTTTTTTCGAGTCCCTCAACAACGGCTTCAATCATCCCTCTAAATCCATGGGATCCTAAAAAGATAATGGTGTCGCCTGGGGTGCTTTGTTCTACAAGCGTTTCTATAAGGACGGAATCATCTTCGATATACTGTACCCCGGCATGCGTTTTTTGTATCACCGTCTGTAAAAGATTGCCATCCATTGCTGGGGGTTCTCCATCTTGTTGCTTAATTGTGCTGAGACGGGGGATGATAAGCCTATCCGCTGCATCAAATCGATGGTCATAGCCAGCGATTGCTTCTGTTTGTCGGTTTCCTGTATTTGGTTCAAATACCGCAATCAATGTTCCTGTGGTGATTTGTTTTATGCTGCTCAGGACTGCTTCTGCTTTTTGTGGAGAATGAGCAATGTCATCAAACACCTGTACTTCACGGGAGAATCGTTTTTCTAAACGACGTTTAATACTTCTAAATGAGGTGATTGATGCAATGCTTTGGGCAATGGGAATGCCTAAGGTATATGCCATTGCCACACAACCTGTAATATTATCTGCCATATACTCACCTAATTCACTGGTATGGATCGGATATTCTTGGTTGTTATGTACCAAGGTAAAGCGCACGCCATCTGGATGTGTCGTTACTTGTTTATATGAAAAATGTAAGCTAGGCGAGGTTCCATAGCTGATGAGTGTTGCTTGTACATTGCTCACAACCTCGGGAGTGTCTTTGAGTACTTTTTCAGACACCACAAGATAGCCATTTTTTGGCAATGATGAAACAAGTGTTTCGAATGCCTGAATATAGGATTGTTCTGTTTTATATACATCGGCATGATCCCATACCACGGATGTGAGGAGTAAATGGGTTGGCGCGTAATGAAAAAATTTTGCTTGATTATCCCAGCGCGCACTTTTATATTCATCACCTTCTAAAATACTGTAGTCACTGTTGTTGAGCGCTGCTGCAGGAATACCATTTTGGCTAATACCACCAAACATGTAACTGGGGTTTATTCCTGCATGTTGGGTTATCCAGGTTAATAATGACGTACTGGTTGTTTTTCCGTATGTCCCTGCACAAACAATCGATGTTTGTTTCACAAAAAATTTCGCAATCGCTTCGGGATACGAAAAGTAAGGAATATTGTTTTCTTGCACCGCAAGCCATTCAGGATTTTTTGAACTGGCAACGTTTCCGACAATCACCATAGCTGGATGCCCTTCTGCCATCATTTGTTCTGGATGCCAGCCAGGATAGTACTGAATGCCTTCTTCTTCTAACAAGGTAGAAACAGGGGGATAAAATCCTTTATCAGAGCCGGTCACGCGGTAGCCTTGTTTATGAAAGGCAACAGCAAGTGCGCTCATGGCTACGCCACAAATACCGATAAAATGAATGTGTGTGTTTTTTTCTATCATAAAGATGCTGTCAAGAGAATGTTTTTCAGTTCCTCTGTTGATTGTTGCCACTCTTTTCCATCAAACCACTCTAATCCGGCAAATTGTAATTTATATATGTCTGTGGGACGTTGCGCAGAACCAAGGTACAGATATGTTTTTCCCATTTCTTTTGCATACTGTATCGCCTGAATCATCATGCTCATGCCAATGTTCTGCTTATCATATTCAAGATTGTAAAAGGGATAGGCATAGTGTATAAAATCGGCTTGCTCGTAACAGATCGTGTAGCCTATTGTTTCTGTCGGGGTATAGTAGCGAAGAAAGGTGTTGAAGTTGCTTTCCGATGACGATAACAATTCTTTTGCTTTATTTGCACTAAAGGTTCCTAGGCCAAATTTTTGATCATAAAAATCTTTTACCATTTTTCCTAAGCCCCAAGAATATTCTGGCATTGGCAGCGCTGACGTGGCGATCTGCATATCAGGGTGCTTGCGCAAAATACGGCGGTTTTCACTGGATAAGCGAAAGAGAGGAAGATGTATGCGAATACTTCTTGTTTGATGGAGCCGACCAGAGGCATCTCTGCCAAATAAAAAACCTTGATTATATAATTCAAGAATGGCTTGTGTATTATGAAGAGAAATATCTTGTTGTTGCCAAATAAGGTAGGAAGACATAGAACAGATTATGACAGCGCGATCCAAATACCGAGTAACACGACTGCGGCATGAATAATCCAAAAGCGCATGACGGTTTTTTCTTCTGCCCAACCACGAAGTTCAAAATGATAGTGTAACGGCGCCATTTTGAAGATTCTTTTTCCCACAATGTATCGGCCGGCTACTTGAATAAGAACACTGGCAAGTTCTACATAAAAAATAAATCCTAACAGTGGTAATAAAAGCATTTCATTAATAACAATGGTATTTACGGCAAGGAGCGTCCCAAGCCCGAGCGAGCCGACATCTCCCATTTGGAACCGTGCGGGTTTAATATTAAAGTAGGTATAGGTGAGTAATGCACCGGTGGTTGTTGCATTTAATATGGCCATAGAATGATAGCCAAATATCCAGCTCAAGACAGTGAGGGCTGCAAAGGTGATAATAAGAGATCCCCCCGCAAGACCGTCCATGCCGTCCGCAACATTCACGGCGTTTGCCGTCGCCATGACAAAAAAGATAATAAGCGGAATAATCCACCAGCCAATATGGAGTAATCCATCAAAGGGAATATGAATCGTGCGCCAATGTTCCCCGAGTTTTACATAGACCCAATAGGCCGTAAACGCGCCTGCAGCAAATTGTATGAGCAGCCGTTCGTGTACATGTAAGCCTTTTCCTGGGTGAGAGCCAAGCCATAACGACATGCGTTTAAATAGTGACCAGGGAAGGGTGATTGCGAGCCAGAAGCGGTACCAAATATGTTTATGTACTTTAATGAGTTGGAGAATGTGTTTAATTTTTCTGTTTCGTCGGGGTGATTTATTAAACGTGTTTAATAAATCATCAATGCCCCCTAATGCGGCTGCCATAAGCATCATGCTAATCGGCATCCAGGTAAAGCGTCGTTCCCAGTTAAATAAATAGGTAATGAGCGCTACCGTAATTATAATTAATAAACCTCCCATAATAGGTACACCACTTTTACTGCGTCTTGCCCCTAGAGAGAGGGTGGCATCATAGGCAGGATTTCTAGTGATATTACAGCGATAGAGCCATTTAATTAAAAAAGGCGCCCATAAAAAGGCGACGATACAAGAAAATAACCCAAAGCCAATACTGGTGCGAAAAAGCTCTAATGCGTCTGCTGATATAACCATACTCGCCTTATGATAGCAAAAAAAAGATTATTTTTCAATAAGCCAATGATCTTGGAGGAAGTTACTTCATATTAAGACGACGAAGCTCAACCCTCGTTGCATTGACTATTCGTTGAAGGGTTTCATTTTCTTCTTTGTTTGTATACCCATCTTCTTCCCATCCTTGCTCAGCGAGGGCTGCCTCTCTATCACTAATATGCATTGATCCGGTTCTGATCCCATGGTTATATAATCCATCTTTTTTCCATTGTAATGAATGCACATACTCAATAGAAATGGTTTTGTCTTTTTGTTTCTGTACCTTGCGTACAATAAGGACATGGTCTCGTTGTGTTTCTGCGGTTCCGATAATAGTAATAATATCTCCTGGAGCGATTTGTTCCAAAGGAATAGGCAGAGAATTTTTATCATCCGCAAGGGTTTTTACGTTGATATTTTCTACTAACCTCCAACGGAAGAGAAGACGACGGAGGATATTGGTTGATACAGAGCGAATATGTCGTTGTAGCTTGCCGTTGCTTTCTGCATTCAGAATATAAAAAGCAAAGGCAGAACAATCAATTCCCAAATGGTGATCCACAAGAAATTGGGTTATTTGTTCTTCACTATACTCAGATAATGAGACTTTCTCTTTGAGCGCCAGTAAAAAAGCTTCTTCTTCTATTTCTTGGGCGCTACCTTTGCCAACCAATACGCGCAGTGCCGCACGAGCTTTTATTTTTTTATTATTATAATAGGGGCAACGGATTTTTTTGCCGCCAATAGAGAGCTGTGTATATGAATCAATAATGTGTTCAGCTTCTGCTGAGAGGTGTTGTGTCATAGTAAACTAAGAGTGCAGGGCTGTGTTAATTGTTTCAACAAGGTGGTTTCCTTGTGGTGTGAGTGTGGTTGGCGAAGCGAGGAATCCTTTTTCAGATTGAATACGCAATACATCGCTATTTGGTTCTGTATTATCATAGCGAATCACTGTATATTCATGATTAATCGCCTGTTCAATACGATCAATGCTGCTTGTGGTTTGTCCTTGGTGGCGCAGAATAATTTGCGCACCGTCACACAGGGGTACGAGAGTTTTCCCGGTGATATCAATATTGAGCAGGGCACAAAGGTGGGCTTCAAAGGTAGTAAGTGCCTCACTGTTTTTTGCGCGTTTGCTTAATTGGAGCCAGGATTCAAACGTAACCGACGCTGGTTGGCGTGCATTAATTTCGAGTAAATATAATTGACCGCTGCTGTTGTCTATCATCGCATCAATGCCAAAGGCTCCACGCCAGCCTTGTTGTTGTAATTTTTTTCCTATGAGGTTCGCTAACTCAGTATATAAAGATCGTTGTGTATAATTGAGGGTTGTTTGTGGAAGTGCAAAATCATTTCCAATCGTGACAAAGGCTTCATTGGTAAATGGCGCTAAGCCGGTTATTTGTTGAGAAATATTTCCAATAACAATATCCGTATCAGTCACAATGGTATTATTCGTAATCGTATAGCCATTGATAAAGGCGCTTACACGCACAGGTCTATTAGGAAATATGGTTTGAATTTTTTGGAGTTCTTCTGCGGAACGAATAAGCATGGTGCCGCTTCCTGTATGTGCGCGATTAAATTGCAATATAAATGCTTCGCCATTCCAGGCAATATTTTTCGCAATATCGATTGTGTGTGGTGGTAACCACGTGGCTAATTCTGCTAACCAGGTTACTTGAGAAATTTTTTCTTCTACCGTTTTTGCCAGTGTTGCTGCTGGATTAAGGAGCCTTAGGCCCATGCGCTGACAAATTGCCTCTATCATGGCTGTTTGTTTAAACACGAGCACTTGCTGAATGTTGTGTGACGCAATATACGGAGCGGTGTTGTTATGTTGTAACAACTCGTGTGTATCAAGGATTGTTGCTTCATCAATGAGATGGATATTATTGGGATACAGCGCTGCTTGCGTTTTGGCAAATCGAGTCGCGTTTGTAATAATATGGTAGCCAGGAGGAAGTTGTTTTACGCCAAGAGCACGCTCAATATCACGAGCAATATACACGAGTGGATGTTGTTCTAATACTTGAAATAATTGTGTCATAGGTGTAGGATCAATAATAGTTCAAACAGACATAAAAATCAATGTTCATATGGATAATTATAGCGATCTTGTTCAAGAATATAAACAATATGGACGCCATGCCGTGACTGATTGGGTACTTGGCTACCATAAAGTATATGCGCTTTTGGCCCCACTAAACGGTTTGTCATTATTGGATGTTGGTTGTGGGGATGGAAAATTTTCTCGGTATATGGCAGAACGGGGAGCAGAAGTTACCGGTATTGACAGTTCAGAAGGCATGATTGCTGCTGCAAATGCTATATCACGAAGTCATACACTGCGTTATATTCATGTCTCTGATAGACATGGTATTGCGAGTCTCCATCAGCAGTTTGATATTATTACTGCGAATTTTCTTACTTGCACGATTCATAAACGAGAATTGTTGAAAGAATTATTTCAGGATATGTATGATGCCCTTGGTGATGGGGGAAGAATTATTTTATTAAATGCAAATTGGGAGCAGGGAAATGGAAAAAATTTTATTTCCTATCGTCTTAAAAAATACGATCAACTTATTTCTGGTATGGATGTAGAAGTACATTTGAAAGGGCCAGAACCGATTACGGTGCATGATACGTTTTGGTCTAAACAAGAGTATATTTCTTTACTAAATGAGATTGGATTTGTAGATATTACATCTATTGAATCCTGTGCAGGTGATGATTCGTATCATTGGATTGATGAAAAAACTCATGCCCCGATGCTCATGATTTCTGCAAAAAAAGGAAGAATATAATTTTTTATATGGAAGAATTATATACTCCATTAAAACAATTTGGAAAAGTAAAAATAAATGAACCACTTGCCAAACATACCACCTGTAAAATTGGGGGACCGGCAGATATATTTTTAATTGTTGATAGGATAGAACAGCTTGTGGCTGCATTACAATTTCTTGATGCACAAGCTGTTGCGTATATGATGTTGGGGGGAGGAAGTAATACGGTGCCAAGCGATGCGGGTTTTCGCGGTGTTGTGATTCATATACAAGATCAAACATGTGACGTAACTGCGAGCACGGTTGTTGTTGCGGCAGGAGCAATTACTGCTCGTGTTGCTCATGAAACCGTGAAACAAGGCCTTACGGGTTTTGAATGGGGCGTTGGGGTCCCCGGGACTATTGGGGGTGCCGTGCGAGGCAATGCTGGTGCTATGGGAAAAGAAATGAAAGATGATGTGATGGCAGTGGAAGCCTATATTGATGGTGAGGTGGTGTTGTTACAAAATGATCAGTGTGACTTTCGCTACAGGAGTAGTCGGTTTAAACAACAAGGGGGGGTCGTACTTCGTGTAACGTTGCGGTTACGCCCCGCCACATCTGCAGAGGGAATGAAAAACGCCTTAGCAACATTACAGTACCGTAATGCAACGCAACCCAAAGGGCACTCAAGTGGTTGTGTCTTTACCAATGTGTCGCTTAATGCCAGAAACAAAGAGGCGTTACTCACGCACTTTGATCCTGATAATGAAAAGGTAAAAACCTTTCTTAGCTTAGGAAAAATATCCGCAGGATGGCTTATTGAGCAAGCGGGATTAAAAGGCATCTCTATTGGGGGTGCACAGGTGAGTGATGTCCATGGAAATTTTATTATGAATAGCGGGGGAGCGCAGGCAGCTGAAGTAAAAAGATTGATTGAACAGATAAAAGAACAGGTGTATACTACCTATGGGATTGAGTTGGAGGAAGAAATAGTTATCGAAAATTAATCCACGTGCTCATTTTTAATTGTTATTGTATGGTGATAAACATCCACGCACAAGGTATTGAGTTAACTGACGCATTAAAAACCTATGCAGAAGAAAAAGCCATCTCTCTTGATAAATATTTTGATGGGATCCGTCAAATAGATCTCACTATTGGTATGGAAAGTCACCATCACCAAAAAGGAAAAATATTTTTTACTGAAATGATTGTCCATGTTCCGGGAACACCAATTGTGATTAAAAAAGAAGCAGAGGATTTATATAAATCAATTGATAAAGTGCGAGATCATTTAAAAGTTGAATTTGATAAATTAAAAGGAAAAATGAGACATAAAGATCGTCAGCATATTCGTGATCAAAAAGCCTATTCTGACGTGTAGCTTACAGCATAAAACCAATACCTCCTACGCGGGGTGTTGGTTTTTATTTTAGGTAGACAAATAGGGCGATACATGATATAAGTGTTTCGGTATCTATCACTATAATTTCCTTTATTTACGAGCCTTTTTTGCTTGTTATTATCTCTGTATATGAACCTATTATCCTCTGTATATGAAAAAATATTTGGATCAACACACCAACGGGTGATTTCTGATATTCAACCAATTGTAGACAGTATTAATGCCCTTGAATCAGCTTACGGCTTGTTAAGTAATGAAGCGCTTGCATTAAAAACACAAGAGTTTCGAAATCGTTTACAAAACGGTGAAACCTTGGATGCGTTGTTGCCAGAAGCATTTGCCACGGTACGAGAAGCAAGCAAACGCGTGTTAGGTATGCGGCATTACGATGTGCAGCTTATTGGGGGTATTGCGTTGCATAGAGGCATGATTGCAGAAATGAGAACCGGAGAAGGAAAAACTTTGGTCGCAACCTTGCCAACGTATTTAAATGCGCTTGACTCTCGTGGGGTGCATGTGATCACGGTAAATGATTATTTGGCAAAACGAGATGCTGTATGGATGGGGCCAATTTATGCGTTTTTGGGGTTGTCTGTTGGGATCATCCAACAACAACGGGTAACCTATCTGTATGATCAGGGGTATCACCCTGTTTCCGCAGATACCGCTAGTGTTGACGTGGCTCTTGTTGATGAACAAAAAAGTTACAAAGTAGAAGAAGAGTATTTGCGTCGTTGTGCTCGTCAAGACGCCTATCGAGCCGATATTACCTATGGAACAAATAATGAGTTTGGGTTTGATTATTTGCGAGATAATATGGTGCAACAAGAGTCAGAAATGGTTATGCGACCTGGCTCAGAAATGCATTATGCCATTATCGATGAAATCGATTCTATTTTAATTGATGAAGCGCGCACCCCGCTTATTATTTCTGCACCAGCGGGTGAGGCAACAGATCACTACTATACCTTTGCGACTATTGTGAAACAGTTGCAAGAAGGGGTGCATTATAATCTGGATGAAAAATTACGAAGTGCAACATTAACGGCAGAAGGGATTAGCTTTGTTGAACAATCGTTAGGAATTGAAAATATGTATGCCGAAGGTGGCATGCAAATGGTGCATCACATTGAACAGGCATTAAAAGCACAAGTATTATTTTTGCGAGATAAAGAATATGTTCTTGAAGGCGGGCAAGTAGTTATTGTTGATGAATTTACTGGAAGAAAAATGGCTGGTCGTCGGTATTCTGAAGGGTTGCATCAAGCCATTGAAGCAAAAGAAGGTGTCGCCATTCAACAAGAAAGTCGTACCCTTGCTACGATTACCTTTCAAAATTTATTCCGTATGTATCGCAAGCTTTCTGGTATGACCGGAACCGCGATTACCGAAGAAGAAGAATTTCGTACGATTTATGGTTTAGACGTATTAGTTATTCCCACAAATAAAGGAGACGCGCGTCTTGATCATAATGATCGTATTTATAAAACAGAAGCGGGAAAGTATCAGGCAATTTTATCGCAAATTCAAGCGTGTCAACAAAAGCAACAACCGATTCTTATTGGAACTATTTCTGTAGAAAAAAATGAACGCTTGAGTGCCTTTTTAACCCAAAAGGGAATTAGCCATGAGCTGTTAAACGCAAAAAATCATGAGCGTGAAGGAGAAATTATTGCGCAAGCAGGACGACCTGGTGCCGTAACCTTGGCAACAAACATGGCAGGGCGTGGGGTTGATATTAAACTTGGTGGTGCTGATGCTGAAGATGAACAAAAACAACGAGTACTCGAATCTGGTGGTTTATTTGTCTTGGGTACAGAGCGTCATGAATCTCGACGTATTGATAACCAGCTGCGTGGTCGTTCTGCCCGACAAGGAGATGTGGGAGAAACACTCTTTTTGGTATCGACAGAAGATGATCTTATGCGTATTTTTGCTGGTGAACGATTAAAGTCGGTGATGAATACCTTGAAGGTGCCAGATGATATGCCAATTGAACAAAGCATGATTACGCGCATGCTCGAGACGGCACAAAAGAAAGTAGAATCTCATAATTATGATATTCGAAAACATCTGTTGAGTTATGATGACATTTTAAATAAACAACGTCAGGTTATTTATAAAAAGAGACGAGAAATTCTTGGCATTGATAGACAACAAGAAGAATCAATTACGAACGACCAACAATCAAAAGGGACAAAAGGATTTATTGTTGAATTTATTGAACAAGAGATCGAGTTTATTGTTTCTTATCATACGAATGATGTAAACACTGCTGGCGCAGGTTGGAACACCAAAGAAATTATCGATACGGTCAATACGATTTTTCCTTTATCTGTTGAAGATAAACAGCACATTGAAGAACTCGCAAAACAAGGCGGACAAAAATTTGATGATGTGCAATCTCGAGATGCATTGGTGCAATTTTTACTTTCTCGTGCGCATGTTGCCTATAATAATATTGAGATACAAGTACAACAAAGCGCAGCGACTCTGGGAGAACCAGAAAAAGCGGCAACTATTATGCAGGATATTGAGCGACAAGTATTATTGCGTACGATTGATATGTTGTGGGTCGATCATTTAGTGCAAATGGATTATTTGCGTACAGGAATTGGATTACGCGGGTATGGACAACGCGATCCATTGATTGAATACAAACGAGAATCGTTTGGATTATTTAATCAATTACTGCAACAAATTCAAAAAGAAGTCGTGTACTCATTTTTTAAAGTAGGTATTGGTATCGACATGGCCCCCAGTGTTATGTCTGATGCGGCGGTTGTGTTGCAAGGTGCACAAAAAACGAGTGCGGATACGAGCGAATCTGTTCGTGGCACTGCGTCTCGTTCGAGTGAGCCAAAACAAAAAATGAGTAAAAAAGAACGCCGTCGCTTGCGTCAGGGGGAACGTGCGTCATAAACATCGTTCGCTTGACCCATAAATCATTTTTCAGTATGATACGCGGGTCTCTTTCTGGTAGTACTGATAGAGAAGATAAGTATTTATTTTTTTATTATGATTGATAACCAAAAACAGCTTCGGGCAAAACTTCGTTGGGGTGTGGTGGGTATTATTGCTTTGTTAATTCTTAGCGCTCTGTATATTGCCCCACAGTATACAAATAAGGCTATTGCCTCAATAAATAAGGTAACTGCATTGGGTATTCCCCCGATAACAAGCACCTTCAAATTAGGTCTAGATCTGCAAGGCGGAGCGCAACTTATTTATGATGCAAATGTCTCGGCTATTCCTGAAGCAGATAGAGAGGATGCTGTTGCTGGTGTGCGTGATGCTATTGAACGTCGCGTAAACGGTACTGGTATTGGAGAATCGAGTATTCAAACGTCACAAGTAGGCGATCAATATCGATTAAATGTCGATTTGCCAGGTATTGAAAATATTGCTGATGCGATTACCTTAATTGGTGAAACGCCTATTTTGGAATTTAAAGAAACAAACACAGAACCACCTCGTGATTTAACGCCTGCGGAAGAGGCGCAATTAGCTGCAGAAAATAAAGAGGCAAAAGCACGATCTCAAGAACTATTACAAGCAAGAAAAAACGGGACTGATTTTGCTGAATTAGTCGCAGAATACTCAGAAGATAGTTCGACAAAAAATAATGGTGGATATATTGGTTTTCTTCCCCAAAATTCTATTGCCCCCTTATATGATTGGGCCGCAGATCATAAAGAAGGAGATGTGTCTGATACGATTATTGAAACTGATCTTGGTTATCACATTCTCTCACGTGGAGGAGAACGAGAAGGGAAACTGCAATTTCAAACCAGTCATATCTTAATTTGTTATTTGGGTGCGCAAGATTGTACGCAAACTCGCTCAAAAGAAGAAGCGAAACAATTGGCACAATCATTATTTGATCAAGCAAATGCAGATAATTTTGCTGCGCTTGCAGAAGAACAAAGTGATGATGCACAAACAAGTATCAATGGAGGGGAACTCGGATGGTTTCAATCTGGTGGCTTGGTACCTGCTTTTGAAGAAGCGGTGTTAGCTGCAAATGTCGGAGAAATTATTGGACCAGTTGAAACGCCATATGGATTTCATGTTATTTATAAAACAGATGAAGATGCGGGACGAGAATATGAACTCTCTCATGTCTTAATTGCAAAACACACAGAAGCAGATATTTTACCTCCCTATAGCGCGTGGAAAACAACAGGGCTATCAGGAAAACAATTAGAACGCGCAGAAGTAGTAACAGATCCAACAACAGGTATGTTACATATTTCTTTACGCTTTGATAAAGAAGGGGCACAACTGTTTGAAGATCTTACGAGAAATAATATTGGTCAGCCTATTGCTATCTTTTTAGACGGCAGCATTATTTCTCAACCAACCGTACAGCAAGCAATTAGTGGTGGAGAAGCGGTAATTACCGGAACCTTTACCTTGCCAGAAGCAAAATTATTGGCGCAACGCTTAAATACGGGTGCCCTTCCTATTCCTATTGAATTAGTCTCACAGCATACGGTAGGGGCAACGCTTGGTGCACTGTCACTCTCAAAGAGCGTACAAGCCGGTATTATTGGTATTGTGATATTGATGCTCTTTATGGTGGCATATTATCGCTTACCAGGGGTACTTTCTGTAATTTCCTTACTATTATATATAGCCTTGACATTAGCTATATTTAAGTTTATTGGTGTTACCTTAACCTTGGCTGGTATTGCGGGATTGATTTTGTCTGTGGGAATGGCGATTGATGCCAATGTATTAATTTTTGAACGTCTCAAAGAAGAACTACGCGCAGGAAAAAATCTTCGCATTGCTTCAGAAGAAGGATTTGTGCGTGCATGGACCTCTATTCGTGATGGAAATGTCTCTACCTTAATTACTTGTGCCATTTTGATTTGGTTTGGTACTAGTTTTGTGCAAGGATTTGCCTTAACGCTTGCTATTGGTATTTGTGTGAGTATGTTTTGTGCGATTACGGTTACCCGTGCATTATTACGTTTTATTATTCCTTGGTTTCCTCGATATGGAAACGCATTATTCTTAGGTGCTCGAAAAGAAGTACCAACCCAAACCGAATAATATATGATCGATATTATCAAATATAAACATATTCCTTTTATTTTTTCCGCAGTACTATTTCTTACGAGTGTTGTGTTGTTGATTACCATCGGGTTAAAACCGGGGATTGATTTTACCGGGGGAACTCTTATGGAATTAGATTTTTCTGAGTCACGACCTGATTTAGCGCAAATGCAAGAGGTGTTAGATGCGCAAGAATTGGGCACGGTGCTTGTGCAGCCAGTAGATAGCACTGGCTATATTATAAAAATGGCGTATTTGAATGAAGACCAACACCAGCAAGTATTGAATGCGATTCGTACGAACTTTCAACAAGGCGAAGAACGTATTTTAGAAAAACGGTTAGAAACCGTCGGGCCGTCTATTAGTAATGAATTAACGGAACGAGCAACAAAAACAGGGGTCGTCGTCGTGCTCGCCATTGTTATCTATGTTGCCTATGCCTTTCGTAAGGTCACCCAACCGATATCATCATGGAAATTTGGGGTAACAGCAATTATTGCGTTGTTGCATGATGTGCTTATTACCATGGGGGTGTTTGTGCTCTTGGGTAAATATGCCGGTGTCGAGGTAGATATTCCGTTTATTGTTGCGCTTCTTACTATTTTAGGCTATTCCGTCAATGATACGATTGTCGTGTTTGATCGTATTCGCGAAAAATTATTGTTACGTGGTGGACAAGGCTTTGCGGATACGATTAACAAAAGTATTCACGAAACAATTCCTCGTTCTATTAATACCTCCGGGACAACCGTATTAGTATTGCTTGCCTTATTCTTATTTGGTGGAGAAAGTATTCGTTATTTTGCCTTGGCATTAATTATTGGTATTGGATTTGGAACCTATTCATCTATATTCTTGGCAAGTCCGCTGTTACTGGTGTGGCATACGTTGGATGAAAAATTTCGTAAAACAAAAAAAGCCTAAGCAATAAAAAACCCGAGCTTTCGGGTTTTTTTATTTTTTGCTATACTTGCTTTATCTATACAGAAAATGATCGACCATTCCTAACAAGAGTACATGAGGAATTGGCTCGATACTTAACTATCGTTGTAATACTCTTTGTATGAATGATAAAACCTTACGCCATCTTATTGCAGGTCTTGTCACCGCCGCGGGCATTGTTATTTACCTTCAAGGCTATGTCTCTGGGGCGCGCGGTTGGTGGTTGACTATTGTTACCTTAATCGGGGTTTATCTTATTGTGTATAAATTAGTTGAAGCCTAATAACGGCATGTTGGTATGCAAATTGGTCCGGTGTTTATTGATATGTCCTATCTGCAAGGTCTTTTGGATCGTGGCTTGTTTGGTATATTAGGCGAATTATTTATTCTTGGAGGATTTTTACTCTTTGTTTGGGTGTGTTTCTTTTTTGCTTTATCCTATTATCAAGAATATCGAGAAAATAAATTTACTGCAGATTGGCGATGGGTGGTATTAGCCGTAGACATTCCTCCGTTAAATGTACAAACACCCAAAGCCATTGAACAAATGTTTGCGCACTTGGCGGGGGCATTTGATAAACCTGGAATAAAAGATAAGTTTCGTGGGGGCTATAAACAGCGCTGGTTTAGTTTTGAAATTATTAGTATCGAAGGCTATATTCAATTTGTGATTCGCACAGAGGCTGCGTTTCAAAAATTGGTAGAAGCGGCATTATATGCCCAGTATCCTGATGCCGAAATTACAGAAGTAGAAGATTATGTACAAGGATTACCAGATACCTTTCCAGATAAAACCTATGACATGTGGGCAGCTGACTTTGGTTTAGCCGAAAACGATGCCTTTCCTATCCGCAGTTATCATGATTTTGAACATAGTATTTCTAAAGATACGGTGTTAAAAGACCCCATGGGAGCATTTTTAGAAAGTTTTAGCCATATTGGTCCAGGAGAACAAATGTGGTTTCAGATTATGATTGAGCCAATTGATAATGGCTGGAAAGATAAAGCAATTAAAAAAATTAAAGAACTTATTGGAGAAAAAGAAAAAGCAAAAACCAGTCCGCTTCAAAAATTATTAGATGTGCCTATTCAGACCGTTGGCTTATTAAGTGATCAGATTTACGGCGCTGTGGAGCGTGGTGGGGCAAAAGAAGAAAAAGGAGATAAAAATGAATTGCGCTATCTTACCCCAGGACAAAGTAAATTAGTAGAAGCCATGGAACAAAAAATTTCCATGATCGGGTTTAAAACAAAAATTCGCGGCGTGTATATTGCGCGTAAAGAAGTCTTTAAGCCAGAACGTGGCGTGCCTGCCCTTATTGGGGCAATGAATCAGTTTAATATTCCTACCTCCAATTCAATTGTGCCAAAATCAGGTGCGTCAAGTAATGAAAAAAAGACCCTGTTTATGATGGCCTATAAAAAGCGAAAATTAAAAATTGGTGCAAATCCATTTGTCTTGAATGTGGAAGAATTAGCAACCATTTGGCATTTCCCCATGTCTCATGTAAAAACGCCTATGGTGCAAAAAGTGGAAACCAAACAATCAGAGCCTCCTATTGGTTTACCTATTGAGCGTGTTGATGCCCCAATTATTGCGGAAAAAAAGAAAAAAACAGAAAGTAGCACCGATGCCTTTGGCTACTCAAGTGATATGCATTTTGGATAGTCAATAAAAAAAACCGTTCCACTCTCCCTCGAAAATACTCGTATAGATAAAGTACTTTCGGTGGCGTTGGAACGGTTTTTTTGTTCACTGCCCCCGTTGTTTTTGTCGTCGGTCACTTGCGGCGTTTGGGCATCGTGTTTAAGGCAAATGCGCCAGAAATCACGAATAACGTGAGAGAAATATAGGCAATCCACTCGGCCAGCCGAGGGAAGCCCAGGCCTTTGGTCGGCAGTGACAGCCAGACCGTAGCGAAGGAAAGCGCAAATGCTTTTGCGCTGATTCTGTTGATAGTTTCCATCGATATCCTCCATCCTGTTGGGGGTGTAGGGCTATGCTAATAGCTCTTTTGCTTCTTGTCAACTGCTTGATTTTTTCCTCATGTTTCGCTAGTATCAATGCTATTATGTGGGTAAACAATATTTTAAAACAAAAAAAACATATTCTTGCCTTGTCACCTATGGCAGACATGACGGATTCTTCGTTTTGCCAAATGGTACGCCAAATTGGGGGAGCGGATGTCGTATTTAGAGAAATGGTAAGTAGCGAAGCCATTGTCCGAGAAAATGCCAAAACAATTGGCATGACTGATTTTGTGGAAGCGGAGCGTCCTATTGTGCAGCAAATTTTTGGCTCTGATCCACTCATTATGGCAAAAGCCGCTGAGATTGTGATGCAGCATGCCGCGCCAGAGGGGATTGATTTAAACATGGGTTGTCCGGTATATAAAATTACGAGCAATTTTAATGGTTGTGCTTTGATGAAAGATCCAGAACGGGCTGCCGCAATTATTAAAGAAATTAAACAAGCCATTGGTGATACGCCAGTTTCGGTAAAAATTCGTTTAGGGTGGAGCGATCCAGATGATTTTAAAAAATTTATCCCGGTTATAGAACAAGCGGGTGCAAGCTTAATTACCGTGCATGGCCGCACCAAAGCGCAAGGCTATAGTGGTAAAAGTGATTGGCAACGGATTGCACAAGCAAAAAAAATTGCCACTGTGCCGTTATTAGCGAATGGCGATATTCATGAATGGCATCAGGTTACTGAGGCGCTTGATATTACGGGAGCTGATGGGGTACTCATTGCACGAGGTGCCTTGGGGAATCCTTGGTTTTTTCAACAATATCTCAAACAAGAGGGGAGTATTTCATTAGAAGAAAGAAAACGAGTGGTACTTGCCCATGCGCAGTTGCATGTACAACAATATGGAGAGCGAGGCATGGTAACCTTTCGTAAACATTTGGCCTGGTATTTTAAAACAAGTAAAATCGGATTTGAAATTCCAGGTATTAAAGAATGGCGGATGAGAGCGATGCAGGTGGAGACCTTGGTAGAATTGCAAGGCTTGTTGCAAGAGCTCGTAGGCGAATCACTATAGGGGGTTCTCTACTTTATTAGTCTTTTTTTACTTATTTTAGCAAAATTTAATAATATATATCCCAAAAGCCTCTTGACAAAAGGCTTTTTTTGTGCTATTATGTTTCGTTATCGTCGTATTTCATAACAGCAGCTATTGCCTGTTATTATGAAAACCGACGAGTCGTGTGTTACGACTTACGGTCCAGCGGCATTCCTGCCGCGAGCTGCTATAACTGACCCAAGCAGTGTAAATAAATGGGTCCCCGTGGCATGAAGGAGAATACCCATGCCCAATCCCGGTGAAACCCCCAGCACCCCTGCCACCACCTCCATGGTGGCGCCCGTCCAGCCGGCCGCCGAGGTGCAGCCGGATCTGGCGTCTGTCGCCCCGGCCGAAGAGCCCCCCACCGTCACGGCGGTGGCCTCTGATACCGACGGTAACGGGCTCACCGACCGCGTCGTCATGACCGGGGGGGGGATCATCCCCCTGGGAATCGCGGGAGGGGGGTCCCGTCCCGATCGTCCCCGGATGCGCGGTAGCAACTAGCCCCTCGGCGGGACCTCTTTATATGTACGCGTTCTGCGTATAAAGAGTTCATCTTCTGAACGCAGCACCTGGCCGGTCGCGCTTTTATAAGCGACCCTGCACAAGCGCTTGACTGTCATCCTCTGACATTCGCGCGACCGGCCCCACAAAAAAGTACATCAATAGTGGTGTGCTTTTTTGTTTTTATGAGGAATACACTGATATGTAACCAAATTGAATTAAAGGAAAAATAATGATAGTCTAACAAATGAAATTGTATTTAATCGTATTATTATGTTTGCAGAGTTTAGACCAGAATATTTTTCTATTACAGATATTCATCAATTACCTGCTCAGGAACAGCAACGTCATATTGAATATTATTTAGAAACGAATATACGAGAACTTATTCAATCTCGAGGAATACTTTCTGATGAAAGTTATGTGTTTTTAATGGATAGCTTAATGGAAAGGGGGGTATTGGATGCGGTTTTCCGTGATGGAGAAGATGCTCTGAATCCTCGAGATATACAATATTTAAGTCGATCTGAAAAAGGAAAAGAACTGCTCTTACATTTTTTTTCTAAGATTATGGTGTTGTTTACTCCTGAACAATTAATTGATCTGTTAAAACAACAACAAGCCGATGAACAACTTATAGGAACTATTATTGAAAAAGTTCGTTCTCTTGAAAAGAGAAATGAGTTGGTTCAAGAAGTCTATACAGAATTTTCTAGGGAACCACAGACAGATATATTGGGAATAATAGTCAGCCTATACGAAAAAGGGATATTAACGGCTCGTCCTATATTTTGGGAAGAACATTCAGAAGATTTATTGCGGTTTAGTGTTCGTACGGGGAAGTCTTTTTCATTAACCTCTTTAGGTTATGTGTATGATACAAGCCAAAATCGTGAAAGACTTATTGCGGAAATACAAACAGAAAAGACCATTGCTAAAATTGTTATTAATAATGAAGCCGTTTCTGTATTGGAAGTTCTATTTATTGCTCCTATAGATCAACAAGATGTCCCTCTTTCGACGGGGAATAATTTTGAAAATCCTAAGGCAGAGTTATATACAAAAGATAGCCCGGAACCAGGATCTTCTTTTTGTGTTGGAGGAGCAAATACGTCAGAAGACATAAACAGTTTAGAGAAAATTAACAGTATTGCTATTGATGAAATCGAACGAGTAATGAAATCACGAGGTGATCTTGATATCCAAGCGGGAGATTTAAAATTTGCTATTGCTGATAGTGGGTATCTTGGTGCTGAAGATAGCCTTAGGGAAACATTATTAGCTGATAATGAAACAGTTCAAACATTAGGGACAAATCATCAAACATTAGCTGTAGATTTATTTATTTTTCAGCGCTTAGCATATTTACTTCCTTCTGGTGAATCAAAATCTCATATTGATTGTGTGTATGCTGGTGTTCCACTTCGTATTGATTGTAAACTAAGAACGCCAAGTCCTATTGATTCCCCTTTTGGAGATGAGACTAGAGGACGTCAAGATATTATTGTAACAAACAAGAAAACAGGAAAATCAATATTTTTTTCTGAGCTACATCCATATATGATGTATCGATATGGGTTTTATGAAGGAAAAGGTTGTTCCTATCGTTTAAATCCTAAAGATGTATTCGAGTTATTAAAAACCGATTTAGAAGAAAAAAAATAGATATATAGACTGTGTTGAATAAGCGCTGAGTATATGCTAGGCTACCCCTAGCTATGACCGATACAGAACGTATTAAAGAGGCAATGGATATCGTCGGCTTTATTGGTGAATATGTGCCCTTAAAATCTTCTGGCATCCACCATAAAGGGCGCTGTCCATTTCATTCTGAAAAATCACCCTCATTTATGGTAAGCCGAGAGCGAAATTCTTGGCATTGTTTTGGTTGTAATAAAGGGGGCGATATTTTTAGCTTTGTCCAAGAAATTGAAGGCATGGAATTTGTTGAGGCCTTAACGTTTTTAGCAAATCGTGCAGGTATTGAATTAACCGGTAAACGAGCTACGGGAGAAGGTGGCACACAAAAAAATAGATTAAAAGAGATCATGACTGATGCGAGCAAATTTTATCATCATATTTTAGTCAACATGTCAGCAGCAAAAGCGGCAAGAGACTATGTAGCAACACGCGGCGTGAGTGACCAAAGTATTGTTGACTGGCGCATAGGGTTTGTGCCAGATCAATGGGATTTACTCACCAAATATTTATTAAAAAAAGGACATGCGATTGATGACCTTGTTGCCGCGGGGCTTACTATTAAACGGGATAATGCCAATCCGCAAAATTATAAAGGATTTTATGATCGTTTTCGTGGACGCATTATGTTTCCTATTAACGACGTCCATGGATATACCGTTGGTTTTACTGGACGAGTGCTTGTGGAAACAGAAAAAAGTGGGGGAAAGTATGTAAATACGCCTCAAACACTGTTATATGATAAATCACTGGTAGTATTTGGTTTGGATAAAGCAAAAAAAGTCATTAAAGAAAAAAATGTGGCGGTTATTGTAGAAGGACAAATGGATGTGATAGCTTGCCACCAAGCAGGAATGAAGAACGTCGTGGCAAGTAGTGGCACGGCGCTTACAGAACAGCAGGTAGGCTTATTAAAACGCTATAGTGATAACATGGCTATGGCCTTTGATATGGATGCGGCGGGTCAACGAGCTGCAAAGCGGGGGATTGATATTGCCATTGAACAAGGCTGTAGTGTGCGAGTGATTCGTATTCCTGATGGAAAAGGAAAAGATGCGGATGAGTGTATTCAAAAAAACAAAGAGGTATGGTTTGCCTCGGTGGAGAATGCACAAGATATTATGCAATGGTATTTGGATAAAGCGCTGAGCAAGGTAACCAATATTCATGATCCAAAACAAAAGCAGCTATTGGCAAATGAATTACTTCCAGATATTGCCCGGATTCCCTTTGCCGTAGAACAAGATCATTGGCTACAACGAGTGGCGCAATTGTTGCAGGTAGAGGTAGCGGTGTTACGAGAAGACATGAAACGGTATCCGGTAAAACCAGCGCCACAAACAGCCCCACAACAACCAGAGACGCCGCAACCCAAGGCGGCTGTTACGGCGGTAAAAAAACCAGTCGCGCTCTCTCGTAAAGAACAATTGCAAGAACGTCTGTATATGTTGTTATTACGATTCACGGATTTACCTCAGATAGATACCTTTTTTTCGTATCATAAGGCGCTTGAACAGGGGGCGTATAGCGCTCTTTACGAATATATAAAAAGCAGGTATACTCTTGGGAGTGCCAGTAGCGCTTTTGTAGGAGATATGCCTCTTTCGTTAGAGGTGCTTTTACTTAAAGCAGATGCTGAATTTGGTCATTTAATGCAAGACCAAGCGAGTATCGAGGCGAAAGGCTTATTAGAGGCTATTTACAACGAATGGAAAAAAGAACGACGCCAATTTCTTGAACGAGAAATTCAGCAAGCAGAACAGCAGGGCAACAGTGCCCAATTGGCCGCATTACTTCAAGAAGTACAACAATTATAATTTATATTTTTTTTCGGCACATGCCAGCAAAAAAAAATACAACCAAACGAACTGCCGCGGTGAAAACCGTTGCAACCAAAAAACGTGGAGTGAAACCCACTGCACGCAATACATCTCATAGTAAGCCTGTTGTTAAAAAGACAACGGCTTCAACAAAAAAAGCTCCTGCAAAACGCAGTATCATCGTTACCAAAACAAAAAAACCTGTCAGTAAAAAGCCGTCGCCTGATCTGCGACCAACAAATAGTCCTAGTAGAAAAGTACCACTCGAACCGGTGCTTCCTGTTGTTGAACCAACAGACGAAGCTGTGCGTATCCTGGTGCATAAAGGAAGAGGCAGAGGATTTTTAACAGAAAAAGAAGTAATCGCATTGTTTGATCGCTTAGAACAATATGTCTTTATTTACGAAGGATTTTTAGATTTACTTGATAAAAATAATATTGCGATTGTGGAAACCCCTGGCGGAGGGGGAGGATTACTCGGTCACTCAAAAGATCGTGCCGCCTTGTTATCTCATATTCAAGGCAAACAACCAGATGAAGAACGAGGGACATTTGACTTAGGAAAAATATCTCAAGATTCTATTCAGATGTACTTGCGTGAAATTGGAAAAATTCCGTTGCTTTCTGCAGAAGATGAAGTGTCATTGGCAAAGAGAAAAGAGCGAGGAGACAAAATTGCAGAGCAACGCATGATTGAAGCAAATTTGCGCTTGGTGGTCTCTATTGCGAAAAAATTTGTGGGCAAACAACTCACCTTACTTGATTTGATTCAAGAAGGAAACATTGGGTTGTTTCGTGCGGTAAAAAAATTCGATTATCGTAAAGGATATAAATTTTCCACCTATGCCACGTGGTGGATTCGTCAAGCCATTACTCGTGCACTTGCAGATCAATCTCGTACCATTCGTATTCCGGTGCACATGGTAGAAACCATTAATCGCTTTAAACAAGTACAACGACGTTTATTGCAAGATTTAGGGCGTGATCCAACACCAGAAGAATTGGCTGCGGAAATGGGTGAAGAATTGGTGAAAGTAAAACAAATTATCAAAATTTCTCAAGATACGATTTCTTTAGAAACCTCTGTCGGCGATGATGATGACGATGATTCTCCGTTATCTGACTTTATTGAAGACGTAAAGAATGCGAGCCCTTCTCATGTGGCTGGGGTTGAACTCTTAAAAGAATATATTGATGAAGCCATTTCTCAATTATCTCCTCGAGAACAAAAGATTTTGGAAATGCGCTTTGGGTTGAAAGATGGGGTAACGCATACCTTGGAAGAAGTAGGAAAAGAATTTGATGTGACACGTGAACGTATCCGTCAAATTGAAGCAAAAGCTTTGGAAAAAATAAAAAACTTTGATGTAATCCAAAAGTTGCAGGATTACTAAGAGATGTATATAAAAATCCGATAGTTCCTCTATCGGATTTTTTTTGTGTATGATATAATTAGCATAGTTTTTAACCGAAACATATCCCTATGGGATTATTTCAAAAACAAGAGGGCTATTTAGGAATTGATATTGGTGCGCAAGGCATGAAGCTTGTTGAGTTACGAAAAACAAAAAGTCGTCCACAATTGTGGACCTATGCCCTGTTGCATCATCCGATAGATATTCATGAATTAGCTCCTGCTGGGGCTAGTATGGTGCCTCCTGCCGATGGGGCGTTTATGTCTGAAGGACAGAAGCAACCGGTATCGCCCATAACTGCAGATGATCCCCGCATTGATGAATACGCGCAGTTGCTGAAAGAATTGGTAAAAAAATCTCAGGCAACCAGTCGGCGGGCAACGGCCAGTTTACCGGTTTCACAAGTGTTTCATGCGGTGATTACCTTGCCGACGGTCGATCTAAAAGAATTAGATCATCATGTACGCGCAAAAGTAAAAAAAATGTTGCCGCAATCTATTGATGATATGCAGGTGGTGCACCAGTTGATTCCGAATAAAGAAGAAGATAAAAAACCAAAATTTATGCGGGTCCTCGTGACTGCCGCACCCAAACCCTTAGTCTCCTTTTATAGCGCGATCTTTCAAAAAGCAGGCTTACAATTAGAAGAGCTTGAAACAGAAGCCTTTGCTCTCGAGCGATCGTTGGTAGGACATGATCAGTCCACCATTATGCTCGTGGATATTGGTGCAGAGCGGACAAACTTTTTTGTGGTAGACCAAGGCTTACCCATTACGCATAGAAGTATTGCGCTTGGGGGAGATGCGATTGATAAAGAATTAAGTGCGCGCTTGGGAATTGATATTGCGCTCGTGAATCAAATGAAAATAGATTTGTCTCGTTCACCCAAAACGGGAAATAGTGCCGCAGTATTTACGAATCTGTTTGACCCTATTGTAAAAGAGATAGAATATAGTGTGGATTTGTTTATTCACCAAACAGGAAATGAAGGAAAACGCTTAGAAAAAATTATTCTAACCGGTGGCGCCGCCTTATTTCCCCCAATTATTGATGTGATCCGCCAATCCTTTTCTGTGAATGTCTTTATTGGCGATCCTTGGGCCCGGGTCGTGTATCAACCTGGCTTACGGCAGGTACTTGACGATATCGGTGCCCGTATGGCGGTAAGTATTGGCCTTGCAATGAGAAATATAGTATAATAGTAATATACCTTTTACGTTAACATTATCTTTATCTACCTATGGCAAAAAAGAACTATTCCGTCCTTCTTGTCGAAGATGACAGTTTTCTTGCGAATATCTACAAAACAAAGTTTGAAATGGAGGGATTTAAAGTAACTGTTGCCGGCAACGGGGAGTTAGGATTAAAAGAAGCAAAGAAAAAAATACCAGATGTGATATTACTGGATATTTTGTTACCCAAAATGGATGGGTTTACGGTATTGGAACATTTGAAAGAAGATACAGAACTCAAAGCAGTCCCGGTTATTTTGTTAACCAACTTAGGACAAAAAGATGATGTGGATAAAGGATTAAAACTTGGTGCGGCAGATTATTTGATTAAGGCACACTTTAAACCATCTGAAACGGTTGAGAAGGTGATGAAAGTGTTGGAGGGTTAATAATTGAATCGTTATTATGACGAAATTTTTGAAAAGAGAGGGGGTGACAGAGATATGAATAAAAAAGGATTTACCTTGATTGAATTATTGGTTGTTATCGCAATCATTGGTCTTTTGTCTACTCTGGCGGTTGTTGCGCTTGGTAGTGCTCGTGAAAAAGCACGCGACTCAAAACGCTTAGCAGACTTAAAACAAGTACAAACCGCGTTGGAATTGTACTATACCGATAATAATGAATACCCAATCGTGGCTGCTCCTGGAGAAGATCTAGGAACAGGAAATTACGCTTGTTTGAATAATGCTGGGTTTGCAGCAACAGGTTGTGCAAGTCCATACATGGGACAAGTTCCAGTAGGACCACTTCCAGCTGAAGTATACGTCTATACTTCTCCAACCGGAACATCATACACCATTGATGCTACTCTAGAAGGAGACGTAAATGGGTTAACGGACGATATTCAAGCAACACCATCTGGTATTCAATAGTCTATCGTTATAAAAAGACCTGAGCCCATTGCTCGGGTTTTTTTTATTGTTCATTCTGACAAGTTTTGCTATACTACACGCTATGCAATTGCTCATATTTTTTATTGGAGGCTTACTTATGGGTAGTTTTTTAAACGCATGGATTTGGCGTACCCGAGAACAGCTTCCCATATATACCGGACGATCTATGTGTCCAACCTGTCATAAAACAATTCGTGCTATTGATAATATTCCTATTATCAGTTTTTTATTATTAAAGGGGAAGTGTCATTTTTGTAAACGACCTATTTCTTGGCAATATCCGCTGGTGGAATTGTTGTTGGCAACCTTGTTTACGCTGGCGGCATTTATTCATCTGCAAGGAGAATTTATTCTTGCCGCAGTTATACGAGATTGTATTCTTATTTTTCTGTTAGTATTTATTTTTGTCTATGATTTTTGCTATAGAGAAATTTGGGATCATGTTACCACTATTCCCGCATTGTTTTATGCACCCATTGCCTTGTTCGTAGGGTGGCAAGAGTGGCAGAGTATGTTGTTGGGGGCGCTTGTGGGGGCTGGATTTTTTTTACTGCAGTATGCCCTCTCCCGTGGGCGGTGGGTAGGTGGTGGCGATGTGCGCATGGGATTATTTATGGGGACCATATTAGGATTCCCGAATATCTTGGTTGCCTTGTTGCTTGCCTATGTGCTTGGCGCAGTGTGGAGTATGATACTTATTGGGGTAAAGAAAAAAAATATGAAAGACAGTACCCCCTTTGGTACCTATTTAGCCGTAGCAACCTTAATAACCTTTTGGTGGGGTAATAGTATCCTTCAGTGGTATATGGGATTATTAGGATAATCGATATGGTAGAAAAGAAGATACAACAACAGAGTGAGCGGTTACGAAAACAAATTGATGATTTACGCTATCGCTATCATGTATTAAATGATCCACAAGTAACAGACGCCATGTACGATGGTTTAATGAATGAATTAAAAAACTTGGAACAGAAATATCCAGAATTGGTAACACCCGAATCTCCCACGCAGCGGGTTGCGGGTATTGCGGCGGAGCGCTTTGAAAAAGTAGAACATTTTGTCCCCCAATGGTCGTTTCATGATGCCTTTGATAGGGCAGATATGGCGCAGTGGGAAGAAAGAAATCTTAATGTATTAGAAAAAGAACTGGGTGAGCGCCCAGCTGATTTGTCATATACTTGTGAACTCAAGATTGATGGATTGCACATGGTGCTTAGCTATGAAGACGGAAAATTGATTACTGCGGCGACGCGGGGAGACGGAAAAATTGGAGAAAACGTGACAAACAATGTTCGTACCATTCAAACTGTTCCGCTGGTGCTTGATACCCCCTATACCATGGTGGTAGAGGGAGAAGTGTGGATGGATAGGGCCCATTTTGACAGAATTAATGTGGAGCGAGCCGCAAAAGAAGAACCCTTATTTGCAAATCCAAGAAACGCGGCAGCAGGAACCATTCGACAGCTTGATCCTGATATTGTTGCAAAAAGAAAGTTATGTCTTACTGCCTATGATATTTCGTCGTTTACGCCTGCTTCTTCTGCTACGCGCCCAAGCGTTGTGCTTGATACCCAAGAACAAGAATTGACCCGCTTAAAAGAATGGGGATTTTTAACGGATAGTCATTGGCAACTCGCAAAAGATATAGATGGGATTATGGCCATGCATGCACGCTGGGAAAAGAAAAAACACAGTCAGCCATTTTGGATAGATGGGTTAGTGATTAAAGTAAATCAAAAAAAATATCAAGATATATTGGGCTTTACTGGCAAAGCGCCCCGTTGGGCGATTGCCTTAAAATTTTCTGCAGAACAAGGAACAACGATTGTGCGGGATGTTCACGTACAAATTGGGAGAACCGGAAAATTAACTCCTGTGGCGGTTATGGATCCGGTGCGTTTAGCTGGGACAACGGTAACGCATGCGACACTTCATAATTTTGATGAGATTGCTCGGTTAGATGTGCGTATTGGGGACACGGTTGTGGTTGAAAAAGCAGGGGATATTATTCCCAAAGTGGTGCGCGTGTTAGAAAAAATGCGCAGTGGAAAAGAAAAGAAAATCACTGAACCCAAAACAGATCCTTATGGCTACCCGGTTGAACGGCGTATTATTGCAGGCAAAGACGGAAAAAAGTCCGCTGATTTGTATACCACCAATGTATCCAGTCATGCGATTCAATTACAACGCTTGCGTCATTTTATATCAAAAAAAGCCATGAATATTGATGGCTTAGGAACCAAAACCATTGAGCAGCTTATGGAGGCAGGCTTGGTGCAAACCGCCGCGGATATTTATACCCTAACCAAAGAAGATTTGTTGACCTTAGAGGGGTTTGCAGAACTCTCTGCAGACAATTTATTACGCGCGATTGAACACAGTAAACAGGTTTCCTTAGCGCGATTTTTGTTTGGCGTAGGAATTCCGCATGTTGGTGAAGAGACGGCACGGCGTATTGCAGAGCATCTGTTGACCATAGAAAATATTATGGCTGCGAGCAAAGAGGAATTACAACAAATCCCTGATGTGGGGGCGCAAGTAGCGGATGCAATTATCACCTTTTTTGGCCAAAAAGATACCCGTGCGCTTATAACAGCGTTGCGTCAGGCAGGAATTGTTATTGAAGAAGTGGAAACAACACCAACCTCTTTACAAGGACCGTTTGCAGGCAAAACAGTGGTAATAACAGGAACTTTGCAGGGCATGAGTAGAGATGCTGTTGCCGAGGCTATTCGTCGCCAAGGGGGCCAGGTAACAAATACCGTCAGCAAAAAAACAGATATGTTGATTGCGGGGGAAAATCCTGGCTCTAAATTAGCAAAAGCAGAGACGCTCGGGATAGAGGTGTTATCGGAAAAAGAGTTTTTAAGAGTAGTTAAAAAGTAAAGATACTCAGTTCTGTCACTCCGAGCGAAAGGAGGCATTAGCCGACTGAAGTCGAGGAGTTTAGGATATTAGTACTGATGATATAAAGTTCCTTAACCTCTCGACTCCCTACGGTCGCTCGAGGTGACACATGATGGGTCTTTTCTTCTAGAAATTTTTTTGCTACACTAGCCCTACTATGAAACTGCAAAAAAGTGATGTAGAACATATTGCGCTTCTTGCGAGAATCGCCTTAACCGAAGAAGAAAAAGAACGCTATACCGAAGAATTATCCGGTATTTTTGGCTATGTTGAGCTGTTGAATGAAGTAGATATTTCTGCGGTAGAAGAAACATCACAAGTAACCGGATTACAAGACCTTACCCGCGAGGATATTGCCCTGCCTCAAGATGAGGAAACAACCAAAAAATTGATTGCTGCATTTCCGCAACGCTTTGGCGTGTTTTTGCAAGTGCCCGGAGTATTTACTGAGCCGGAAGAATAATATTTGTTTATGTCACTAAATACCTTAAGCGTTACAGAAGCCTGTATTGGCTTACGAAAAAAAGAATTTTCCGCGGTAGAATTAACCGAGGCCTGTTTAGATAGAATTGATGCGCGTAATGACCATATTAATGCCTTTATTAGTGTTAATAAAGAGCAGGCGCTTGAACAAGCCCGTGAAGCAGATACACAATTAGCACAAGGCACGGCACCCATATTGGCTGGGATTCCGTTTTCGGTAAAAGATGCTATTTGTACCAAAGATATTCGTTCCACTGGTTCTGCAAAGATATTAGATAATTATGTTCCACCCTTTGATGCAACGGTGATTGAACGTTTGTGTACAGAAGGTGGTATTGTGATTGGAAAAACAAATTGCGATAGTTTTGGCCATGGCGCGAGTAATGAAAATTCTATGTATGGCCCGGTGCGAAATCCGCATGATGAAAGCAAAGTGTCCGGAGGATCAAGTGGTGGTTCTGCGGCGTCTGTTGCCGATGATCAATGTTTGTTTTCTGTTGCAGAAGATACGGGTGGCTCTATTCGTCAGCCAGCAGCGTTTTGTGGTATTGCTGGGTTACGCCCAAGTTATGGACGCAACTCTCGCTACGGTATTATGCCTATGGCAAGTTCTCTTGATACGGTTGGCCCCATGGCAAAAAGCGTCGAAGATATTGCGCTCTTAATGGAAATTATGGCAGGGCAAGATCCCTATGATCTTACCTCTGTGCCAGATGCGGTCCCTGCGTATCGTGAACTCATTCAACAATCGCTTAAGGGCTTAACCGTCGGGATTCCAGAAGAATATTTTTCACTCGAGGGCATGGATGAGGAATCTCGTCGTATGGTAGAAGAGGCGATACAGCAATTTACTGAGCTCGGTTGTACGCTTAAACGAGTATCCTTGCCACATACCAAATACGCTATTCCTACCTATTATATTGTGGTTCCCTGTGAAGACAGTTCTAATTTGGCGCGCATTGATGGTATTCGCTATGGGGTGCAAGAAAAACACGAACGCTTGGTAGATATGTATCGCTATTCTCGTGATCGCGGATTTCCCCCAGAAGTAAAACGCCGTATTATGATTGGCACCTATGCTTTATCTGCGGGCTACTATGATGCGTATTATCGGAAAGCACAAAAAGTGCGCACGCTTATTAAACAAGATTTTGAACAAGTGTTTGCCAACGAAGTGGATGTGTTAGTAACACCAACATCACCTTATCCTGCGTTTGGCATTGGAGAAAAAGCAAATGATCCCTTAGCAATGTACTTGGCAGATGTGTTTGTGAGTCCTGCGTCTTTGGCCGGAGTGCCCGCATTATCTGTTCCGGTAGGTAAAACGGCTGCAGGATTACCGGTGGGTATGCAAATTATTGGACCCCGACTTTCTGAAGGGCTTGTGTTACGCGTGGGACACCAATATTCAATGAACAACTAGCAATTAACAATGAACAATTCTTTAAAATTTTTGTTAATTGCTAATTGTTAAATGTTAATTGTCTCTATGGATAAACAATATAGCTTTGGATTAAATGAAACAGGCAACTACCGCGAACCGTGGCAGATTTTTCGTATCATGTCTGAATTTGTGGAAGGTTACCAATTTTTAAGCACGCTCAAAAAAGAAGTGACCATATTAGGATCTGCGCGCTTTTTACCTCATCAAGAATATTACAAAGTTGCGCAAGAGTTAGGCGCACTGCTCGGAAAATCTGGCTATAACACGCTTACTGGTGGCGGACCAGGGATTATGGAAGCAGCAAACCGTGGTGCGTTTGAAGTAGGGGGAGAATCTATTGGCTTAAATATCGAACTCCCGCTTGAACAAAAACTCAGTCCTTATGTAAAAAAGTCTGTATCGTTTTCGTACTTTTTTACTCGCAAAGTCATGTTAACTTCACCCGCACATAGTTTTGTGTTTTTTCCCGGAGGCTTTGGGACCTTAGACGAATTTTTTGAAGTAGTCGACCACATGGATATTGGCAAAATGAGTGAAGTGCCCGTTATTTTGGTAGGAAAAGAATATTGGGAACCCTTGGTTGCCTTTTTAGAAGATCGCTGTTGTGCGCATGGAACAACCTCGCATACCCGTATTCAATCATGGAAAATCGTTGAAACGGCAGAAGAAGCCTTTGCCCTTATTCAAGAACATGGAAAAGAAGCAAATAATTGCGAGCTTTCTCCCGCGCGCTTTCATAGTGGAGAATATGATGTGGATTGGAAAGTATTCCGCATTATGGCAGAACTGGTGCAAGGCTTTGAGTTTTTAACCGGATTAGTAGAAGACGTCACCGTGCTTGGGACAAAATCCATGGAGCCAACAAATCCTTTTTACGAACAGGCGTATCAATTAGGTCGTTCTTTAGGCGAAAATGGCTATGCCGTGGTTACCGGAGGAGCAACGGGCGTTGCCGAAGCAGCAAACAAAGGAGCCATGGCGGTCGGTGGAGAATCCATTGGGATTGGTATGGAAGTAGAAGGGGAGAATCGCTTAAACGAATTTGTGAATCGTTCTATTACCTTTAAATTTCCCTTTACCCGTAAACTTATTGTCACGGCGCCATCCAAAGCCTTTGTCTTTTTTCCTGGTGGATTTGGTACCTTGCATCAACTGTTTGAAGTATTAACCTTAATACAAACCGGCAAAATGCCTCGCGTGCCAATTATTTTATTTGGAGAAACCTATTGGCAAGGGGTTGATGACTTTATTCGCAATGTGTTGTCTGAACGCTTGCAAACCATTAATGTAGAAGATACCAAACTCTATACTATTGTTGATTCTGTAGAAGACAGCCTTACCCTTATTAATGATTTTCGGGGGAAATAATATTGGCGGAAGGTGAGGGATTCGAACCCTCGATACCCTTTCAGGTATACCACCTTTCCAAGGTGGCGCACTCGACCAACTATGCGAACCTTCCGTAAGTGTGACTAAGACTATCACAAAAAGGGAGCAAAATCAACTCCAAGACAGCTGCTTTTAGGCGGTGATTTTTATTGTTGAAGAATAGGGGAGAATTTGGTAGGATGGGGGAAGGTATATTCCCTCGCAAAAGCCGTCGAGTTAGTATTCGGAGCTACTGTGTAGTCGTTAAAATGTATAATGATTTCGTATAAGAATGAGTTATCTGAAATATTCCTTTTCTTTTCCGACGATAGTCGGTTGTTTTAAAAATTTTCAAATTTCTTTTTCCAATGGGGGGTTCCTATTGGAAAAATTATTTTATAGGGGAATAAAGAGGTGTCCCTCCGTATAATCGGCGGGACGATTATCTAAAATATAAACATGATTCCACCAAACTATAAAAGCTACTTTGAAATAAACCACTCTAATATTGAACGAGTGCAAATCTTTTTAAGTAGCAAATATATTTTCACTATCGGGATTTACAAAAAGGAAATGGGATTTTACATTGATTTTCCTAAATTTAACAAGTCAAACACGACAGTTGCAAAATATATATTGCCCAAAGGACAAAGCTATATTGAAAAACTTGATCCCACGGCAACCGAACAAAAAAATATTTGTCCGAAATTAAGTTTTCATGAATCAGGCTGGGTACTACTATCCAAGAGCGGATTTTTCTTTGATAAAACAATATCTCGCCAAAAAACCAATGATTCAATATTTAAAAATGATGGTACGCACGTATTTACCATATCATTGCAAAATCCTAATTTTCTTCCCGACGAACCTCCTGCGATGAAAACACGCACCCGTGATATTGCATTACCGTCTTCTCCACTTCCTAATGCAATCAAATTCGTAGGAAATTTATGGAAAAAGAGTGATCTTCAAGAAAGTTTTAAAGAATTTGGAATGCTAAAAAATGAAACTGAGTATCCCATAATATGGCCACGCAACGATGGAAGTAATTTGGGTGATATTGTGTTCATATTAAAATTTTGCCACTTAGTAGATTCAGAACCACTTTATTTGAGTGTCCGATGTATGATTATTCCAATTATGGATAAAGAATATTCAAAAGGAACTTTATTGACGTTGATGAGTGGCTTCATTTTTGGTGATGTGATCAATACTGAAAAAGAGACTGATTTCATCAGTTTTATTGCAAAAAGAGAACGAAATTGACATAAAGTAGGCAGAAGAGTAACCTACATTAAAACATATACATTATATTGGTATGCCAAATACAAAAAATACTATTGCAAAAAACATTAAACGTTTGCGAACTGAACAGCAATTATCGCAGGATCGTTTATCAAAATTAGCCGACCTTTCTTTGAATACGATTGTTACTGTTGAAAGTGGTGCGAATGAAAATCCCACAATCGATACACTAGTAAAAATTGCATCTGCTTTCGGTGTTGGTGTAGATGATTTAATGAAATGATATGGCCAACCAGATCATTTCAAAAAAACGTGTCACAGATCATGGTGAAGTGTTTACTTCTGAGCGAGAAGTGAATGCTATGCTGGATCTTGTAAAACAGGAAACAGAACGTATAGAATCTCGTTTTCTGGAACCTGCGTGTGGTACAGGTAATTTTTTGGATCCAATTCTTAGAAGAAAACTAGAAGTTATAAGTAAGCGATATAAAAAAAGTCAGTTGGAATTTGAAAGAAACGGTGTCGTTACGATTGGGAGTATTTACGGTGTCGATATTTTACATGACAATGTCGTAGAGTGTAGAAACAGGTTGTTTGGTATCTTTGATTCTTGCTATACTGAATTGTATAAGAAAAAATGCACAGATGAATATCGTCGTGTTATACGTTTTATTTTGGAGAGAAATATTTTACTTGGAGATGCACTAACACTCAAGACAGTGGGAAGTAAATCAGAGCCAATCGTATTTTCTGAGTGGTCTCTTGTGAGAGGGAGTGATATCAAACGTAGAGATTATGCCTTTGCTGAATTGATTCCAAATCAATCAAAAGAAAGTACATTATTTACTACAACACAAGTGTCCGATACAGGCTCTCCTGTATTTATACCAGAACCAAAAACTGAATTTCCTTTGACGCATTTTCTAAAATTACCGTATGAGACTACCCACTAACTACAATCCAGACGTACTCACATGTTTGGCGAACTTGAGTAACGACGAGGTATTTACACCTCCTAGTTTGGTCAATGAGATTCTCGATCTTTTACCAAAAAAAATTTGGAAAAATAAACATGCTAAATTTCTTGATCCTGTGACTAAAACAGGCGTATTTCTCAGAGAAATAGCAGCTCGATTGATTGATGGTCTTGAAAAAGAGATACCAGACAGACAAGAACGAATCAATCATATCTATACCAATCAGCTCTACGGTATTGCAATTACAGAACTCACTGCACTGCTTGCACGACGAAGTGTGTACTGCTCCAAAATAGCAAACGGAAAATACTCTATCTGTACGGAATTTACAGACGAACAAGGAAATATCCGTTTCAACAGGGTAGAGCATGAGTGGCAAGGAGAAAAATGTCGATACTGTGGAGCAAGTAAATCAGAATATGATAGAGAAGATGCACTCGAAACACACGCCTATGAGTTTATTCATACCGATGATCCAAATAACTTGTATAACAATATGAAATTTGATGTCATCATTGGAAATCCACCGTATCAATTGAGTGACGCTGGACACGGTAGAAGTGCAAGTCCTATCTATCATAAGTTTATTGAGCAAGCGAAAAAGATGAATCCAAGGTATTTGACGATGATTATTCCTGCTCGTTGGTTTGCTGGTGGAAAAGGGCTTGATGAATTTCGTTCTGAAATGCTCGGTGATAAGCGTATCCGAAGAATGGTAGACTTTGAAAATTCAAATGATGTATTTTCTGGTGTTGATATTGCTGGTGGTATTTGTTATTTCCTTTGGGATAGGGATAATACGGGACTGTGTGAAGTAACTAATTTTATCAATGGTAAAGTAGAAAGTTCTTTGCGATATCTTGATGAGTTTCCAATTTTTATCCGTCATAGTAACGCAATTCCGATTATCAAAAAAGTGCTTGCAAAAAAAGAAAATGGTGGTAAGAATTTGAGTTCTGTGGTTTCTTCTCGAAAACCATTTGGTCTCCCCACAAACTATCCACCAAAAAATTCTGGTGTACCTTGTTGGTTTATCCAAAAAATAGGTCTTAAATACGCAAGTAAAAAAGACGTTATCGATGATGTGGGGTTGTTGGATAAATGGAAATTGTTAATTCCTCCTGCTCCTATTGCTGGACAAACTGATTTTTCTAAACCAGTAGGCTTTTATTATGATGGAAATGTAAAAATAGCGAAACCGGGTGAGTGTTGTACTGAATCTTTTATTGTGGGTGGTGCTTTTGATACTAAAAAAGAAGTAGAATCGTTCAAAACATATTTGTTTACAAAAATTGTTCGATTTTTACTTTTACAAACAGTTGTATCCCAACATGTCACTAAAGATAAATTTATTTTTATACCAGATATCGGCAAATATGAGGGTGTTTTTACAGATGAAATGTTATGTAAGCGATGGGGTATAACAAAAGACGAATGGAAGTTTATTGATTCACGCATTAAATAGTTTTTTGTATGATCAATCAAACTTTTTTCCCGCTTCGTCCAGAAGCTAAACCAACAATATATGTGTACAGATTCAAAGGTGTTAATACGCATGAAGGTCTTCTGAAAATTGGATATACTACGAGAAATGCTAAAGATCGTATCGCTGAACAGCTCACTACGAGTCGCCTTGAGCATGAAATTATTCTTGAAGAATCGGCGATGAGAAATGATGGTACTGCGTTTAGTGATCACGATGTACATAGATATTTACGAAAAAACAATATTGAGCATGTAAATGGTGAGTGGTTCCGCTGTACGCTCAAAGATGTGAAATCTGCACTTGTAGCTATTAAGTCCGGTGCCTTGAATGTAGAAAATAGAACACAGACTTTTGGTCTTCGCCCAGAACAAGAAAAGGCTATAGAAAAAACAATTACCTATTTCAAAAATGTTAAAAAAGAAGGTGATAATAAAACACCACACTTCTTGTGGAATGCAAAAATGCGTTTTGGGAAAACATTTACTTCGTACCAGCTTGCAAAGAAAATGAATTGGAAACGAGTACTCGTACTCACATTTAAGCCAGCAGTACAAAATGCGTGGGAAGAGGATCTCAAATCCCATGTTGATTTTGAAGGGTGGCAGTTTATCTCACCAAATAGTCTCTCATACGAAGACGCTGATAAAGATAAACCACTTATTTGTTTTGGTTCATTTCAAGATTATCTGGGAAGAAACAAAAGTACAGGTGGTATTAAAACCAAAAATGAATGGGTACACACAACAAATTGGGACTGTGTCATCCTCGACGAGTACCACTATGGAGCGTGGAGAGAAAACGCAAAAGACTTGTTTGAGGCTGAAGAAAAACGTGTACAGCAAGATGAAGAGGGGGAAGGGCTTGAGTACTTTAGTGAAAGTGAAATGCCTATTACTACGGGGGCGTATCTGTATCTGTCGGGTACACCGTTCCGTGCGATTGCATCTGGTGAATTTATCGAAGAGCAAATTTTTAACTGGACATATTCAGATGAACAGCGTGCCAAAGAGCTGTGGCAAGGGGAGAATAACCCCTACGCATCACTACCTCGCATGGTGATGATGACCTATCAATTGCCCGATACTATTCGTGAAATTGCAATGGGTGGAGAGTTCAACGAGTTTGATCTCAACCTCTTTTTTTCAGCAGATGGGAAAGAAGAGCAAGCTCGCTTTACCTATGAAGATGAAGTTCAGAAATGGCTTGATCTGATTCGTGGGTCGTTTCAAGAGACAACAATTGATAACTTGAAACTTGGTGCAAAAAAACCACCACTTCCATTTTCTCATGCTCCGTTGCTGAGTGTATTGACTCACACATTTTGGTTTTTACCGAGTGTGTCCTCTTGTTATGCGATGAAGAATCTACTCCAATCGAGACAAAACAAATTTTATAATGACTATAAAATCATAGTAGCCGCAGGTAACAAAGCAGGGCTTGGTGCAGATGCACTCGAGCCTGTAGTCAAGGCGATGACACCTCCGCTTGAAACAAAAACAATTACACTCTCATGTGGAAAATTAACGACGGGTGTTTCGGTAAAACCATGGACGGGTATTTTTATGTTGCGAAATTCTTCTAGTCCTGAAACATATTTTCAAGCCGCTTTTCGTGTACAGACACCATGGACGATCAAAAATCCAGACGGTAAGTCTCCTGATGAAGAAATGATACTCAAAAATGAGTGCTATGTGTTCGATTTTGCACCTGATCGCGCGCTCCGACAGATTGCTGATTATAGTTGCCGTTTGAGTGTAGGGGACAAGAACCCAGAACAGAAAGTAGCAGAGTTTATCCATTTTTTGCCCGTTCTTGCGTATGATGGGAGTGCGATGAAACAGATTGATGCGGCTGGTATCTTGGATATGGCGATGAGTGGAACGACAGCGACACTGCTCGCTCGTCGTTGGGAAAGTGCCCTACTTGTAAACGTCGACAACTATACACTCAAACGCTTGATGGACAATGAAGATGCGATGAACGCCTTGATGAATATCGAGGGATTCCGCAGTCTCAATGCTGATATTGAAACGATTATCAACAAGTCAGAGGCTGTCGAAAAAACAAAAAAAGAAGCAAATGATAGAGAACTCACCAAAAAAGAAAAACAAGAACTCTCTGAGCAAGAAAAAGAGTATAAGATCGTGCGTAAACAGATTCAAGAGAAACTCATCAAGTTTGCTACTCGTGTGCCTGTTTTCATGTATCTGACAGATTATCGTGAGAGAACTCTCAAAGATGTGATCACCCAATTGGAGCCTGGACTATTCAAAAAGGTCACTGGTTTAAGTGTGAAAGACTTTGAACTGCTAGTAAGTCTCAATGTGTTCAATAGTGCCCTCATGAACGATGCTGTATATAAATTTAAGCGATACGAAGACGCTAGTCTTAGTTATGCTGGTATCAGTAAGCACGAAGGAGAAAGTATTGGTCTGTACGACACTGTGATTCAACGAAGTGAGTTTGATCAGGTGTTTGAGAATACGGTAAAGTTGCAAACGTAATACTTTGTAGAATATTTTGAAATAATCCATATTAGAGAAGCTTAAAGACATAACCGATGGTACAGAAAAAAGGGATTTAAGTGAATTACATGAGACTATCAAGCCAAAGTTCCCCAGCTATATCCCTTGGATGATGGCAGCCATTTTAACTGCTGTAATTTTTTGTATAATTTTCTTAATCTATTATTGCAACAAGTAAAATTTTCATTACATCCGACAACAGAGACTTTGTTGTTCAATTTATTAAAATAAAGGATAAAAAATCTTAGCCTTTCTTGAAATCGTTTCTTCCGACAATAAGTGAAATCAATATTGCTGCAGATAATATGAGTCGATACCATACTGTGGTGCCTACTTGTGACAGATCGAGTAGGTGTGTTACTAACCCAAGGCTTACAAGTATTAAACCAAGTGTATAAGCCCAATGTTTTGCTTTGAGCAAAAAACAGCCGATCAAAATACCTATAACGGCGGATATAATGTTGATGATTTGGGTCAACTCATTCGCCGTAGCTTGGAGACTTTCTGGTTCTATGGATGAGGGAGAACTTGTTAGATTTGTGAACGTGACAATCAAATTAATCAATCCTGCTATCATGAAGAGGCCTGCAGCAACTTTGATAGGGGAGGAAAGAGTATTACTCATATGGGTATAGTTACTATCTGCATTTTTTATATATAAATCATAGCAAATATAGTACGAAACACAAACCTTTGCTATACTTTTTTTAGTATATCCTAGTATTATGCCCCCCTCAATTCCCTACACCCTTAAGTTTCTTCAAAAAAGTCTTCGTCTATTTCTTTTACTTCGTATTTATTTTTAACTTGTAACCCCACTCCATATTCGTGCATTAAATCAACAAGTTTTTTGCCGTCAATGAGTATTATCGAATGATGTGCCTCTCTTGCTTTGTGTATGGCAGATTCATCGAAAGAAGAAGTCGTGACAAAAACTCCTTTACTTGTATCTCCGCTCATTGCTCCTATAAAATTACGAATCTCTTTTTCTCTTATTTTATTTTCATTATAACGCTTAGCTTGGATATATATTTTTGCTAGGCCTAATTTGTCTTCGTTAATAATACCATCTATTCCTCCATCACCACTTTTCGAAGTTTCGATAAAATCTCCGTAGCCCATCTTATTTAATAGTAGCAAAACAACTTTTTCAAAATAATAAGGGTCTATTTCTTTAAGTCTTTCGAGAAGCTCATTTTTGACTTGCTTTTCAATAGCACTAAATCCCGAGTCAATCATATCTTGCGGAGAAGCATTTTCATCTTCCAAATCTATTTCAGAATCTTTTTCTTCTTTTTTTGCTTCCCTATGCGCTTGAAAATCAGGATCGTTAATTAAATCTGATAATGTTAAATTTCCACTCTTTACAACTTTTAAACCTTTTTCCGATATTTTTACCATCGCTCTTTCTGGTTGTTCAATCATTTTTGCCTGTTTGAGATATGCTTTTCCCCAGCCAATTCTATTTAATATTAGAATGTCTCCACTCTTCGTCTTTTTTTCTAATAATTCTTCGCTCAAATTTGAATAATATTCATCCCGAACACGCTTTCGTAATTCGTTGTAATGTAAAATTTGACCATCGCTCAGTACGTTTAATATTGGTATAAATGTTTCGTGATATTTTGGTAGATCCATATTTTTGAGTTAATTTATCAATATTTTGCTTTTTTAAAAAATTTTTATCATAAAAAAAGCGTATTTAATATAACTTACTTTTACCCAACCTTATAAATCATAGCAAATATAGTACGAAACACAAACCTTTGCTATACTTTTTTTAGTATATCCTAGTATTATGCCCCCCTTAATTCCCTACACCCTGAAAAAAAACGCTAAGGCTAAGTACCTGCGTATTGTTATTAATAGGGATGCCACTGTTTCTGTGGTGGCGCCAACACGGGTGAGCATGAAAGAAATAGAACAATTTATTGCAGATAAAACACTGTGGATACAAAAGCACGTGAGAGCGTTTCAAAAAAAGAAAGAAGCCGTAACCCCCGTACTTCCTGTAGGGTTTTCTCGTACAGACTACCATTCCTGCGTGGCACGAGCCAGAAAATTAGTAAAAGATCGCTTGGCACATTTTAATGCTATCTATCAATGTCATTTTGCTCGGGTGAGTATAAAAAAACAAAGCACGGTGTGGGGGAGTTGCTCGGCAAAAAAGAATTTGAATTTTAATTATAAAATAGTCTTATTACCCCCACATTTAGCGGATTATATTATTGTGCATGAACTCTGTCATTTGAAAGAAATGAACCATGGCAAACAATTTTGGTTGTTGGTAGCAAAAACAATACCCGAACATAAACAATATAGAAAAGAATTAGTGGCCTATGAAAGATATTTTTCTTAATCTGTTTTTATGACCATGCAACTGTTGGGTGTCTTTTTTGTTGGCCTCGCCGCGAGTTTTTTAAGCGGTATTGCGGGAGGTGGCGCTGGGCTTATTACCATTCCCTTATTAATATTTTTAGGAATTGATCCAAAAATTACCGCAGCAACAACTACCTTTGGGGGATTAGGATTGGGGATAGGCGCGTTGTTTCGCTTTCGTAAGGAAAAAAATTTACGAAAACAATATAGTAAACCTTTCACTCTTATTTCTATATTTGCCGGATTGTGTGGACCCTTTATATTATTTTTCTTAGAGAGTAGTTGGGTAAAAATCGTTGTGGGTTCTATTATATTACTTATTGTTCCTTTGTTTTTGTTAAAGAAAAAGATTGGAACAGAACAAAAAGAAACAAGTCAAAGAAAAAAAATTATTGGCTATCTCTTGTATGCGTTGCTGTTAACCTTGCAAGTGGCCTTTGGCTCTGGGATTGGCATTGCTATCATTTTTGTCTTGGTGGCATTTTTTGGGCTTACCTTAATAGAAACAAGTGCAACATTACGGTTACCACAACTGGTTTCTTCTTTTATCTCTCTGTTTTTATATGGCTATCAAGGATTATTAGATTATCGTTATGGAATAGTGCTTATGCTTGCGATGATTTTGGGAGGGTATCTGGGTTCTCATGTGGCAATAAAAGCGGGTAATGCGGTTATTCGCTGGGTTTTTGCTGCTATGGCAGCGATCCTCGCGGTAATCTTGTTGATTCAATAAAACAAAAACCCTATACCGTTCTGGTACAGGGTTTTTGAATTGCTCCGACGGGGGTGGGGAACTGCCGAAGCAATTCATCCGCGTCGTCGGGGCGGAACTCCTTGTTTGTCGTCAGGGGGTCCCTGTATTGTACGGGTCAAGGAAGATGAACCGTTCTTCTTTGGGATAGTACCCTGGGTATACCGTCCAGACCGTGAAGTGCCATTGCTGGTTGCGCTCTTTGCGCATCCGAACTTTCATGGTGAGTTGGGTAGTTTTTGGAGCCAGGATGAGCTCCTTGGGGAGGACGGGAATCCCGGATGACGGCCTTCTCAGCTGCTGTTGCAAGTATGGCTGGGTGGGGACACGGGTCACCCAGCCAATATGGCGGGGAAGACTCAGGGTGATCGAATGATCTTCTTTACCCCGTTCAATTGCGCTGCGCAGGGCCGCGCCCAAGTGTGCAGCAACCTCTTGGTCATCGACGCAGGCTTGCAGGTTTGGCCAGGCAGAAATATTTCCGGCCAGTGGAGCGCCTGCCAGACGGAAATGGTCAGTTTGTACCTGGACTATGGTCTCGTGGGGAAAGATGACCTTGACCACCGGTGCGCCGTCCGGTCCCATAGGAAGGATCAGATATTTGGCGAAAAGCATGAACGTTTCCTTTCAGTTGTTGTGTTTTTTGTTCATGTGGCGAATTGCGATTGCCACACTGCCGTTGCCCATCACCCCGATGAGGATGGGGTGTACGAGGGATACCAGTTGTTGCTCTGGCTGCCAGTGGATGACCAGGTTCGTAGTCATGATCATATACGACACCACCGCAATGTACCAGGGCAAGATGTTTTCTTTGTTGCCTTTGAGTACACCGAGGACGGTGGGAATGAACGATAGCACATATACTGCTTGAAGCAGCAAGTTGGCCATTACATCATCACCGCTGGTACGCCAGTAGTAGACAATGACGCCGGCGATTGCCAGAATCATCCATTCTGTTGGCCCGATTTTGCTAAAGCGCTTGTTGAACGCTGCGTAGCCAAGGATCAAAAGCGATCCGAGGCATGCTGCGCCAGTTGCTGCCCAGCGGCTCAGGTCACCATCTACCACTTTGAAATAGGTGACTGAGTTGACCACATTGACGCTGCCCCAAATTGCCCAGGTTGCGGCGTTTGGGGTGATATTGCCCTTGATCACGTAGTACAGGTACATGCTGAGCAAGAGTAGCACACCCGACATTGAAATGAGTGAAAGAATATCAATGAGCGCCATTGCAGGCTCCTTTGTCTGACGTTTTTCTTGGCAGAGACTAGAATAGAACATCATGATTTTAATCAGTTGTCAATATAGCGTATGTATGGGAAAATATTCGTATATGCGTGATACCACACACAACAGAGCATGGGTACGAAACATCGGTATTGTCTGTTTTATTTTTATCCAATTCTTGGGAATTGCCATTAATCTTATAAAGCAGCAAGATTGTTATAAACAAGAGCAGTCCATAGAGCAACAGTTTTCCAGCAGGCAAGAAGGAGATGTTCGTGTATTAAAAGAAGATATGCTCAATCATTTTGATTGTGGCATGTCGTTTGGCGTGCCTGCGCCTATTGTCTATGTCAAAGATGATACAGGCAGTGTTGGGGTATTGCCTCAAAGTATTGTGTTTAATATTGTGCTCTATGCTGCCGTTTTTTTTGCGGTTATGCGTGGGTATGCCTTGTTCAAACAACAGCGCTATACGCGTGTAGGTGTGGAAAGCATATTGTGTATTGTGGGATTGTTTATTGCTGCTATATTATTGCAATTATCGTTTCGGTATAGTGGGCTTATGTATACCGGAGGGCCTGTAATACGATTTCCTTCGTTGATACCATCAACACAGTCGTTTGTGGATATAGGGGCTGAGTATGTGTTTTATGTTCTTACTATGCTTGCCGCAGGATTTTTTTCTGTATATACCTGGTATGGTTATGCGGCAATTATTTTTTTATATCTTGTATTATTTGGAATCGTTGTATACCGGATACAAAAAATATATATACCACTCTCATATAAAAAATTGTTGACCTGGGGAATTGTTGGATTTATTTTTTTCTATCTTTTTATGTCGTATAGTGCGTTTATTACGCAAGGGGTGGTTGATCTGAATTGTTTACATAACAATAGTGGTTGTGACGGCTAGTATGAGGTGTAACTCGACACAAAAGAAATAACGGGGTTTGTCAACAACGGTGGTTCATGATAGTGTTATCTATATAGTAGTATGTTTTCTATGAATAATACCCAATGGCAACCGCTTACCCCAGAAGAAGAAAACGTTATTGTACACAAAGGTACCGAACGTCCCTTTACTGGTAAATACACCGATCATCAAGAAGAAGGGGGCTATGTGTGTAAACGCTGCCGTACCTTGTTATATCGCTCTGAAGATAAATTTCAATCGCACTGTGGCTGGCCGAGTTTTGATAGCGAAGTTCCTGGATCAGTAAAACGTATTGTGGACGCGGATGGCATTCGCACCGAAATTGTTTGTGCAAATTGTGATGCGCATTTAGGACATGTATTTAGTGGTGAAGGCTATACGGCAAAAAATATTCGCCATTGTGTGAATTCTATTTCCATGGATTTTGTTCCGAAAAAAGATTTGTAATAGTAATCCGTATATATATGTTTAAAGAATTTGCGTCATTTATTAAAGAATATAATATCGTTGGACTTGCGATGGCCTTTATTATGGGCGCGGCAAGTAATTCCTTGGTAAAGTCATTGGTGGATAACATGATTATGCCTTTGGTAAACCCGCTTATTTCTGGAGGCAATTGGAAAGAGGGACTCCTGAGCATTGGGCCATTTCAGTTTGGGGTGGGCGCATTTTTTTCTGAATTATTACACTTTTTTATTTTGGCGCTGGTGGTGTTTATTATTGCCAAAAAGATTTTAAAAGAAGAAACCGTGACAAAAAAATAATGCGATTTTCCTATTTTTTTATTTTTTTCTTGATTTTTTAGAGAAGGAACGTATACTACCTAGTGTTCTTATTCTCCTATTCATGTATGTCAACATCAATTCCACCATTGGTACAAAAAATAGGGAACTGGGTATCTGCTATTCTTCTTGGTAATACGAGAGAATTTATTGCACGCATTGATGAGCGTACCCTCCACATGTTGCATGATATCGCTGAAATGAAAAAAGATATGAATGTGGTGAAACAAAAAGTAGATGAAATGAGCCCAACGGTAGAAATTTTATGGAAAAATAAAATTGCCCCAAGTAATTCTCCGCGTCAGTTAAATGAACAGGGGCAGATTATTTTACAACAAAGTGGCATTAAAGAAATTGTTGATAGTAAAAAGACAGAATTATTTAATCGGGTCAAAGCACTAGAACCCAAAAATGCCTATGATGCTGAAAAAGAAATAGAAAAAGTGATGAATCAATTATTAGAGTATTATCCGGAATTGGTTGATACGATTAAAGATGGGGCATTTCGTACGGGAGAAGATATTATTACCGTGCTGTATGTTGGCTCGATATATCTGCGTAATTTAATTTTTGCTGACTTAGGTTTTTCTATGGTTGATTCGGAAAAATAATTATTTATACACAAGACAAGGTTTGACAAACATCTATTTAGGGCGTAGGGTAGAAACATCGTATGAAAAGATACTCAGTAAATAATCATCGTCGTTACAGCGACCTCGGATAACTTCCGCTAGGAATTGTTATCATTGAGGTCGCAGCAATCCCGCTATAATCGGGATTTTTTATTTATTTATGAATAAGTGATATATGAATTGTTTTGTGTGTAATCATCGTCGTCGCGTGGACCTCCGATAACATTCGTTAGGTATTGTTATCGTTGAGGTCCGCTATATCGCCACATTGGGCGATATTTTTTTTCCGTACATTATGGGAAGAGAAGGACAGACGATAGCAATATCTGATAGTAGCCTCTTCTCATAATCAGTAGCAATGCTGTTGCTGAACGTGGGAAGAGTAACGCTGTTGTATAGGAGGACGTTGTCATGGCACCATACTTTTCTTGGCTGGTAGCGTCTGGAGTTATTGAACGAACAATGCCCGATGGAGGGGTGGTTCATGTTTCCACCTTGCCTGACGCAGCGGTGGCAGCTGCGGGCTGGTGGGGGACGGAAAATCTGCGTCCCGAGTATTGCTTGAGCGGCGGCTGCTTGTTTGATGCGCGTTGGCAGCTGCAGTTTCCTGCACAAAACAAAGGACACCAAGGCGCTGTTCGTACCTTGTCCTTGCCGCGTGAGCGCGATGATGCGTATGCGCGTTTGAAGAAAGGACAAACGCCACTTGCCCTGCACCTGCCGAAAGGGCCTGGCGTGTATCAGCAGACGCTCATTCGCTGGCAAGCAGCGGTGTTTCGTCGCTTGCAGCCCACACAGATTCTGTACCATCTTCCGACCGATGAATATCGTGTCTACATTCAAGAGATGGAACAACATCTGGGCTATGCCGTTCCTGCTGCCTACACACAGCTTGACCAGCTCGCTGTCTCTATTCGTGCGCTTATGGTGCGGGAGTTTGGGGCTGCTCTCATGGCACGTGTTCGCTTCGTGCGTCCTATGCACACGCATGGAGTGAAAGATACGACACAGTCCTACCTGCATCCCTACTTGTTTCCGGAGTTGTATGGGATCACTCCTGCCAATACCGTTGGTGTGGAAGATCTTGTTGAACTCCGTCTTGCCTACGAAGCATGGCGCATGCGCGGACACCAGATTTCGGTGTACGCAGCTGCCCTTGCCCTGCCTCCTCCCTACGCAGATAAAACGCTGCGGCCTGGGGAATTCACGACCGTTGAGCTGATGTGATATACACCTCAGCTCCGGTCACCATCCCATAAATAGTTATTTTTTATTATACTATATCCATATGTTCTATCTCTCAAAAAAAAATCTTAATGCATTACGCATCGGGAGTTTATGTTGTGCGACGGGTGGTGGTTTATCGTATCGTGATCATGGAAAAGCCTTTGATGCTGCGTTATCAAAAAAATCAAAGATTCTCTGTAAAGAAATAGCCGAATTTCACGCAACTGACTATCTTGCGTCTATCTATGGTGTTGGAGATCCATCACAAGTAAAAGGAGATTTTGTTTCTGTGATTAAGACAGGAGTAAAAAAGTATACACAACTCACTGGGATTACACCGAAAGGAATTATTCCTGGAGAAATTGGTGCGGAAGGCTTAGCATTTCAGGCTGCTAGCTATCTTAATTTGCCAGTCGTTGATTCTGATTTAGTTGGTGGAAGGGCTGCTCCAGAAATTCAAATGGATGTATTTTCTGTGTACGATCTTCCACTTACTCCATTATTAGCGGTGAGTATGAATGGAAAAGAGTTATTTCTCAACGGTGCATTTGGCGCAAAAGAAATTGAAGGATTGATTCGTTTATTTTTTAAAAATAATGGCAGTAATGGATTACTTATTGGTTATCCTATACAAGCCAAACAGTATCAACAATATGGAATGAGTGGAACGATTTCTCGGGCAATTGCTATTGGCGACTGTTTGTTAAAAAAGGATTTGCCGGGAGTATTAGAACATACTCAAGGAAAGATTCTTGGTGAAGAAACAATAGACGCCGTCTCGCTCTCTAGTCAGGACGGATTTTTGCAAGGATGGCTTTCTCTTGGTGATATGAGTGTCTTGGTAAAAAATGAATATATTCTGGTAAAGAAAAAAAATAAGATGCTTTGCCAGGCACCAGAGAATATTATGCTACTTGATAAAGACTTGTTTCCGATTCACAGCACACAGGTACAACAATATGCAGGAAAAAAAGTATCTGTGTTCGTTATTCCTGGACAAGGATATTGGAAAGTACAACGAGCAAAAAAATTATGGGATTCAGCAAAAAAATAACGTAGGTAGCCAAATATTTGTCGAAATGAACAAGCCCACTGCATTCTTCCCGTAGAATGAGTGGGCTTTTTTGTTTTTGGAAAGGTTATCCACAAAGTGGAGAACAACTACTTGCTCGGGGAAGATAAGTGGTATAAAATGGATATATGTGGGGAGAAGTGGGGAAAAAATAAGTAACGTGCTTGTCTACTTAACCCCCAATCTTGTTCAAACCACTATGTTTATCGGTGAGTACAGCCACAATTTAGATGATAAAGGCCGTTTAGCTGTCCCAAAAAAATTTCGTACCAAATTAGCAAAAGGTGCGGTAATTACCCGGGGGCTCGATGACTGTCTTTTTCTCTACACCAAAGAAGAGTGGAAAGTGTTGGCAGAAAAATTAGCCAATCTTCCTTTTTCGCAGGCAAATGCCCGCGCCTTTGCGCGTCTTATGCTTGCTGGTGCTATGGATGTCGTGCTTGATAAACAAGGGAGAATTGTTATCCCTGATTATTTACGCACCTACGCTGATTTGACAAAAGAAATTATCGTGGCAGGTTTGTACAACCGCCTCGAAGTGTGGAATCAGCAAAAATGGCGTGAATACACCACAAAAAGTGAAGCAAATAAAAATGATATTGCAGAACAACTTGGGGCACTTGGCATTTAATTCGCACTGATTATCCTCTTTGCTATGAGACATACCCCGGTTCTTCTTCAAGAAACCTTAGACGCGCTTCATCTTTCTGTAGGAAATATTGTTGTTGATTGTACGCTCGGAGACGCAGGACATACGGAAAAAATAGTGGAACAACTTGGCCCCGAAGGAAAAGTCCTTGGGATTGATGTTGATCCAGAAGCAATACTTCGGGCAAAACATTTTTTGCATGAGTACGGCGACCGAGTGATTTTTATACGAAAGAGCTTTTCGCATTTGAGCGAGATTTTGAAAGAACAGAACATTGCTGGGGTGCATGCCATTTTGATGGATTTAGGCTGGTCAACACCGCAATTTGAAGAACGAGGACGAGGCTTTAGTTTTTTGAAACCAGAAGAACCCCTTGATATGCGGTTGTCCGCAGATACCGGAATAACGGCGGCGGAACTCTTGGCCACGGTATCAGAAGAACAACTTGCCTATGTATTGCGAGTCTATGGAGAAGAACCATTAGCCAAAGAAATTGCTGGGGTGGTTATACAAAAACGACAGGATGGTCCAATAGAGAAGGTAGCCGATTTTGTAGAATGTGTGTTACTTGCCTATAGAAAAAAGCTTAAAACAGATAAAGAAGTCCCGTGGATTGGGGGATTACATCCGGCAACCAAATCATTTCAGGCACTGCGGATTGCGGTAAATAATGAACTTGATGTATTAGAAGAAAGTCTTCCGCAAGCCATTGATGCCTTACTGCCTGGTGGAAGATTGGCCGTGATTTCCTTTCATTCACTGGAAGATCGGGTAGTAAAACATTTTTTTAAATCACAAAAAAACATTCGCTTTATTCATAAAAAACCTCTTGTGTGTGGAGATGAAGAATATCGTTCAAATCCACGGGCGCGTTCTGCAAAATTACGCGTCGTAGAAAAAATATGATCAGACACAATAAACAAACCATTCGTGAAAAAAGAAATGCGGTAAAGCAGCTATTTATTAGTACTGGATTTCGGGTTGGATTACTGGTGTGTGCGGTGGTGTTATTGGTGTTAGATGTGGTGCAGGTAAGTGCCATTTCTACGAAAGGCTATGACATTAGTGATTATCAACGACAGATACAAGAATTAGAACGAGAACATGAACGCATTCAACTAGAAATTGCCAAACATCGCTCTATGAAAAGTATTGAAGAGCGAATAAAAAGATTGCAGTTAGTAGATGCAGAACAGCCACAGTTTACTCGGCTCACGGACACTGCGGTCGCACGTCGATAAGAAAAAAAGAATCTCCTGTTATTGGGAGATTTTTTGTTTTATGGTACACTACGAGAAGTGTTATATAAAACAGGTTGTATCATATGTTTCTTCTCATTGCCCAACGCATTCTTCTCGATATTGTTTGGGATATTGTGTATTTTCCTATCTGGTGGTATAGCGCCGGGGCTAAAAAAATATTGCTCGGCTGCTTTCGCATGATTGCCGAGTATAATAGAAGTCTTGCCCCAGGATTGTGGTTGAAAAACATCTTTGTTCCCATGTACGGTCAATATGATTGGCAGGGGAGATTGATGAGTTTTTTTATGCGTCTCGTGAATATTATTGGACGCAGTATTGCGTTACTTATTTGTACGAGTATTATCCTCGCATTATTTTTTGTGTGGCTCGCCTTTCCACTTATCTTATCGTATGTTCTTGTTTCGTCATTGTTGATTCTATTTGTGTAATATGGGGGCATCATTATTTGATACAATTAAACCATTTTCATTGACCACTGATCCCACAAGTAAAGGGAAAAAGAACCCCAGGATAGGACATGTGTTGCGGGATACCTTTTATTATATTGCAGACCCCTTAAGCGTCTATCGTATTCGGTTAGCACAAGCCAGAAAGTATGTACGCATATTTCAGATTGCCGGTGCTTGTTTGTTTGCGGGCATGTTTTTGTTGTTTGCGGTGATGAATATTCTTTCTGTCGATATAGACGATCTATTGCGTTCTGCGTTTTGGCAACAATCAGGCAATAGTGTGCCTTTGTATATTTGTCTAAGTTTGTTATTTGCGGCCTTTGCGTTATATAAACGCATGCGTCCGGTATATACCTCTGCCTTGGTTGAAAGTAAGAGCTATACCCAAACAAAAAAACATAAGTCCACTGCGTTAAGAATAGATGTTTGGCAAACCCTCGATGAAGAATCAAAACAGCATATTGAACGCGGGTTTTTATTGCTTCGTAAACAAGGCAAAGCACATATGAGTGCGGTTGATGTTCTTTCTGCTTTACTTACTGTTCCTCGCATCAGTACCTTATTTGTTCGCTTAGGGGTGAGTGTGAGCATGATACAAGCAAAATTAGCGCCGCTAGTATCTGTTGAACAAGCAAAAGAAGATGATTTGTATCAAATTACCTTTCATGCCTATGAACAAGCGCGAGCATCTCGTTTGCAGTATGTTGGCGCATCTGAATTTGTGTTGGCGGCTATTTTGCATTCAGAACATATACAAGAAGTATTATATGATTTGAATATTGATAAAGAAAAATTGTTGCATGTGATTGGTTGGGTACGATTAAAAGAACGGCTTCGTCAACAATACACTACCTTTCGTAAAGCAGCGGCGACACGCAATAAATATGGTTTAGATAGAGCCATGACCGCTGTCGCAACACCATATTTAAATAGTTTTAGTCAGGATCTTACGATGGCTGCGGTCTTAGGTCATTTGGAACCTTGCGTCTCACGAGAAAAAGAATTGGAAGAAATCTGTCGTATTGTTGAAAGTGGCCGACAGAGTATTTTATTAGTTGGGGATCATGGAGTAGGAAAATTAAGTATTATTCAAGGACTGGTGGAGCGCATGATTGAAGATGATGTGCCTGATCGGATTAAAGATAAACGCTTGGTGCAATTATCTACCTCTGCCTTATTAGCAGGAACAACGGTGAGTGGGGCGCAAGAACGCTTATTACATATTGTGAATGAAATACGTCGTGCAGGGAACATTATTTTATTTATCAACAACATTCATGATCTCCTCGCAACAAGTGGCGCCAGTGAAGGCTTAGATGTCTCAGAAACCTTGGCAGATGTTATTGGTTCTGGCGACGTACTCGTTATTGCCACCACGACGCCAGAAGGGTATAGTCATGCAATTATGCATTCAGAAATTGGGAATGTCATGGTACAGGTGCATATAGAAGAAATGAACGAAGGGCAAACGATTGATGTGTTACAAGCAAAAGCAGGGTTATTTGAATATAAACAAAAAGTATTTTATTTTTATGATGCCCTTGCGACGGCGGCATCCTTGGCAGGCCGTTTTTTGCATGAACAACGCTTACCAGAAAGTGCTATTGAGCTTATGAGTGAAGCCGCGAGTTATGTTCATAGCCAACAAGGGGATAATGCTTTTGTGACAAAAAATGACGTTGCGCATATTATTTCGCAAAAAACAGGTATTTTGGCAACGAGTATTACAGAAAATGAATCTGCAAAATTACTGCGGTTAGAAGAGGCCATGCATGAACGGGTCATTGGCCAACATGAAGCGGTGGTTGTTGTGGCAAATGCCTTGCGTCGCGCGCGGGCAGAAGTTCGCTCAACAAAGCGGCCTATTGCAAACTTTTTATTTTTAGGGTCAACTGGTGTAGGTAAAACTGAATTAGCCAAAACAATTGCAGAAGTATATTTTGGGGGAGAGCAACGCATGATTCGGGTGGATATGAGTGAATATCAAGAAAGCAGTAGTATGTATCGCTTAATTGGTCAGCCTGGGCAACAGGGGACAGGATTGTTAACGGAAGCCGTACGCCAACAACCATTTTCATTGGTCCTGTTAGATGAAATGGAAAAAGCGGATCCAAAAATACTCGATTTATTTTTGCAAGTATTTGACGATGGTCGTTTAACTGATAGTATGGGACGAGTGATTGATTTTACGAATAGTATTATTATTGCTACCTCAAACGCTGGAACGAGTTTTGTGCAAGATGCGATCCGACAAGGTATGAGTGTGGCACAGATGCAAGAGCAACTATTGCGAAGCGAATTAAAAAAATATTTTCGTCCTGAATTTTTAAACCGCTTTGATAGTATTGTTGTCTTTCATCCTTTGGAAAAAGACGATATTAAAAAAATTGCGCGACTTATGCTTAACCGTGTGGCGAAAGATTTGGAACAAAAAGGAGTTATGTTCCAAGTAACGGACCCTGGCTTAGATGCCTTGGCTGCTGTTGGCTATGATCCAGAATTTGGTGCACGCCCCATGCGACGAGCGATTCAAGAGTTGGTTGAAAATAAATTGGCTGATTTGCTATTATCTGGAAAAGTGCAGCGTCGGGATGTGATTATTTTTGAAGGAGAAAACAATTTACGCGTAGAAAGGGGAGTAGGAATTAGATAATCGTGATATGACGTCTGACCAGTGAGCCTATGCTGTGGTTTTACTTTATTACAACCATATTGATCAGTTTTTTTCTCACCCCGCTCGTGATTTTTATTATGAGACGAACGGGTATTATTGACCGTGCAAAAAAAGAGAAAAGAAAAATTCACAAAAAGCATATTCCCCTTGGGGGAGGCATTGTTATTTTTGTCTCCTTTTTTGTTGCCCTTGCCTTGGCTGTGTTTGCCTTTGGTGATGTCGGCACAGATATTAGTAAAAAAACCTTACTTGGTGTTGCGCTCGGCGGATTAGTTATTATTATTGGCGGGCTTCTGGATGATGCGTACACCTTACGACCAAGATATCAAATTATTTTTCCTGTACTGGCCAGTAGTATTGCGATTCTTTCTGGTATTGGCATAGAAAGCATCTCGCACCCCACTGGGGGAATCATCCACTTAACCGGGATTACTATTTCCGTAAGTGGCCTAGGAAAATTTTTAGTCTTGGCTGATTTACTCGTCTTTTTTTGGCTTATGGGCTTAATGATGAGTACCAAATTTTTAGATGGGTTAGACGGCCTTGTTTCTGGTATTGCGGCCATTGGCGGCATTGTTATCTTTTTTGTCAGCAGGCAAGCACAATGGTTTCAACCAGAAGTGGGGTTAGTTTCCTTGCTATTTGCGGCGGCCTGTATTGGCTTTCTTGTATGGAATTTTCATCCAGCAAAAATATTTTTAGGAGAAGGAGGCAGTGTGTTTACTGGCTATATGCTTGGGGTGCTTGCGCTTATTTCGGGCAGTAAAATAGCCACCACCTTATTAGTGATGGGATTTCCTATGTTAGATCTCTGTCGCGTGATTATCATGCGGTTACTCAAAAAAAGACCCGTTTTTGTTGGAGATCAAGAGCATTTGCATTTTCGTTTGATTCATTCTGGCTTAAGTCAACGGCAAGCAGTCCTTTTGTTATATAGTATTTCATTACTCTTTGGTCTGAGTGTCTTATTTTTGCAGCAGCATCAACAAGTGGTTGCCTTGGGGCTGTTGGGAGTTACCATGCTGTTGCTGTCATTGTTTTTAGTCAAAAATCAACCATCATAGGCCTATGTTTGTTGGAAAAAAAGAAGGATCAAAAAAAGGACATATCCTATTTGGCGTAGTGTTTATTATTGGCTTATTATTGAGTGTTTGGTGGCAACACACGTGGCCAGAAGAGCGTATTATCGTCGCCCAACAAGAACTTACCCTGTTGGTTGCGAAAACCCCTTGGCATTGGCAACGGGGCTTAGGAAAGCGAGAAAGTCTTCCGGATGGAATAGACGGGATGTTGTTTGTCTTTCCTTTTTCGGATAGACATGGCTTTGTGATGAGAAATATGGAGTTTCCTCTAGATATTCTCTGGATTGATAATAGTATTATTGTCGATATTGCCCCATCTGTTCCCACAGAGCCAGGGATAGCCGAAGAGCGCTTAACCGTGTATCGCCCTCGTCAGGAGGCACAATTAGTTATCGAACTGCCTGCTGGCTGGGTAGAAAAGCATGGGGTAGCCATTGGGGATAGGATAGCGCTTCCTCCACGTCCCTGATATTGACATTTTTTTCAGGGTGGTCTATACTAAGCCCACGTTATTATATAACAAGTCATATTCTATGTTTGCCGTTATTGAAAGTGGTTCAAAACAATACTTAGTTCAAACCGGTGCTCTTCTAAAAATTGAAAAATTAGACGGAGATGTTGGTGCTGAAGTCGTGTTTGATAAAGTGTTACTTCTTGCAAAAGATGATGGAAGTGATGTTCAAATCGGCACACCCTATCTTGATGGTGTGAGCATTGCTGCAACCGTAGAAGAACAGTCAAGATCAAAAAAGATTCGTGTAGTCAAATTTAAACGAAAAGTACGCTACAAACGTGTCCATGGACACCGCCAAGCCGTGAGTAAAGTAAGTATCAAAAAAGTATAACGAAAAAACCCCCGACTCAATCGGGGTTTTTTATTTTTCTATATGGTGCTATGATACGGGCAACGTCTGGTGCGGGTGAAGAAACACCCGATTGGATGCGGTTATTGTTTCTTGTTCCTAACGCTCAAGAAACAATAGGAGAGTCCTTTGACTCTTGAGAGGGGGGGGTAACCTCACTCTCCCGAGTATCAGTGCGCTGCACTGGATCAGACGCCAGGGGGCTGAATCATAAACAGAGAAACGTTTTTTCCTCACTTCACACGCACAAAACGTACACCCTGCGGGGAATACTGCATGAAGTCAGAAGGAATAACGATTCACTGGAGTGGTTCAGCTCCCGCTCCAATTCCCTTATCTTCTGTTTTCAAATGCGCTTTGTAAGGTAATATCATCGGCGTACTGCACGTCAGAGCCCATCGGCAGTCCACGGGCAAGGCGAGTTACCTTTATCTGGGGTGAACCCTGTTTTATTTTTCCACTAATATATATCATCGTGCTTTCTCCTTGCATGTCAGGATTTAAGGCAAGGATAACTTCTCTTATTGTTTCTTTTTGTAAACGATCAAACAATTCAGGCAGTTTTAATTGCGCTTGTTGTTGTTCATCTGTGGTATCAATGGTACCGCGTAATATATGGTAGAGACCTCTATAGGCCTTTGTTTTTTCAATAGCTTCTCGATCTTGGGGAGTAGCAACGACGCAGAGTATATCTTGCCCTCTGGTTTGATCACGGCATACCTCGCAAGGGGAGCTGTCTGAAAAGGTATAACAGCGTTCACAACTTTTAATCGTGTCCATGACTTGCTTTAAAGCAACTAACAGTTCTCCTACATCTTTTTTCCCTCTATGAAGGAGTGAAAAAACAAAACGCTCTGCTGTACGAGGACCAACTCCAGGCAGGCGTTTGAGTGCTTGGATGAGTTGTCGGATTGGTTGAGCGTACATACAGAGCGTGAAAGGGCGGAGAGATTGTAGGACTGATTCCGGGTTATGATAATCCTGGAATGTTTGGAAGGCCACCCATTTCTTTGAGTTTCATTGCCATGACCCGTTGCATTTTTTTACTTGCGTCTTCATGAGCGCTTTTAATTGCTTCTTGGAGTTGTTCTTTTTTATTTGGGCTGAGCATCTCATCATCAATTGCTAAACCTACCATAGCCATGTTTCCGTCCATGGTCATAACCACTTTATCACCGGCAGCTTTTACAGTAATTGTTTCTCCTGCCAATTTTTCTTGAAGTTCTTTCGCTTGTTTACGAATGTCTTGAAATTGTTTTAGTTTGTTAAACATATTCAGAATAATAATTAAATGATAGTTGTGTTTCCATCAGCATACTATAGCGAAAAAGCGTTGCTCTTTCAAGAGGGGGCGCTATGGCAACGGCCCACCACTGTACATACCCGGACTACTTGGTTGTGTTGGTCCTGGGTCTCCGCTACTTGCACCTATATGCATATCAACGTTTTTAAAGCTGGTGCGGGCACCATCAAAAAATAATTTCACCATGCCCGTTGGCCCGTTACGGTGCTTCGCAATATGCACCTCGGCAATATGGCGTTCGTCGGGGGGGATATCTTCTAGTTGATAATTTCGATCAACGGCTTTTCTATATAAAAATAGTACCACATCCGCATCTTGCTCAATACTTCCAGAATCGCGTAAATGAGATAGTTTTGGGATTGCTGGTTTTGTTTGTTCTACTGCACGTGAGAGCTGCGAAAGCGCAATAACAGGAATATTGAGTTCGCGGGCAATTCCTTTTAAATGTCGACTCATCTCCGCGACTTCTTGCACCCGATTTTCTGTTTGTTTGGTGCTATGTGGGGTCATGAGCTGTAAATAATCAATAATAATCATGCCTAAGCCATGTTCTGCTTGTAAGCGTCGTGCTTTTGCACGAATTTGCATCACCGTGTTTCCGGGATGATCATCAATATAAATTGGTGCATCAGAGAGTACTCCCATCGCGCGCCCAATACGGGGAAAATCATCACTATCAGGATGATCAGATAAGTTTCCTGTGCGCATTTTCCATAAATCAACACCTGCTTCTGCACAAAGCATTTTATCTACCAATTGTTCTTTGCTCATTTCAAGCGAAAAAACGCCTACTGGGACATTTCCTTTAATCGCTGCGTTACGCGCAATATCCAAACAAAATGATGTTTTTCCTACAGAAGGACGTGCTGCCAAAATAATTAAGTCAGAGTTTTGAAATCCCGCAAGGACATTATCTAAATCACGAAAGCCACTTGGCACGCCACGCAATTTTCCCTTATCACGATGCAGTTCATCAATACGCTCAAACGCGCTATGCAGGACGGATTGAATGGAACTAAAATTACTTTGTAAATGTTTTTGGGTAATGGAGTACAGTTGTTGTTGTGCTTGATCTAATATATCTTCAACCACTTCGGCATCTTCTTTATAGCCTAATTCGGTAATGCGTTCTGCTGCAGCCAACAGTTTTCGATGGATAGATTTTTTTGAAACAATTTTTGCATATTCTTCGATATGCGTGGCTGTGGGAACAACATTTGATAAACGAACCACATAGCTATGACCACCGGCTTGATCTAATAAATTTTTTTCTTTTAAGCGGTTGCTTAGGGTTAAGACATCAATCGGTTCATTGCGCCCATATAAATCAAGCATGGTCGCATAAATATCTTTATGACTATGTTGATAAAAATCTTCTGGACTCATTGAGTCTACAATTTTTATCATGGACTCTTTATCCAGCAAAATAGAGCCTAACAAGGACATTTCTGCATCGATATTTTGAGGAGGAATTTTACCAAGAATGTTGTTCATATCGATGGAGAGGATGCTAAATAGTAGAGCTATGATATCCTAGAGCCGATTCTTTTTCAACAGGTCTTTGGTTAAACTCTGTTAAGAAGAGTGTGCAAAAGCTGTGGATTAATAGGTAATTATCACTTCTCAGCATACAAGCACGAAAGCAACTCGCTTCGGGTGCCAAGATGCACCCTGCGCTGCGACTGCTTTCTTTGCTTATATGCTGTAGAAGGATATTCGTGATACCGATTGAAAAAAATACCGAACTCTTCTATACTCGCTGCATATGATACCCAATACAGAAGCGTCATCAGATACACAAACACAGCCACTGAGCGTGTGCGTTATTAATAATATCTATCCACCCTTTCATCGTGGGGGAGCCGAACAGGTGGTGGTAAAAACCGTCGAAGGGCTTATTGCTGCCGGCCATCGAGTTATCCTTATCACGAGCACCCCAGAGGAGGAACATGTTGAAACACAGGGGAGACTTACGATCTATCGTATTCATCCAAAAAATGTGTATTTTTATACACAAGCAGAGCACTATCATCCACTCGTTCGGTTGCTTTGGCATGTGGTGAATGTGTTTCACCTATCGGTTGCGTCAACAATACAAGGTATTTTACAAAAAGAACAACCCACTATTGTGCATACGCATAATTTAATGGGACTGAGTTTTTTTATTCCTCGCATGATTCGCCGCTTGGGGATAGCCCATGTGCATACGGTGCACGACGTGCAGTTGGTAGAACCCAGTGGGATTATTTTAAAAGAAAAAGAACATACCTGGCGCTACACCGGATGGCATAGTCGTATATACACCGCCCTTGTTCGCGGATTATTTGGATCTCCGCATGTGGTTATTTCTCCATCAAAATTTTTATTAAAGTTGTATCAAGAACGAGGATTTTTTTCGCACTCTCGTACGGTTTTGGTACGCAATCCACTCACGTTTCAATCTGTGTTGCCCCCACAAAGCCGCTCACATACAAAAGAAGTGAAGTATATTTATGTGGGGCAAATAGAATCGCATAAAGGAATTACCTTGTTAATTGACGCGTTTATGCGTATCAATAATCCGCATATTCGTTTACATGTGGTAGGAAATGGATCACTCCTTGCGGAGATTAAAAAACAGAGTGCGCCAGATTCTCGTATTACGGTCTATGGTCGATTAGAACGAGAGTCATTAGCTGCCTTATTTATGCGTATGGATATGACGATTGTTCCCTCACTCTGCTATGAAAATTCTCCAACCGTTATTTTTGAAAGTTTTTCTTTTGGCATTCCTGTGTTAGCAAGTAATGTAGAAGGAATCGCCGAGTTAATTGAAGAAGGAAACAATGGCATGACCTTTCAGCCAGGAAACAGTGCCTCGCTCGAAGAAAAAATGCTGTGGTCTATTGAACACCGGTCAGAGATTGCTGCTATGGGAAAAAACACGCAACGGTTTTTACGCGAGATTACCAAAGAAGAATATCTTACGGAACTGTTGGCGCTGTATCGCGGCTGTATATAAAAATGTGTATGTGATCATTGTTGAGCGATACCCATTCATCCGCACTTTCTTTTGCCTTCGCAACAATAGTTGTATAGTTATCCCAAAAACTACTCATCACAAAATAGCCGGTATCTGCGCCAGTAAGTGCAAGCGCGTCTTGCATATCAGAACGTTGTTGTCCTTCATACACGAGTTTATTGTAGTAGCCGTATAACGGGCCCCCAGTTGGAATAGCATAATAAAACAGTTCGCCTTGTTCGGTCATAAAATGTTTGGCAAAGCTATATTTACTGAGCGCGGCAATACTCGTGAGTGAGTTTGCCAAGACAATATAATTATCATCAGTGCCTTGCTTGTTATGAATCCATTCAACTGCGGTGATGTCGTTATTGGTTACATTATAGCCAGGGAAAAACACTTTGGGATTTCGTTGGGGGTAAGAAAAATATAAAGAGACTGTTAATACTACCCCAATCCCTATAGCAGCTGCAACACGAATAAACAGCTGTTTGGTAAGCCCTGCAAAGCGTGTCTGGATCTGTTTTATTATCACAAATATACCGACACAACTGAGGGGCAGTAAAAATAACACGCTTGCCCACAAGAGCCGAAGGGGATAGTTATCTTGTTCTGCTGCAGCAACATTAGGGAAAAATAACCAGGTACGTAAAAACCAGGCAGCAATTACAAAAGTCACAAAGCCTATCCAAAAAAAGAGCGGAGAAGTTTTTATTTTTTTGCTATAACTGCCTACTATCGCCAAAAGAATAATAAAAAGAGGAATAACCCGTTGATATTGATACAGCATATCAAACAGAGGAGTACTTGTTTGTGCATACCAATAGGGTCTATCAAATAGTGATAAAAAGAGATCAGTTTTCGTAAAGGGATTGATGAGTGCTGGGAATCCAAAGCCACCTAAATAATTATTGAAAGAAAACATGGCGCTTGGCAAAAGAGAGACGATACCACCATACAGCGCAATAAGTACGGCCGTAGGAAGTTTTTTTGTCTGATAAAGATACCAGGTGATAGAAAATAATAGGAGCGGGAGTCCTAACAAGGGGTGCATGACGAGCGCAACAACAGAGAGCGCAAGAGGAATGGCAATAGGCAGTCGTTGTTGTGCATAGGCAAACAGAGAACATATGGTGAGGACACACAACAGCAACACCAGATTATGTGGCGTGGTGAGGTTTAAGGTAATAAAATACAAAAAGGGAACACTGTAGCTGCATACCGCTGCGAGCCAGTCTGGCAGCGTCTGTTTAAGTGCATACATGATCGTTCTGGGGAGCAATAAACACGAGGCAATAGGCACGAGCCAGGTATCCAGAATAAATACCGGCAGTTGGGTGAGGAGCGCAAAAAACGCAATTAGACTATATTGTCCAATATAGTAGGGTGTTTTTGGTTCAATAACACCATGCTGTACGATCCATTCTTCTGTGGCGCGGTGAATAAATCCATCAAAGCCAAATCCATACACATACAGAATTGCAGCAATGCTATACCAGATAAACAGGTACAGACTAATAATGCTGCTTTGTTGTAAGGCGTTTTTTGCATAATACGAAGACAGCATACTTGCGGCAATGCCAAGGGCAAAGAGCATAAAAAACCACGCCTCCAGTGTTTGCCAGGGAGAAACAAGGAGCCCGGTGGTACGATTCATAATGAGGGTACTCATGAGTATCACGGCAATGAGAACCGAGAGGCTCGTTGAGAGAATATATTGTGTAGAGAATGAGTTGCGTGAGACAGGGAGGTGAGAAAGGGGAGCAGGTTTTTTGGGATAGAAATAGATACTCAATAGTAATAGCATGATGATACTCACACTGTGCGTGGTGATCCCAACCACATAGTAGCTAAGGGTGCTGAGAATAATAAGAATACTCCCGGCACAAAGGATACCCCAATAGTGGCGGAATTCTGTGATCGTATGGGGCAATAGTGTTCCAATATGTTTTCCAAGCAACACAAAAAATATAGCTAGCAGGGGAATGCCGACGAGGGGTATTTGGAACCACCATAAATTTATGAGGAGGCCGAGTGTTGTCGCGATACTAATAAACAGGTGTTTTGTATTCATAGATCGTATTTTAGCGAAGATTTATGGTTATATCAACTGAGAGAATAGATAAAACAGAGTTAGCTATACACAGTTGAAGCAATAATTATAATACGGTATACTGATAAAATATCATTTATTTATGTACTCGTTATGCAAGATATTCAAGCTATTTTTCATCGCATTGAAGAGAATAAAGCAAAAATGAAAGATTTAAAAAATGTTCTCAAAGATGCGCTTTCTAATAATCAATCGTATGTTGAAGCGAGTGATGTCGCAAAAAATGCCACAGAAAAAAAGAAAAGTATTAAAAAAGAAATTGAAAGTGGTATCAGCGATGTCATGATGAAATTACAAGATTTAAAAATTGATATGGATTCTGATTTGGAATTATTGAGTGATGCCGCTATGACCATGATTACCCAAGGACAAAGTGTGTCACTGTCAGATAAATACGAAAATGAATATGAGCCCGTGTTTAAAGTGAATTTTAAAAAAATAACTTAGGTTTTCTGAAGGTGCTCATTTTTATTGCGTAACTACGTTCATTCAGCTAACTAAGAAGATTCTTTAATGAAATATATATGTCAGTAACTGTTTACTCCACTCCATCTTGTCCTTTTTGCCACAAAGCAAAAGACTATTTAACAGAAAAAGGAATTGCGTTTGAAGATGTGAATGTTGCCGAAGACGAAGTTCGTGCGCATGAAATGATTGAAAAATCCGGGCAAATGGGTGTCCCTGTGTTGGACATCAACGGCAAGATTATTGTTGGCTACGATGTGCCAAAAATTGATGCGGCACTTTCTGCATAACAACTATTTATTTATCTAAAGAAAAAATCCACTGTAACAGGTGGTTTTTTTATACCTACCCTGTGATATACTTATTAAACATATGAAATATATTCCCTCCACTATTATTTTTATTTTTTTATGTTGCCTTCCCAGTAGTACATTGGCGCATCCAGGTAGAACAGATGGATCAGGTTGTCATACTTGTCGTACAAATTGTAGCGATTGGGGTTTAGATACAGGTGAGTATCATTGTCACAATGCAAAAGCGCTTCCTCAACCAGAGGAGCCGGTTACGAGTCATTACGGAGAACAGGGAACAGGCTATACCACTCCTGTGGCGGAACATACCCCCGTAGCAGAAGTGGTTGTACCTTCTGTTAATCCTGTTGTAAAAGAATTAGAAAGAGAGCCTGTGAGTACTATCGAGCGTCAAGAAGTGTCAAAAGATCCTATTGTTTCGGTATCACCAACAAAGAAGGTAACAGATGAAATAAAAGAAGAATTGCTTGTTCCACTCCCTGCTGTTGAAAAAAAACAGATTCCGAAACAACCACAAAATGAAGGAGCTATTCCTCCAACTTCTTCTGTAAATATTATTTCTGACCTGAGCAGACCCCACAGACAAGAAGAAAAAAAACTTGAGACAACTGTACCCGTAAAAAAAGAAAAAGCACCTCGTTGGGTATTGCGTTTTTTGAAGTTTATTATTACCCGAACGTAGTAAAAAATATAAAGAAATAAAAATTCCACATGCTGTGGAATTTTTTATATTGTGAACCTAAGAATAATTGATTGGAATTATAGTCTATGAAGAATTGAAGCAATGGAAAAAACTAAGAGAATCTTATTGACATAATTATCATTTTATGATATTGATCTCTGATCAATCAAATTTCTACCAGAGGAGGTACTCCTGTGCTGAATAAAATCCTGCTCATTGAAGACGACATCGAGACAGGGATCTTGATCCGGGGGGGGCTGCAGGGCGTAGAGGATGAAAACTGGGAACCCCTGTATGACGTGTTCTACGCAACCAACCTGAACGATGCACGGTTGCGGCTCGACAAAGGGGACATCGACCTCTTGATATCCGACACCTGCGTCGATAGCAAGAACCGGCCTGATGCCCACGTGCTGATCGAGGAGGTACGGCAACGCTACCCCAATATGCCGATTCTCGGAATGTCTAGTTCTGACTTCTACCGAGATATCATGTTGGAGGCGGGATGCAACCGCTTCTACACCAAATCACCCCGTGACCTGCAGTTCGCAGGGCTGCTGGAATTAGTGCAGGAGCTTCTGCCTTGACGTAGCGACCCTCCATTTGTGAAGACTCAAAGGCAAGCGCGAGTATAAACGCTTCCAATCCCCATCCTAAAATTATTTTGAAAAAAAGTAGTTTGAGGATAAAAAATCACCGTTAAAACGGTGGTTTTTTATTTCTGTGACCCCGGTGGGGAATCTCACTGCTCGTGACCAGCTAAAGCGCTGGTCACTGCGCTTTGAGAAACCTTCGGGTTTCTCAATACTCATCCTCCGCAAGTAAGGGGGCGCTGCCCCCTTACCATCCCCCAATTCGATCCCCCTCGACCCAAAAATAAAACCCCCACATAAGTGGAGGTTTTATTTTAGTGACCCCGGTGGGGATCGAACCCACGACCATTGGCTTAAAAGGCCACTGCTCTACCGGCTGAGCTACAGGGTCATTATTTTATAGAGAAATAATCGTTGACTATGATATACTATAGCCTGAAAAAAGTCAATAATATTTTTCTATGGATATTCACGCAATGAGTATAGCACAAACAGTGGCGCAATATAAGACCCATGAGACAAAAGGCTTAAAAACCGCTGAGGCACAAAAACGGCAAGCCTTGGGGAAAAATATATTGCCACAAACGCAAGCAAAAGCAAATCGGATGCGCATTTTTTTACATCAATGGAAAAGTCCATTGATTATTATTTTATTAGTCGCCGCAACGATTAGTGGTATTTTGGGTGAAACCGTCGATATGGTAATTATTTATGTCACCGCATTAGTAAATGCCATTATTGGATTTTTTCAAGAATATAAAGCCAATGCTGCGTTAGAGCGCTTGCAACATTTTGTTTCATTTTATTCATTTTGTTTACGAGATGGAAAAAAACAGCGGGTATCGAGTGATGAATTGGTTTGTGGAGACATTGTCTTTTTAGAAGCAGGGGATTATGTTCCTGCTGACGGACGCTTACTTATTGCGAATGAATTATCCATAAATGAAGCAGCGCTTACCGGAGAATCGCAGCCCGTGCTAAAAAAAACGGCTATTTGTGATGCTGCACTGCCCTTGGCGGAAAGAATAAATATGGTATTTAAAGGAACGGCTGTAATAAACGGGTCTGGGCAATTTATTGTGACGCAGATTGGTATTGATACGCAATTAGGAAACATTGCCATGCTGGTAAAAGAAACAAAAGATGAATTGACTCCCTTACAAAAACAATTAGAATTGGTGGCAAAAAAATTGAGTATCATTATCATTATATTAGCGCTGAGTATTTTTATTATTGGTTTGTTATTTGGCAAAGATCAATACACGGCGTTTGAATTATTTGAAACCGCAATCGCTGTGGCTGTTGCGGCAATTCCTGAAGGATTAGTTATTTCATTAACCGTTATTCTCGCTATTGGTATGCAGTTTATTTTAAAACGGCATGCCCTGGTGCGTCGTCTGGTTGCCGCAGAAACCTTAGGATCGGTGAGTGTTATTTGTACAGATAAGACAGGCACCTTAACAGAAGGAAATATGTCTGTGGTGCAAATGTACACGGCTGAGGGAATGATAGAAGGAATTGCATTAAAACAATTGAGCGATATGTCTGATGCCCGATTGGCCTTAGATATTGGGGCATTATGTAACAATGCAATAGAACATACGAAAGAGGGCAAGACCGTCTATTTAGGTGATACCACAGAGACTGCCTTACTCGCCGCTGCGCATCGTGCAGGTATTAACAAACAGGCATTGGAAAAAGACATGCCTCGTTTGCAAGAGTTGCCCTTTTCGAGTGAACGCAAATACATGGCAACGCTGCATCGGTTTGGAAAAGGAAAACGCCTATTAGTAAAAGGCGCACCAGAAATTATGTTGGATGCGTCAGCGTTGTATATAGACAGCGGGAAACAAAAAAAATTATCTGCAAAACAACGAACATTCTTTTTATCACAAGCAGCAGGCGCAGCTGCCGCAGGTTATCGTACCCTTGCGTTATGTTATAAAGAGAGTGAAAGTAACAAGGTACAACAGAGCGATATTGATGCACTTGTATTTGTTGGCTTGGTGGCGATTGCAGATCCGGTAAGAAGTGATGTAAAAGAAATGTTGGGTCTGGCACAGCAAGCGGGTATTCGCGTTATTATGATGACGGGGGACCATGCTGATACCGCAAAAGCGATTGCAAAACAATTAGGATTATTTGATGCAGAGAGTAACCAGCAGGTCTGTGAAGGAAAAGAGTTAGATACCTTAACGACCGCACAACTGAAAAAAACCTTGTCGCAGGTAACGGTATTTGCCCGTGTTGCTCCAGAACACAAAATACGCTTAGTACAACTCTTGCAACAACAAGGAGAAGTGGTTGCGATGACCGGAGACGGCGTAAATGATGCCCCTGCTATTAAAGCGGCGGATATTGGTATTGCGGTTGGGTCTGGAACAGACGTAGCAAAAGAAACAGCAGATATGGTGTTGTTGAATGATAGTTTTTCTACCATTGTTGCTGCGATTCAAGAAGGCAGAAATATTTATCAAAATATAAAAAAAATAGTGTTGTATTTATTGTCGAGTAGCTTTGCGGAAGTGGTGATGATTACGGGCAGTATTTTAGCAGGCTTGCCAGTGGCTGCATTACCTGCACAAATTTTGTGGGTAAATGTGCTGCAAGATTCTTTTCCTACCATGGCGCTGGCCTTTGACCGTTCTGATAAAGATGCGATGAGTGATCCGCCACGAAAAAAAGATGAACCGCTTATTGATAAAGACATGAAAATCATGATATTGTTAAAGAGTATTCTTTCAAATATTGCGCTTTTTTGTATCTTTGTCTACATCTTAAAAAGCACAGAAGATGTTGCATTGGCACGAACCATGGTGTTTGTGGGTTTTGCGGTCGATGCGTTGTTTTACATCTTTTCTATTCGCAGTTTGCGACATTCTGTGTGGCAAATTAATCCCTTTGGAAATAGATATTTACTGGCGGCCATTGCCTTTGGGTGGATTATGCTGGTCGCGGCTATTTATGTAGCGCCATTACAATTTTTTCTCCATACTGTGCCGCTCAGTCTTACCCACTGGGGAATGATGATTGCCTTTGGTATATTTAACCTCTGTATTATGGAGGCAATGAAACGACTCTTTTTTATAAAAAAATAATAGGCTATTCACCGTAATCACTATATCTATGCCTCTCGATAAAAAATATCTGAATCAACTCCGAAATACCTTGCATGATCAAGCGCTAATGCGCCGAGAAATTATTAAGCAAGGTGGGGATGCGTTACACCATGCAAAGCGCGCAATTTTTGCCTTGCATCGCGATCAGCTTGGTGAGGCAAAAAAGAAACTCGATGAGGCACTCAGTTTATTGAAACAATTATCCAAGCGGTATGGGAAACAGCCAGAGATGCATACGGAAGGATCATATAAAGCAGCACTCGAAGAATATGTGGAAGCAGTATTGCTGTACCAATTTGTAGAAAAAAGAAGCGTGGGAAAAATTACCTCCATTGCCGTGCCGACCGATGTGTATTTGGCAGGGTTGTCTGATGTGCCCGGAGAATTATATCGCTACGCTATTCGCGCAGCAACCGCAGGGGATACAAAAACGGTACAGGATTGTGAGGCTATGTCGAGTGATATATTAGCGGAACTTATTGAATTTGATGTGACCAAATATCTTCGCACCAAATTTGATCAAGCAAAAGCCGCCCATCAAAAATTAGAAATTGTCTTATACGAATTAGCGATTCGCGATAAAAAATAAAACAGCACCCGTTGACGGGTACTGTATAATTGACTAGGATAATCGGGTCGGTGGCGCAGGCCTCCAGACCCGCGCCGATTTCGTTTGTTTCTCCTTATCGATCGCGATGCTCTCGAGTGTTTTTGCTCACTCGTTGCATCAGTCGTTGCCATGTTTTGACAACCCAGCCGCGCTCGCGCTTGTGCAGATATTTGTTCTGCCGGCGATTGCAGTGTTTGCATTGGAACGTTGCGTAGACGCCTTCTCCTTTCATGAAGCGATCCCGATAGACCATTGTCTTTCGACAACATTTCGGTCCTTGGGGTAACCGTCCCATCACGTAGGCCTTTCTCCCGCATAGGGGGTGTGTGGGTGCCGATAGTATAGCGAAGTATATTGTCTTGTCAATTGTTTTGCGTATGAAATCATATATAAAAAAAATTCTTCCTAAGTCTGTGCGTAACCTCAAGCATTTGTTTTATGCCTGGTATGGTGCGCAGGTGTATCATCATCCCTCAGAGGAATTGTTTGTGATTGGGGTAACCGGAACCAGTGGCAAATCAAGTACGATTGCATTTTTGCGTCAGGTGCTGGAGTCTGCCGGATTTCGCGTGGGGTCATTATCCACCGTGGATTTTGTTATTGCCGGAGAGCAAAAAATGAATGATCAAAAAATGACCATGCTCGGAAAAATGAAAATACAACAGTATTTGCGAGAAATGGTAGATGCGCAGTGTGATATTGCGATTATTGAAACGACCTCAGAAGGTCGGGTGCAGCATCGGCATCGTTTTATTAATTATGACATGATGCTCTTAACGAATTTATATCCAGAGCATATTGAATCCCATGGCAGTTTTGAAAAATATCGTCAAGCAAAAGTAGATATATTTCGTGCAGTGGCAACTGCTCGACGAAAAAAGAGTGCTCGTTTTAAAACATTGGCAGCACTCAATCAACGTTCAGAAATTTTTATTAAAAAAACTGCCATTGTGAACGGGGATAGTGACGACCGTGCATTCTTTTTATTAGATACCTTTGATGAACGCTATACCTTTGGTAAAGAAAAACAGAACACTCAACACACGATTCATCTTAGGGCGAGTGATCGCGAGCTCAGTAAACAAGGCCTGCGCTTTAGCGTTGACGGGCATGCGTTTGTTGCACCCATACTTGGTGAATATAACATCATGAATATTCTTTCTGTTATTGCGACCTGCCGCGCACTTGGATTAGATTGGAAAAGCATTATCGCAGGCGTTGCACAGGTGCAGGGTGTGCCCGGGCGTTTAGAATTTATTCCTGAAGCAAAAAAACAGGGCGTTGATGTTATTGTTGATTATGCGTTTGAACCAGTTGCAATAAAAGCCTTATATAAAATGGTGCGCTTATACAAACCAACACGTATTATTCATGTGTTTGGCTCAACGGGCGGAGGGCGCGATGTTTCTCGTCGTACGACAGTGGGAGAATATGTCGGAAAAAAAGCAGATATTTGTATTGTGACGGATGAAGACCCTTACGATGATAATCCAGAAACGATTATTGCTGATGTGATGTCTGCCGTAGTATCTGCAGGAAAAGAAGAAGGGAAAAATGCTTTTCGCTTTTTGGATCGTGGCAAAGCAATTCAGGCAGCCATTGATATGGCACAAAAAGGAGATATGATCCTTGTGACAGGAAAGGGCAGTGAACAAGCCATGGTCGTAAAAGGAAAACTGATTCCGTGGGATGATAGAGAAGCAGTACGACGTGCCTTGGCACAAAAAAAGAAATAAATAACATGGCAGCAGCCTCTTCTCGCCGTTTTATATTAAATTTGCTATACTCGAGCGTAGTATGACTATGCGAAACCAAGACAATCCTTTTCGGCGTTTTTTTGCATCACGCTTATTTTTGATTATATTGTTTATTGTGATTGCGCTTATTGCCATGAGTTATACGCGTGCGTATTATCAACATTATAAAATTCAAAAAGAAATTGCATCCCTAAAACAAGAAATTGGCTTGTTAGAAAAAAAGAAGTTGGAGTCTATCAGTATTTTAGAATATGTACAGAGCGATACCTTTGTAGAAGAAAAAGCACGGACCGAATTACATAAGAAAAAACCAGGGGAACAAGTGCTCTTTATAGAATCAGAAGAGATAGATATTTCAGAAAAAGAGACGAGCCTATCCGCAGAAAACAGTAGACAAGATATGCCAAACCCAGTAAAATGGTGGTATTACTTTACTCATTCAACTCCTCAAGAGGAATAATTTATATTGTATGGAAGAAACACCTATGCAAACGTCTATGAAAGAATCAGCAATGCCTGCTCATGATCAGACGTCAGAGACTACACCCAAAAAAAATATGCTACCACTCGTAGCAGGACTAGCGATTGTGCTTGTGTTATTTGGTATTGGCGCCTATGCCGTAACCCGTATGCAAGTAGCGCGTCTTTCTGAAAGCCCTCTGGTGCTCACTGCGGCCCGATTGTTTCATATTCCTGCGGTAAAGGTGAATGGCGATGCTATATTGTATAGTGATTATGTTGATGATAAAAAAACACTCGCTTATTTTTACGGTCAACAACCAGAAGCACAAGTAAACCCTTCAACCGATGAGGATATTTCTGACATGGCGATTAGCCGGTTAATTGCCACAACCGTTATTACGGATTTTGCAAAAAAATGGAATGTAGAGGTAACAAAAGAGGATATTCAAGATAAAAAAGATATTTTGATTACCAATATTGGGAGTGAAGAAGCTGCAGAACAAGAAGTAATGGCAAATTATGGATGGAGTTTAAATATGTATATTGATCGCGTGGTTGTGCCTCTTATTCGTGAAGAAAAAATAAAAGCCTATTTTGAAACACAACAAGTAGAGGGTGCTGACGCGTTTGGACAAGAAGAAGTGCATGCGCGACATATTTTATTCCGCGTTGAAGAAGAGAGTGAAGATGCAACCGTAAAACAAGCTGCAACAGATGTGTTAACGAGAATTAAAAATGGAGAAGACTTTGCAACCCTAGCAAAAGAATTTGGCAGTGATGGCACTGCAGAAGTGGGTGGCGACTTAGGCTGGTTTGGCCGTGGCGTAATGGTACCAGAGTTTGAAGTAGGCGTATTTGCGCTTAACCCTGGGCAAGTAGGGGATGAATTAGTGAAAACAGATTTTGGCTATCACATTGTTCAAGTAGATGAAAAACGCCAAGGAAAAAACTTTATTGCTTTTATGGATGAACAGTTTAATACCGCGGATATTGATTTCCTTATCCCTATCCATAACCCATTTGAAGAAGCCGCAATGATGCAAATAGAAGAAGGGGAAATGCAACAATAAATTGTTTGACAGCAGAAACAAGAAAAGGTACGCTTATATGCGCGAAAGCGCTGTATTCGTACCTTTTTTTATGCCCGCGTAGCTCAATTGGCAGAGCGACGGTATCGTAAACCGTAGGTTACCAGTTCGATTCTGGTCGTGGGCTCAGAAATGACAATTAACGATGAGCATTTAACAATTAACAAAATATATATGAATGCAGAGCGGTTGAAAAGTATTATTGCGTTTATGGATGTAACAGAACGCATGAAAATTATTTATCGCACCGTAAAAGTGTCTACCCTGGATAGGGGAGAAAGTGATGCAGAACATTCCTGGCATTTGGCATTGTTGCTTATGTTACTTGAAAAAGAATTACCTGCAGAAATTAATATCCTAAAATTATACAAAATGTTGTTGATCCATGATTTGGTAGAAGTATATGCTGGAGATACGTCTGTTTATGATACCGTAGGACGGCTCGATAAGGCAGAACGTGAAGCCAAAGCCGCTGAAACATTGTTTAGTCAACTTCCCTCTGACCTAAAAGAAGAATTTTTTGCCTTGTTTCATGAATTTGAAGCACGAGAAACGCTTGAAGCAAACATAGCAAAAGCCTTGGATAAATTGCACCCACTTATGCAAAATTTATCTTCTGAGGGGACAGATTATTTGGAATTTTCTGCGACTTATGAAGATGAAAAGCAGAGAATAAAACCATATGTTGACTTTCATCCTACGTTAGCGCAAATGGCCACTGTCTTACTCGATGAAGCAAAAAGTCGGGGGTACATAGAATAACATATGATGACAAATATTCTCAAAAGAACTGACCCTGCTTGGCTTGATAAACAATATGCTAGTCCTTCTAATTTAGAAGATCGTGTGGCACTACATCGCGTTTGTGGGAGTGATGCGGGTAAGTGGTATGAGTGGGTATTTGATCAAATGAAACAGGTCATACCTCCTACTGAAAAAAGTAGGCTCTTAGAAATAGGTGGGGGAAGTGGAAATATCTGGATACAAAATCATCATCTTATTCCACCAAATTGGGAAATTTTTTTTACGGACAGATCAGAGGGCATGGTGACTGCTGCCAGTGCAGCACTGTCTCAGAATGCGCAGTTTCATTTTTCTGTGTTAGATGCAAGTCAGGTATTTCCGTTTGTAAGTGGCTCGTTTGATATTGTTGTCGCCAATCACGTGCTCTATCATATTGAGAAATTAGATGAGTGTTTGGGTGAAATACGACGAGTATTAACGGATGCTGGTGTGCTCTTTGCGACTTGTACTGGCAAGCAGCATATGCAGCAGTTATATGAATGGTTGCATGAATTTGAACCTTCTGTTCCTGCGTTTGTATCTCGACATATGAATATGCAAGATGGAAAAGCAATATTAGAAAAATATGCCACATCAGTCGATGTGATTATGCCGGCTAGTCAACTCACCATTACAGAAGAGCATATTCCTTTATTAGTACGCTACGCATACTCTATTGATGAGGTAAAACAGCATGTTGGGGAAGAAAATAAAAGACAACTCCATGATTTTTTCATACAAAAATTACAGGAACAGCAAGGAACATTAGTCATTCCCAAAGAAGAGGGACTGTTTATCGCAAAAAAATAAATATGACACAAAAAAAAGAGCAAATACTTTTGTCAGAGGGGGTATTAAAAAATTTTGGTGTTGATATTTCTTTATGGGGAAAAGAATCTGGGAATAAAACAATTATTGATTTACAAAAAGAAATAGATCAGGGTGAAAGTGTACTTATAGAAGAACAAGGCCGGCTCATTAGAAAAGTTGCGGGTATTCAGGCTGACGTATATTATGAAGAATTTCCAAAAAAAAAATTACGTCTGATTGAGGAAAAACAAGTATTTCTTAATGGTGAGGAAAGAAAAAGATCATTTGTGCGTTCTATAGGAGAAAAGATGAAAACCAAAGAACAACCTCATGAGGCACTTATAAGAGGGTTGCAAGAAGAATTGGGAGTAATGGGGGCAATAAATTATGTTCAAAAAGATCTATTGGTTGAAACAAAATACTCTCAAAGTTATGTTGGGTTATTATCTGAGTTTACCACCTATATATTTTCTGTGTTTTTAACAAAAGATCAGTTTAAACAAGATGGGTATATTGAAATCGGGGATAATTGCACTACCTATTTTGTTTGGATAGAAGAATAATGTATGTTTATGGAAATAAATAATAATATACATATATTTGCACAAAAAAAGAATTGGATGTTTGTTGGGGAGGGGCTTGATAATCTGGTCTATACCAATAGCAAAAAAGAGCTTGTATTTCGTGTACCAAAAAAAGAAGATACTCAAGAGGCAATCAAAAAAGAAGCTGTTGTTTTACCTCGTTTAGCGGGTAACGTGAAGAATATACATATTCCCATACCAACGATATTCGATAGCGAAGAAATTTGGTATGCGTCATATCCGTTTGTCAAAGGAGTATGTCTGGATACGGTCAAAGATGTCGCACGACGACAAAACGCATTTGAACAACTAGGCGTTGCTTTAGCTGAATTACATACACAGGATGTGTCTTTATTTTCAGAAATCACTCGCATCGTTCCTGAAAAAAAATATCACATCGTGCAGGAAAAGGCTGTTCAGTTGCCAAAGAATGTATTGAATGATGAGCAACGGAGGTATATTCAAGAATTATTTGCAGCATTTTTTTCTTTTATAAAACCACAAACAATTCCTTTAGCTCTGGTGCATGGGGATATTTCCGAAGAGCATATATATTATAACGAGGCACAACATGTTGTTAGCATTATTGATTGGAGTGATATAACGATGACTGATCCTGCATATGAATTTTATCATCTGCTGCGCGATGTCTCTGCTAGAGAGCAAGAGTTTTTTATACAAGCTTATAATACGACTGATCCGTTATTTTGGAAACGCGCAGAGTATTACATGTATTTGGATACAATTGAGGTATTATGTCTGTTTGTAGAGAAACATAATACAGAACAAATTAAACAGTTTATCGCTTGTGTAGATCAAGATAGCAAGAATTGGAAAGCGATGTAGCGATTGGTTGTATTGTTTGGGTATCTATTCTATACTACCTCTATCTATTTTTAACGATTTTTATTCTATGAAAACAATTATTGGTGCAGTTCTTGGCTTTTTTATTGGAGGGATTATTGGCTTTTTGGTTGTATGGGGAGGCGGGTTTGAACAAACTTCAGAAGAAATCGCTATCGATAATACCGCGAGTGCTCCCATGCATACGAACGATGACCATGGTGCCATGTCTGGGGCAATGGATGCGATGACCGGATCGTTAGAAGGAAAACAAGGTGATGATTTTGACCGTGCGTTTATCAATGAAATGATTGTGCATCATGAAGGAGCTGTAGCAATGGCAGAGTTAGCAAAACAATATGCTGGGCATGCTGAAATAAAAACCCTTGCAGATGCGATTATTGCGGCTCAAACAGCAGAAATCGCTCAAATGCAAGAATGGAGAAAAAATTGGTTTGAACAAAATGCAATGATGATGGCAGAGATGCCCGCAGCAAATGCGACCACCGAGGTTATTGCCGTCGGAAGTAAAAACTTTTCTTTCTTTGTAAATGGAAAAGAAAATCCTGATATTACCGTAAAAGAAGGCGATATCGTGCGAATTGAGTTTACGAGTGACGGTGGATTTCATGACTTTGTGATTGACGAATTTAGTGCCGCAACAGAAAAAATTCAAACAGGCGGAAAAAGTACGGTAGAATTTGTTGCAAACAAAAAAGGAAGTTTTGAATATTACTGTAGTGTTGGTTCTCATCGAGAGATGGGGATGAAAGGACGCTTTATTGTCGAGTAGTGCCTGAGTCAGTAAGGGACGTCATTGAGACCTAGCTCGATGTATCGAGAGCACGCTCAATGACGTTTTTTATTTATGCGTGTTTCTCTCTGGTTGAGATATTGACTTTTTGTTCTTATTCCTATATACTCGAGGCTCTTGAATGCCTCTTTGAGATGGCTTCCTTTATTTGTTATTAATTTGTCTGTATGGATATTCGAAATATCGCTATTATTGCCCACGTTGACCACGGAAAAACGACATTAACCGATGCCTTGTTGCGTTTTGCTGGTATGGTTGATGACGAACGAAGTATGGATAGTAATGCCTTGGAACAAGAGCGCGGTATTACCATTTATGCAAAAAATACGACGCTTTTTTATAAAGATACCAAAGTAAATATTGTGGATACGCCAGGCCATGCGGATTTTGGTTCTGAAGTGGAACGCGTTCTTCGATCAATCGATGCCGTTATTTTAGTGGTAGATGCGCAAGAAGGACCAATGCCTCAAACAAAATTTGTGTTGAAAAAAAGTTTAGAATTGGGATTAAAACCACTTGTCGTGTTAAATAAAATAGATAAACCAGCTGCACGTCCAAAAGAAGTGTACGATGAAGTATTGGAATTATTTATTGACTTGGGTGCTAATGATGATCAATTAAATTTTCCTTATTGTTACGCTATTGGAAAACAAGGTATTGCAAAAAGAACATTGGATGATGACTCAACAACCGTTGCGCCATTACTCGACATGATTTTAGAACATGTTCCTCAAGCGCCACATAACACTGGCGCGGCATTTCGTATGCAGCCATTTAATTTGGCATATGATGATTATGTCGGACGCTTAGCGATTGGTCGTATTTATGAAGGAACCGTTCATGTGGGTGACAAAGTGGTGATTAAAAAACCAGAAGGAGCAACCCGCCAAGGAAGTATTACCAAATTACAACAATTTAAAGGATTTGATCGTATTGAAGTTACCGAAGCCTCTGCTGGAGATATTGTTATGATCGCTGGTATTGCGGATATTGATATTGGAGAAACGATTTGTGAGAATGTTGATCAAGAAGCACTTCCAGCAATTCATGTAGACGAACCGACAATTGCGGTGTTCTTTTTAGTAAACAATTCTCCTTTTGCAGGAAAAGAAGGAAAATTTGTGACGAGTCGTCAAATTCGTGAACGCTTAGAAAAAGAATTGGAAGTAAATGTGGGATTAAAAGTTGATTTTAGTGAGATTGATCGATTTAAGGTGTATGGACGAGGAGAATTGCATATTGCGATTTTACTTGAACAAATGCGCCGAGAAGGCTTTGAATTACAAGTAAGCCAGCCCCAAGTTATTTTGAAAGAAATTGATGGAGTAAAATGTGAACCATTTGAAGAAGTAACCGTGGATGTCCCTGATGTTTCTGCTGGTATTGTTATTGAAAAAATGGGAAGACGAAAAGGTACTATGACAAAAATGTCTAATATCCATGGACAAACCCGTATGGTGTTTGAAATTCCTTCTCGTGGATTATTAGGTTACCGAGGACAATTTATCATGGATACAAAGGGAGAAGGAATTATGGCGAGTCAAGGAATTGGTTTCCGTCCATATGTCGGAGAAATTGAAAAACGTGCGGTTGGCTCTATGATTTCTATGGTTCCTGGAAAAGCATTAGGATACTCATTGTATAACCTACAAGATCGTGGTGTATTGTATATTCCACCAAATACTGAGGTATATGAAGGTATGGTTATTGGAAATACGGCAAAAGGAGAAGATATGGCAGTAAACCCAATTAAAGGAAAACAATTAACCAATATGCGGGCGAGTGGGTCTGATGATGCTATTCAGTTAACCCCACCCCTTCTTGTTACTTTAGAGCGAGGAATGGAGATTATGGCAGAGGATGAATACCTAGAAATTACCCCAAAAAACATTCGTATCCGAAAGCAATTATTAACAGAAAATGATCGTAAGCGCGCAGGAAGAAAGGCATAAAAGGAAAAGCATGCACAGGAGGACTTGAATTATATCTCAAAGTGTGCTATTATATTGACAATACTTCCACTCATTGGAAGAACAAGTATAGTTTTGGGAATAGTGTCGAGTATTCTCACAAAGCTAACTATCTTATTTACAGACACAATTTCCCAACCTATGACAGGGACAATCCGACGTTTGATGGATAAAGGATATGGTTTCATTGGCGTAGATGGCCAAGAAAAAGATATCTTTTTCCATGCAAAAAACTTAGTTGGTGGTGCGCAATTTTCTGACCTCAAAGAAGGTGACATGGTTACTTTCGAGATGGAAGACTCTCCACGTGGTCCACAAGCGATCAACGTTGCACGCGCATAATAGCAACACAAACCATAAAAAAATCCTGATTCGTCAGGATTTTTTATTTGAAAAAATATCTACTATTCTGTATTATACCTCTATTATTAGTATTCATGAGTATGACACCAGAAGAATGGAAACAGTGGGCAACAGCAGTTGCAGAGAGCCAAGGATACCGCTTGGGGGATCAACTCTCTGTAGGAACATTTTATAAAAAAGATCATATACGAAATATGATCTATCGTGTGCATACAAAAGATGGGAAAAGCGCTATATTAAAATTATATGCTGATTTTAAAATTACCGATGAACCCATTGCCATGCAGGCGTTTGAGCAACAAAATAAGAGTACTCGGCTCATAAATATTCCCTTAGTTGCGATGCATATTGAGTCACCCAAAAAAGGCTGGTTTATCATGGAAGAACTTCCTTTGGATATTGAAAGATTTGCTTCTCCGTTAAGCGCAGAGCAAATAGATACATTTGTTCAGGTATATATAGAATATAGAAAATATTTTCCTAAAGAGCCGACAAGAGAATTACGTTTGAGTGAATATTTATCTGCTTCTGAGTTTCATACGATTCGTATATATTCCTGGTTTCGCTTAGCAAATGAACAAGAAGAAGCAAGAAGACAACAGGGTATACCGCTGTTATTAGCACCTCATAGCTTTGTTCCTCTATATGAAAAAGCATTAGCAGCTATCCGTGATGCCTATGCAAATAAACAAATGATCTGGTCACATGGGCATGTGAAACCGCAGGAGATTTTGTATTCTCCATCAAAAGATTTGTATTACCTGTTAGATTTTGCGCATACCAAGATGTATCCCGTAGGCTATGAACAAGGATTTATTATTTGGGCGGATCTGTTTATGGGAGATTGGAATACCGCTATTCATAATAGCTATGATTCTTGGAGAACTGCTATTTCACGCTGGGAAGAAGTACTTTGTCCGACCTTGACTGTTGACGCAAACAGTCCATTTTGGCGGGCAATCGTATTAGAGCGCTGTCTTGGCACCATTCTTGCTGATGTCACCGCCAGTGATCAATTAGCCCGTGAATTACAAGAAAAGAAACGAGACTATGTGTTACGGTTGGTAGAAGAATTATTGGCTTAATTTGTTCCTTTGTATATACTTAAAAGGAGACCGGTACCAATAGGAATGATGCTGTGTTGAAATGCGCTGTCTGCATGCATGTTGTTAAGAAATGGTTGCATCTCTTTAGCATGTGAGATAACATTATCACTAATCACGAGTGCATGAGGGGATAATTTTCCTTTGAGTGCCTCAACATAGAGAGGATGTTCTTGCTTGGTCGCGTCTAAAAAAACCAAATCAAAGGTATAGGGAAGATCAACAAATACTTCTGGTGCATGTCCTTTTATTTGAGTAACAATAGTATTTACCGCTGCTTGTTGAAAATGGTTCGTTGCCTGAAGAAAACGTTCTGCATGAGATTCTATAGTAATAACCTGACCGCCTGTTGCCGCTGCGGCGTCTGCCAAATAGAGGGCAGAGTAGCCAATGGATGTACCTACCTCAAGTATCATGGTTGCGTTGCGTGCCCGTGCTAAGGTATTTAATAGTACCCCAGTTTCTGGAGATATCATCCAGTAGGGATTCGTTTCACGGTATTGTTGGTCGATGGTCTCAATGATTTGTTTGATAGTTGAAAGCATAGTATGTTATAGCTGTGTGAGTTAATTCACTATATGTCGCCCTCCCTTCAAAAAACACTTTCCACTCTCCCCGATAGTCCTGGGATCTATTTTTTTTATAAGAGTGACGGGGAATTGATGTATGTAGGAAAAGCAACATCACTGCGTTCTCGGGTGCGGAGCTATTTTATCGGAAAAAGAACGAGCCGTCCAATAGAGCAAATGATAGAGCAAATTGCGCGTATTCGTGTACAAGAAACAGACTCTGTACTTGAATCGGCTATTGCGGAGGCCAACGCGATTAAAGCCTATTTACCCAAATATAATGTTGATGGGAAAGATAACAAAAGTTGGAATTATATTGTGCTTACTAAAGAGCCGTATCCCAAAGTGCAAACGTACCGTCAACATCAAATGGCACAATTGAGCGAGGCGCAAAAACGGGCACAATTTTTATATCAATTTGGTCCGTTTCCTGGACTAAATGCCAAAGCAACCTTGCATATTTTGCGCCATATTTTTTTGTATTCTACCTGTACGCCATTTGCCGAACAAAAAAAGAGCAGCCGAGCATGTTTATATAGACAAATGGGGCAATGCCTTGGCGTATGCACCGGAGAAATAACCGCGGCTGACTATCGTAAGCACGTGATTCAGCCCTTGGTAACTTTTTTAAAAGGAGGAAAAAAGAATGTGGTAAAAGCATTTGAAACACGGATGGCGCAAGCAGCCAAAGAACATGCTTTTGAAGAAGCCGGACGCCTGAGAGATCAATTGCGTCGTTTACAATATATTCATGATGTGTCACTTATTAATCGGTCATTTTTTGATGATGGAGAGACAGCAGACATAGCCGGGCTGCGTATTGAAGGCTATGATATTTCTAATTTTGGAAGCAGTGAAAAAGTAGGCAGTATGGTAGTATTTGATGCACAAGGACCAGTAAAACGTGAGTATAGAAAATTTAAGATTAGAACGGTTGATGGACAAAGTGATGTCGATTGTTTAGAAGAAGTATTACGTCGGCGCTTGCGTCATGATGAATGGACATTACCTACAGTATTGTTGATTGACGGGGGAGTGCCTCAAGTAAACCGTGCGAAACAGGTGTTAAAGGATTATGGAATTGATATTCCTATTGTTGGCATTGCAAAAGGGCCCGAGCGAAAGAAAAATGAATTTATTTTGGGAGAAAAAAAAGCAGCATTTATCCGTTTTGTAAAAGAACATGAATCCCTGTTTATTCAGGTACGAGACGAAGCGCATCGTTTTGCCATTACGTTTCAGCGTCAGCGGCGGCGTTTATCCCGGGAATAAGTCGCTCTTGCCAATTTTCTTGAGTAATGTCTGTTGGAGCAATGGCATCTTGCACCCTATATGGTCCTGTACTGGTACGGCGGAGTGTTTTGCAATAGGCACCAACACCGAGTGTGGCACCAATATCATGCGCAAGGGTGCGGATATATGTGCCAGAGGATACTTCTGCACGAAACGAAAGCTCTGGCCACTGGTAGGCAATACGTTCAAGACGATAGATCGTTATGTGATGGGGTTTTCGTTCTATTTCTTGTCCAGTTCTTGCAAGCTCATATAATTTTTTTCCTTGTATTTTTTTTGCACTGTACATGGGAGGGAGTTGCTCTTGTTCTCCTAAAAAGGATACGAGTGTTTGTTCTATTTGTTCTTTGGTTGGTGGTGTTGGTTGAGGGACTGTCTCGTTAATTATGCCTGTGCCATCTTGCGTATCACTGGTAGCGCCAAGCGTTATTGTTGCTTCATATACCTTGGGTAAGCGTTGATAGTGCGAGAGTTGTTTTGTTGCTTCTTTTCCAACGCCAATAATAAGTAAGCCTGTGGCAAAAGGATCTAATGTGCCTGCATGGCCAATTTTAATTTTTTTTATGCCAAGTGCTTGCCGTATCGTACGGCGAAGATAGGCCACGGCATCGTGACTGGTCCAGTCTGCTGGTTTGTCGATTAAAAGAAAGCCGGTCATACTGAGTTTTCTTAGTTTAGGGGGTTGTCTGAGTTAACTGAACTCACTCAGAAAACTGAGTATGCTATACTAGAGCTATTATGTCAAAACCTGCAAACACAACGAAAGGCTGGGGAATTGTGAACGATCAAGGGTCGGAAATTTGGGATGCCTTGCCAATATTTGTATCTCCCAACGTAACAATAGCTGACCGGATAACATTACTTTTTTATCCAAAGCGCTTTGTGTTGTTTAGAGAAATACACAAGCAACTCAAAAAACAACAACGAATCCGTATATTGGATGTGGGTTGTGGTACAGGAGCTGCAATGATTGATATGAAACGATTATGGGGAGATAGGGTAGAGGTTTCTGGGGTAGAAGTGGTGCGGATACAAGTAGATATGGCGAATCAACGATTTGTCCAAGAACAGGTTGACGCACAAGTGGTTCATTATGATGGTGTTCATATTCCTGTTGAATCAGGATATTTTGATGTGGTCTATACTTCTGATGTCTTGGGCCATGTGCAGGATGTTGAGAGCTGGCTTGAGGAACTTGCTCGTGTCAGTAAACCAGGTGGCCTATTGGCGATGTTTAGTGAATCAAAACTTGGGAAACATGCGTGGATACGGAATTATTTATTGAAGAGGGGAGTGAATACTGATCCCCATGCTGAATTTCATATTTCCTTATTGAGTAAGGATGAAATTAGACAGCGTATTGAACAGGTAGGATTTACTATTGAAAAGATGTACAGCACGGTGTGGGCAAAATTTTTTGTGCACCCGGATGAACTGTATCCTGCTTTGCAACAACAAAAAAGATTTTTTATGTTACGAAAGATCAACGCTGCATTATATTGGCTAAAGAAAAAGACGCATCCTTTTTCTACTGCTTTAGCTGAATTATATTCACTTATAGAAATGATAACAATTGGGCGATGGGTACAGAGTCAGGGCTATGTAATTGTCGCGAAAAAAAAATAGGGAAGCAGCCCTAATTATTATTTGCAATTTTTTTAATGAGAAGTGGAATTGGATCGGAGGGACGAAGCACGCGGGCGCGTGCTTTTTGATAGTCCCTCCGATTAGTGCTTTTTGGGAGGAGGCTTGCTGGTGATGCGTTGAACACGCAGCAGCTGTCCGAGCACCAAGGCGAGAAAGCCGATGGCGCCGCTGAACACGGCGCCCATCTTTCCCTGGCCCTGCAAGGTGACATCAGGGAACGCGACCCCTGCCACAAACAGGGCCACGGTAAAGCCGATGGCAGCGATAACACCCGTCAAAAACAGGTGTCGTCGCGTCATCCCTTCGGGCAAGGGGAATCCCATCCGGCTTGCGATGCGGCTGAAGAGGTAGATGCCCCCGGTTTTGCCGATCAAGAGAGAAAAGAACACCACCCAGGTCATGGGGCCGATGCTCTTGACCTCCACCCCTGCGTTGGCAAAGGCAAAGGCAAACAGCCCGATGTCGACGATCGCTTTGAAGCGATGTTCAAACACCTGCAGGGTGCTCTTTGGTTCATGGGAGGGGGTGCCGCCTTCTTCGAGGAACAGTCCTTTATCACTCTTAGGACCAGGCATAAAGGGCACCACAAACACCAGCGCAAGCGCCGGATGCAGGTGGGCCTTGGTGAGCCCGATCCAGGAAATGGTTCCAGAAACCAGCACATACGGGACCCAGCTCTGTACCTTTGCCAGTCGCAGCCCAAAAGCAACGAGCATGGCAAGGGTAACGAGCAAGAGCCACTCCGGTTGTGCAGGATTCAAGGGATTTCCGTAGAAGATGGCGATGATCGCAAGACCAATGCCATCATCCACCACGGCCAGGAGCAACAGAAACTTCACCGCCGGATGTTCTTTGCCAAACACCAAGGCGGCAAAGAGCCAGGCCAGGGCAATGTCTGTGGCGGTTGGTACCCCCCAGGCATGGCTGAGCATGTCCCAGTCTGCGCCGGGAATTAGCGCAAAGTGGCATACCAGTGCCGTGAGGCAAAAAAATACCGTAATAGGGCCAAGGACCCCGCCGATCGTGGCGATCAGGGGATTCATGGCTTTCCGAGGCGAGCTCAGGCTCCCGTTGGGGAGAAAGCTCTCCGTGATTTCCTTGGCTGCGATGCCAAAGAACAGTGCCATGAAGAGCTCGTTCACCAGAAAGTGCAGGGTGAACTCGTGACCGAGCACCTGCAGGCCTTCCACAGGCATCCAATGGAGGATGTCCTGATACAGGCTCTGGTTGCTGTTCGCGAGCAACATTCCTGCAATCGCTCCCGCAATAAGAAAAGCGGAGAACGCCCGCAGGAGGTTGACTCCCTCAATCACTTTCTTGATCATCTGCTCCTCCTTGCCTTTCTCAGGCGGATGGTTTTGGTGCTACCTGTTGAAAATAGATAGCACAATAGCATGGCATGCTTATGCCTCCTTGTCAATTATCTTGATTTTTTTTTGAGCATTTAGTATGATCTCTGCATACACTATGTTAATTTTTTACTGTAATTGCTATGAATCTTTGGCACGACGTTCCACGTGGAAAAAACGCTCCAGACGAAATTAATTGTATTATTGAGATTCCAAAAGGATCCTTAAACAAATACGAAATTGATAAAGAAACTGGGCTTATTGCCCTTGATCGCGTATCTCATACTGCGCAAGTGTATCCATTTGACTATGGTTTTGTGCCACAAACCTTATGGGAAGATGGGGATGCCTTAGATGTTATGGTATTAACAACCGTACCATTACTCCCAGGTATTTTAGTAAAGGTCCGTCCAGTTGCGGTGATGCCTATGGTGGATGGGGGAGATTCTGATGCAAAAATTATTGCCGTTCCTGTGGACGATCCTCGTTGGGAGAATGTGCGGGATTTAGCTGATATTAATCCACATACATTAAAAGAAATTACCCACTTTTTTGAACACTACAAAAAGCTACAAAATAAAGTGGTAACGATTGAACCTGCCCAAGATGCCGCCGCAGCAAAAGCAGCGTTTGCAAAATCAGTTGAATTATATAACGTAAAATTTGGCAAATAATTTTTTATAAACAAAAACCACCCGCGCCTCCTGCCTCTATCTCTATATTACATAGAAACAAAGGCAGTCGTGCGGGTGGTTTTTTGTTGCTTGCTCAGGAGTGGAACGGTTGTTTGTTCCACCTGCAAAACTGCGCTCGTAGAGCCCTCTCGTCAGCCTCCGGGACGTTTGGCTCCCGGCTTGACGTAGGGTGGTGGAGGGGGTACTTGTTCTGGCGGTTGGGTGGGGACACGCGTGGGCGTGTCCATCCACCTCGTCAGCTGTTCGGTACCGGGGGGGGTTGTGTGTGTTGCCGGTCGATCGATCTGCTTTGTCGGTGTTGCCATGGGGCAATATCCTTTCATGCATGGAGAGCAAGCGCCTTCTTATACTATCTTTTCTATTTTTTGTCAAGGAATAATGGCTCTCAGCAAAAATAAGGCTTATTTTGCAGAGATAATTGACTTTTGCCCTCTTTTCTTATATACTCTTTACGGATACTCAGTTGTCTACGCTGACTAAGAACACTTCGTCACCGTATATAACTAAGTAACCTCAACTCACCATGAACGTCACAGAACTGGCACGACGCCTGCGCATTCACCCTAAAGAATTACTCCAAATTTTACCGGCGTATGGTTTTGATATTGGGGCAAAAGCCATTAAAATCGATAATAAAGTAGCCGATCAAATCATGCGGATGTGGCCTAAAATTAAGCGTGATTTAGAAAAAAAACGTCAACAAGAATTAGAAGAGAAAAAAAGTAAAGAACGAGCACTCCGCCAAGAAAGTGGGTTATCTGTAGAATTACCTGCAATTATTTCTGTCCGAGATTTTGCAGAAGCCTTACAATTGCCGGTAGGGCAGGTAATTATGGAACTCATGAAAAATGGGATTTTAGCAAATCAAAACCAAGATATTGATTTTGACACTGCCGGAGTTTTAGCAGAAGAGCTTGGTTTTTCTGTAACAAAAAAACAAGAAGATAAACCAAATATCGAACAAGAGGTCGCCCAAAGTATGGTGATTGAAGAAGCCCTCAAAGATAGTGTTGGTCATGAAAAACGTGCCCCGGTTGTTGTTGTTGTTATGGGACATGTTGATCATGGAAAAACCTCTCTTTTGGATAGTGTCCGTGGCGCAAGTATTCTTTCTACCGAGCAAGGTGGTATTACCCAACATATTGGTGCCTATCAAACAATTTGGAAAGATCCAAAAACAAAAGAAGAACGTGCAATTACGTTTATCGACACCCCAGGACACGAAGCCTTTACGGTTATGCGTTCTCGTGGGGCAAAAGTCGCAGATATTGCCATTTTGGTGGTTGCCGCTGATGATGGGGTAAAACCACAAACAGAAGAAGTTATTCAAATTATTCGTGCGGCAAAATTGCCTGTGGTGGTTGCGATTAATAAAATTGATAAAGAAGGTGCAGATATTCAACGTGTGTTAACCGAGTTGTCTCAACGCAATATTATTTCTGAAGCGTGGGGAGGAGACACGCCAGTGGTTGAAATTTCTGCAAAGAAAGGATTGCATATTGATAAATTACTCGATGTGTTATTATTGGTTGCAGACGTCAATGAATCAGAAATTCAGGCAAATCCACATATGCCTGCGGTGGGAACCATTATTGAATCCCATGTAGATAAATATGCTGGGCCAGTAGCAACGGTTCTTGTTCAAGCAGGAACATTACGTAAAGGGCAGCCATTGGTAGTACATAATGAATTATACGGAAAAATAAAAGCCATGCGTAATTATTTAGGAAAAGATATTCAAGCGGCAGGGCCGTCTGTACCTGCCCAAATTATTGGGTTTAAAGTCGCGCCGCAAGTAGGAGATGTCTTAGATCTTCGTCATGCTGAAGATGCGGTAAAAATTGATGTAAAACAAAAGAAATCAGAACAAACCGGTGCAGAACAACGTTACCAACGTGCGGAGAGTCTTTCAAATGATGATAGTCAAAAAGTAAAAACACTGAACGTGGTATTGCGAGCTGACGTGTTAGGATCTCTTGAAGCGATTATTGGATCTCTTGAAAAAATTCAACATCCAGAAGTAGGCGTAAAAATTATTGGAAAAGGATTAGGCAACATTACCGAAGATGATGTGAATAAAGCAGAAGCGGGAAATGGTGTGCTGGTTGCGTTTAATGTAAAACCATCGGTGAGTGCAGAAAGTATTATGCGTGAAAAAAACATGAGCTTTCAACGCTTTACCATTATTTATGATTTGATTGACTGGGTAAGCAAACAAGTAGAAGGGTTACTTGAACATGAAATTATTGTCACAGAACATGGTCGTATGACGGTAAAAGGCATTTTCCGCACAGACCGACAATGGATGATTGTGGGTGGGGTTGCCACAGAAGGAAAAATTATGAAAGAGAGCTTAGCCCGAGTGCTGCGTGATGGAGAAACCATTGGGGTTGGAAAAATCGTTACCTGTCAAGCTGGACAACAAGAGGTAAAAAATATTCCACAAGGCACTGAAGGGGGAATTCGTTTTGAAGGAAAAATAAAAGTAGAAGAAGGCGATATTATTGAATCATATTCAGAAGAAAAACGAGTACGATCATTAACTCAAAATAAATAGAACCGTATGTCATTAGCAATTACACTTACTGAACAAAATTTCGAACAAGAAGTACTTCAATCACCGGTACCGGTATTTGTTGATTTTTGGGCACCTTGGTGTGGTCCTTGTCAAACTATGGGACCTATTGTAGAAGAATTAGCCGCAAGTATGAATCCTGCGCAAATAAAAATAGGAAAAGTAAATGTGGATGAAAATTCTATGATTGCTGGCACCTATAACATTTTAAGCATCCCCACCTTTATGATATTTAAAGGGGGAGTGATGATTGCTCAAGTTGCTGGTGGTATGCCAAAAGAACAATTACAAGCCTTTATTGAAAAAACAATTCAAGCATAATCCTGTATAAAATCCCGATCCTTTCGGGATTTTTTTATAGCGTATAGCACTGGCGCGAGTGTGTTTTTTATGATGTACTATTTGTATCTTAATTATATTATATATGACTATGTCTAAAAAAATTGTTGCCCTCGTTGTTGCTGCATTGCTTGTGCTTGCAAGTATTGTTGTGTTTGTATTTATCTTGCGCCGATCATTATTGGAATCATCAGCAACGATGAGCGATGGTGATGTGTATGGCGGTCAGGATGCAATGATGGTTGAAGAATCATTTGCATTGGGAATGGCAAGACAAGCCGCTCCATCAGAAAGCTATATGCCAGAGCCTCCGACAACGGCAAGTAATAATACGACGCTTGAAGAAGATCGCTTGATTATTAAAAACGCAGACCTTTCGTTGGTTGTAGAAGATGTTCCCTTAGGTGTCGCCCAGGTACATCAACAAACAGCCGCCTTAGGGGGATTTGTGGTAAGTAGTAACGTATATAAATATGGTCAATATCCTCGAGCAGACGTGACCGTAAAAATACCTGTGGCAAATTTTGATAGCATGGTGAGTGATGTTACGGTACTTGGGACTGTTGAAAGTAAACAAATTACTGGGCAAGATGTGACCGAAGAATTTGTGGATATCGAAGCACAAATTGGGAATTTACGAAGTACAGAACAACAATTTTTAAGTATCATGAAACAAGCAACCCGTATTGACGATATTTTGGCGGTCCAACGAGAATTGTCTGCGGTTCGTTCTCAAATTGAACGCATGCAAGGACGAATAAATTATTTAGAAAAAAGTGCAGCGCTCTCTACTGTTACTATTCATTTGTCAACAAACCCTGAATCATTACCTGTCGTAACTGACCAAGATCAATGGAAACCCCTGGCTGTAGTAAAAGATGCTCTTCGCAGTTTGCGTGGAGTAGGAATTGGTATTGCTAATGCCGTCATTTGGTTGGTGATTTATATTCCATTTTGGATTGTGTTGGGAATTCTTGGCGTGTTTGTGTATCGACGCCTGCGGGTAACTCGCATGAAATAACGAGACACATTGTTACGGTATATAAGTAAAGATATGTCTCACTATCCGTTCTCAGCATACAAGCACGAAAGCAACTCGCTTCGGGTGCCAGATGCACCCTCCGCTGCGACTGCTTTCTTTGCCTGTATGCTGTAGTGGGATAATATATAAAGATATCCACTATTGACCTTCTGTATATTCCACAGTACGCTTGAAAGACTAGTATTAATCTTTTTTTATGCAAAATAATCCATTTTTGAATGCCATGACGCAGCTTGATCGTGCCGCAAGTATGTTGCAGTTACCAACGGATGTTCACGAACGCTTGAAACACCCGGATCGGGTACTCACGGTAGCTGTCCCCATACGCATGGACAGCGGAGAAACACGGGTATTTACGGGCTACCGCAGTCAATATAATAATACCTTGGGTGTATATAAAGGCGGCATTCGCTACCATCCCGGAGTCACCATTGACGAAGTAAAAGCACTCTCTTTTTGGATGATGGTAAAATGTGCGGCAGTAAATATTCCCCTGGGTGGAGGAAAAGGTGGGGTGATTGTGAATCCAAAAGAGTTATCCCTTGGAGAAATAGAGCGCCTATCTCGTGCGTACGTGCGTGGTATTTGGCGTGAGATTGGCTCTGATAAAGATGTTCCCGCTCCAGATGTTTACACGACCCCTCAAATTATGGGATGGATGCGAGATGAGTATGAAAAATTGTTAGGAAAACCTGACCCTGGGGTGATTACAGGAAAAGCAATTGAAGACGGCGGATCCGAAGCACGCAGTTATTCTACTGCGCAGGGCGGTGTGTATGTGACCAAGGAACTCGCAAAAAAAATGGGGCTTACGCCCAACCAAACAACCGTTGCGGTTCAAGGCTTTGGTAATGCGGGAAGTTTTATGGCAAAAATTTTAGCAAATGAAGGTTATAAGATTATTGCCGCGACCGATTCTCGTGGTGGGGTAATCAATCGCGAAGGACTTGATGTAGCGTTGCTGGAAGCACATAAAGAAGCAACAGGCTCAGTGATTGGATTTAGTGGATCAGAAGCCTTGTCTAATGACGCCTTACTTGAACTTGATGTTGATATTCTTGTTCCTGCAGCCCTTGAAAATGTGATTACAGAAGAGAATGCCCCACGGGTACGAGCAAAAGCAATTGTAGAATTAGCCAATGGGCCAACCACCCCACAAGCAGATGATATCTTGCAAGAAAAAGGCGTGATTGTGGTTCCTGATGTATTGGCGAATGCGGGCGGAGTAACGGTGAGTTATTTTGAATGGGAACAAAATGTGGCAGGCACGCATTGGACAGAAGCCGTTGTGTTAGAAAAATTAGAAAAAATTATGGTCGATGCCTTTTCAGATATTTGGGCAAAAAAAGAACAATACCAGACAAACATGAGAACGGCAGCCTTTATTGCGGCTATCGCACGGGTCGCTGCAAAAATGTCACCACTTCCATAATGCTGAGAGATAAAATAAAACCCTGCACCAGAACGGTACAGGGTTTTTTGTTGTTGAGGGAGGCTGCAGTTGAGTGCCCTCGTGCTGCAGCATGGTTTCCCCCCCTTTGTGATGGTATGTTACGGGAACAAGATGTCTCGTGCCCGTCGTCGTCCTATGGCCATTCCTGCCCGCTTTTCCTTACGCCAGCGAGAAATGAGGAATGCGACGAGGATAAGTACGCAGATTCCCAGAAGATATTCCCAGGCGATGGTTTGTTCAATCATGGCTTCGTTGTTCCTCCCCATAGTTGTTTTGAAGCGCCCATAGCATAGAGGAAAATGAGGGATTTGTCAATATGATAGGATGACAGTGTTAAAGATTGCATTTTTACCCTCTGTCCGTTACTATAAGGGGGTATTTATTAGGTCTTTTTTTGATATATGAATAGTTACGATCCAAAAAGTATAGAACTCAAATGGCAAAAAATTTGGGAAGAGACGGGTATCTATACAACTCCATCACACACGACAAAAGAAAAAAAGATGTATATCCTTCCACAGCTGCCGTATCCCTCTGGAAGTGGGCTTCATGTTGGTCATGCAGAGGTGTATGCTGCCTGCGATATCTATGCCCGCTATCAACGCATGAAAGGAAAAGATGTGTTGCAAGTATTGGGTTGGGATGCGTTTGGCTTACCGGCAGAAAATTATGCGATTAAAACCAATGTTCATCCACGCAAAAGTACCAATGATGCAATTGATAATTTTCGTCAGCAAATTAAATCATTAGGCATTTCTGTTGATTGGGAACGAGAAGTAGGCAGTCATAATCCTGATTATTATCAATGGACCCAGTGGTTCTTTTTGCTCATGTATAAACGTGGGCTTGCGTATAGAAAAAAACAAGCAGTCAATTGGTGTGATAGTTGTAAAACCGTATTAGCAAACGAACAAGTTACCAATGCGGGTACCTGTGAACGTTGTGATACCCTGGTGTTACAAAAAGACATGGAGCAATGGTACGTAAAAATTACGGACTACGCAGAACAATTATTAGAAGGATTAGACAGAATCGATTGGCCAGAAGAAACAAAAAAACGCCAACGGGATTGGATAGGAAAAAGTGAAGGGGCAGAAATTACCTTTGAATTAACAATAAGCGATGAACAAGTAACCGTATTTACCACCAGGCCAGATACTATTTTTGGCGCAACGTATCTTGTGTTAGCACCAGAACATGCACTCATCCAAAAAATAAAAGACTCAATTAGTAATTGGAACGAGGTTGAGGCGTATATTGCTAAGACAGCAGAAAAGACTGAACTTGATAGACAGGTTGATCAAGAAAAAACTGGTGTTGAATTACAGGGGATTAAAGCGATCAACCCAGTAAACGGGGAAGAAATTTCTATCTGGATTGCTGATTATGTCCTTGCCAGTTATGGCACCGGCGCGATTATGGCGGTTCCTGCGCATGACGAACGGGATTTTGCATTTGCGAAACAATTTGGTTTAGCAATAAAACAAGTTGTTGCGCCCTATGTCGAATTAACGGGGGTATGTGCGCCACAGGCAGATAAAGAAACCACACGAAAATATGTGGTATCTGCTATTGTTCGTGATGCACAAAAAGATGAATATTTATTATTGCAATGGCCAGGTGGTATTGGTGGTTTTGTTGGTGGGGGAATTGAAGAAGGAGAAACAGCAGAACAAGCAATACTGCGTGAAGTGCAAGAAGAAACAGGCTATCATGACGTTATTATTAAAAAAGAGATTATTATTCCTCAATTTTTTGGTCATGGGTACAAACCACGCAAAGGAATTAATTGTTATGATTTTGAACACGTGTATGTTGTTGATGTATCCCATCATGAAACAAAGGAATTGCATGAAGAAGATAAGAGCGCTCATGATATTATTTGGAAAAAAAGAGATGAAGTGCTTGCCTATATTAGTTTGGATCATCACAAACAAATTTGGAAATGGTACGCACAAGGACAACAAGCAATAACAGAAGAGGGGATTGCGATTGAGTCTGATTTGTTGAATGGACTGTCTACCAAACAAGCAAAAGAAAAGATTATTCAATATCTCGAAGAAAAGGGGATAGGCAAAAGAAAAATACAATATAAACTTCGTGACTGGTCTGTGTCTCGCCAGCGATTTTGGGGTGCCCCAATTCCTATGCTCTATGATGAACAAGGAAACCTTCATCCTGTACCAGAACAAGATTTACCCGTGATATTACCAGATGATGTGGATTTTAAACCAACAGGAGAATCACCATTGCGCTATTCTGAATTATTTAATGCTGGTGTAGAAGAACGCTATGGTAAGGGTTGGAAACGTGAGCCAGATACACTTGATACCTTTATGTGTAGTAGTTGGTATTATTATCGCTACTTAGATCCAAAAAATGATGCTGCCTTTGCGTCTCCTGACGCGTTAAAAAACTGGATGCCGGTGGATTTTTATTTGGGTGGCGCAGAACATGTCAACGGGCATTTGTTATATGCACGCTTTTTTACCAAAGTGTTGCATGATGCTGGATACATTGATTTTGATGAACCCTTTACGGTGCACCGACACCAAGGATTGATTTTAGGTGAAGATAATAGAAAAATGAGTAAACGCTGGGGCAATGTGATTAACCCAACAGACATTGTAAATGAATATGGCGCCGATACTTGCCGCATGTATGAAATGTTTATGGGACCGCTTGAAGAAGCAAAGCCGTGGAGTACTGGTGGCGTTGTGGGTGTTCGTCGCTTTTTAGAAAAAACCTGGCAGTTGTACATGGAATTTTTACCTCATGTTGAGCTATATAAAGACCGTACAAACAAAGAGCTAGAAACAACCTATCACCAAACAATTAAACATGTTACGCACCACATAGAAACGCTTGGGTTTAATACCGCTATTTCTGAACTCATGAAATTAGTAAACAGTGTGTTGGCTGCAAAAAAGAAGGGAGAAATGTATCTAAATAGTGAGATGGCGCTTGGATTGATAAAAATGCTTTCTCCGTTTGCCCCACATATGGCTTCAGAACTATTTAGTCTTCTGCAACAAGCAGATACCACTATCAATAACGATGTGATGCTGGATACACAACCATGGCCAGTAGCGAATGAAACAAAAATGCTGCAAGATACCATGACGCTTGCTGTGCAAGTAAACGGAAAATTACGAGGAACGATCGTTGTGAGTGCCACGGCTTTAGAAGGAGAGATTACCACCTTGGCTTGTGCAGAAACAAATGTAATGAAGTGGATTGAGGGGAAAGAGATTAAAAAACTGATCTATATTCCTAAAAAATTAGTGAGTATTGTGGTGTAATTATCTGAAAAATAAAGAATATAAAAAAATGGGATTCTTTCGAACCCATTTTTATTTTTGTGGTACTGCATCAGTTTCTGTGTGGGTAATTTCGCTACACACACTACTGTGACAAATAATGCGACCGGGACGTGTATACGCTTTTGTTGAACCACATTTTGGACAAGAAATTTTTGGTCGCTCAAATGTACTTTGTAAATAATCCTCTACTTGTTTAGGATCTACGTTAAATTGATGACGACGATGTTCTGTCATAGTAATTAATATTAATAATCCAGTTCAAATAACCCTTCTTGACCACTAATGTTTCCGATAATATATATTTTTTTTCTTTCTTTATTTACGGCAACATCACGAATCTCTTCTGCGGTAAATAATTCCTTGTGAGAATAATATAATTCATCAAATACAAGCAAGGTAGTATCGGTGACAAATAAGATAGAACCATTTGTTGACAAAGGATATACTGCGCGAAGCGGTTTTGATGAACGGTGAAGTAATTCTACTTTCGCGCTTGTGCGAGATATTTTCCATACTTCCCATTGTGACCAGAGGTACCAACTGTTTGTATGGGTATCAAAAAACCAATGATCAGCAATAATTTGTTCTGTGTCAGTAATGGTATTACCATTGCGGTGAAACAAATGAATTGTTGCATCTGTGGTTTGTGCTGCTAATATCATGTGTTTTTCCACATCAAGTATTGTGGTAATGGGAAACGGTAAAAAGACGACGTTATTTCCTTCTGAAAGCTGTTGTGTGCTGGTTGAATACCGAAAGACTGTTTTTGCATCAGATACCCACCACAATGATGAACTGGGTTTATGAAGTAATTCTTGTTCTGTTGGCGTGAATCGTTCTATCCATTCTCCTACTTTTCCATATAATCCTGGGCTAGCGACGTCCCATTGAAGTTCTGACAATTGAACATCACGATATGTTGCAAAGGATGTCGGCCTATTTGCATCAACAACCGCAAGCTCTGAGGTGCTGCTATTACGAGAAGAAAAAAATAATACTGCATGGAAAGGCGACCACATTGCCTCTACTGTTGTTTCTGGAGCCAGAGTAAAAAGGGTGGTATTTTGTGTTGTTTTTAAATCAACAATCGCATGGCGAGTAGAAGTTGGATATTGTTTGCTGTAATACAGAAATGTCCCATTGGGTGAAAGTTGTTCAAGGGTGGTTGATTCGTTGCTATATAATATGCCAACAGGGATACGATTTTTTAATAGACTGATATCTTGAATATAGGTGGTTTGGTTGCTTTGTATTTGCACGGTGTTATTCCAGGTATGAAATCCAGGGCTCGATATATCAACTCTATATAATCCAGGAGCAAGATTCGGAAGACGGATAGGTGGTTTTTCAGATAAGACAATATCATTCACGACGACACGCACATCTTCTGTTTCAACATCAATACTTAATACCCCCGTTGTCATAAATTGACGCGTAGAGATATCATAACGATACCCGGCAGTATAAAGAATAATAAGTGGTGCAATAATAAGAAATGCGCACACTAACAGACCCATAATAATGAGTCGAAATCGACGAGAAATTGGATAGGGGTATGGATTATGCACAAGTTGCGTTTATGATGATTGTTCGATACAATAATAACGGCTTTTTATTGATTTTGCAATTATTGTATGACTCATTATCGTATTCGTGGCGGAAAACCATTACAAGGGAGTATTTCTGTTAGTTCAGCAAAAAATTCAGCAGTAGCGATATTATGTGCGTCAGTATTGGTACGTAATACGGTTACGTTGTATGACATGCCTCGTATTCAAGAAGTTGATCGTATTTTAGAATTGCTCGATAGTATTGGCGTGCGTTCTCATTGGCAAGATGACACAACACTTGTTATTGATAGCCGTGCTGCGCTAACGCTCAATACCATAAACAAACAAGCTTGTCGTCGTACGCGCGCATCGCTTATGTTGCTTGGGGCGCTTGCTGGGCAAGTACCGTCATATAAACTCTATAAGTCTGGTGGCTGCAAATTAGGAGAAAGAACGGTTCGTCCGCATCTGTATGCTTTGCAGCATTTTGGTGTTTCTGTTGTCTCAAAAAATTTGTATTATGAAGTAAAAAATAAACCGCTCAAAGCGGCTGATTTTGTCATGTATGAATCAGGAGACACCCCTACGGAAAATGCAATTATGGCAGCCGTATATGCGCCAGGAAAAAGTGTGATTCGTTTTGCGTCATCTAATTATCAAATTCAAGACCTGTGTCACTTTTTAGTAAAAGCAGGAGCAAAGATTGAGGGCATTGGTACAACTACGCTTACCATTACCGGTGTGAAAAAATTAAAGGCAGTCAGTTTTCATATCATGAAAGATCCGATTGTTGCGATGACCTGGATTTCTTTGGCAGTTACTACCGCCTCTCCCTTAACGATTAACGATTGTCCATTGGATTTTTTGGAATTAGAATTAGAAAAATTACGCGTCATGGGACAACGCTTTACGCTTTCAAAAGTAACCACAGGGGCAGAAGGACATTTTCGTATGGTGAATATTACCATTATTCCTTCGGAGTTAACTGCGTTACCTGATAAAATTTATGGACGACCATTTCCTGGATTGAATATTGATAATCTTCCATTATTTGTCCCCATATTAACCCAAGCAAAAGGTCGCACCTTGGTACATGATTGGGTGTATGAAAATCGGGCAATTTATTATATAGAATTGCAAAAGTTAGGTGCAAAAATATTTTTGGTTGACCCACATCGGGTGTTTGTAGAAGGAAAAACAGAACTTCAAGGAAATGAACTTATGTGTCCGGAAGGGCTACGTCCTGCTATGGTGGTATTAATTGGTATGATTGCGGCTAAAGGTGAGTCACTCTTGAGAAACTGTTATATGATTGAGCGAGGCTATGAGCACATTGTAGAGACACTGCGTGCTGTTGGGGTAGATATTGAAGAAGTAACATCCTAATAATTTTTCTCTATGGAGCCTACCGTATCACCATCTCGATTTCGTGTTGTTGCAATGATTGTTGCTTTTCTTCTTGTGTTTGGCGTTGGTGTTTTTGTTGGTCATGGTGGGTATGTATACAAACAAATCACCAATTCAGAAGAAGTCGTGCAAATAGATAAAGTAATTGATTTATATCAAAAAAGTCGCTCGGACGAAGTGAGTTTTACGCAATTTTGGAATGTATGGAATTTAGTAAAAGATAAATATGTGACTCAGCCAGTAAACGAAGTAGATTTGTTTTACGGCGCAATACAAGGCATGGTTGCGGGCTTACAGGATCCACATTCTATTTACTTTCCTCCAAAAGATGCCGAAGCATTTACGGCTGACTTAACAGGTACGTTTGAAGGTATTGGGGCAGAAATTGGTATTAGAGAGGATCAATTAGTGGTTATTGCACCACTCCCGTCTTCTCCTGCAGAACAAGCAGGACTACAAGCCGGTGATATTATTATTGCTATTGATGCCACCTCTACCATTGGCTTGTCAGTGGACGAAGCCGTGCAACATATTCGTGGACCAGGAGGAACTACGGTTACCCTCTCGGTGATTCGTGGAAAAGAAACAGCGGTTCGCGACATTGCTATTGTTCGCGGTACCATTGATGTGCCGTCTGTGGTGTGGGAAGAAAAAGAAAAAGGATTGGCCTATGTGCGTATTAGTTATTTTAATGAAGAAACGCATCTTGATTTTTTTGATGTACTTGATGAACTGCTTGAAAAAAATCCGCGAGGAATTATTTTGGATTTACGCAGTAATCCAGGAGGATATTTGCATAGTTCTATATTGGTTGCGAGTGAATGGATTTCAGAGGGAACGGTGGTAAAAGAAATTTTTAAAGATGGAGAAGAAAAAACATATCCAACGCGAGGCATGCATCGCTTAGCAAATATGCCAACAGTGGTGTTGGTTGATGGGGGCACTGCTTCTGGTGCTGAAATTGTTGCTGGTGCACTACAAGATCACGATAAGGCAACGATTATTGGTATGCAAACCTTTGGGAAAGGCTCTGTACAAACATTTGATGTGTTACCTGATGGTTCTGCCTTAAAATTAACTATTGCGAAATGGTTAACGCCAGATAACCGTCGTATTGATGGAGAAGGATTAACACCAGACATTGTTATGGAAGAATTATTTATTGAAGATCTTAGTCTGGAACAAGGAATTCGGGATATTGGATTAGAAAAAGCAACAGAAATACTTCTTGGTTCTATTACCCAACAGAGCGCTGTATCACGCGTGGAATAAGAAAAACAGGCTATGTTTTCAGGAACGGTTATCCATGGTGATCACTATGGGAGACAATTAGGATATAGAACAGCAAATTTGAATATAGCTCCCCTGGAGACCGGTTGTGTCCAAGGGGTTTATGCTGCTTATGCCTGGCATACCAACACTAAGCATGAGGCTGCATTGGTTATTGATATGCGTCGCCAAAAGGTAGAAGTGCATTTACTTGATGTAGAAAAAGAGCTGTATGGCGACGAATTGCGAGTAGAACCGATTGAATGGATAGATGACTTGTATGATTTAAAAACAGAAGAAGAACTACGTCATAAAATTGCTGAAAATATAAGAGCTGTGAGGGACGTATTTATCAAACCTAATGCATGACGACTATGTATAGCGGTATTATTCAGACAACTCAGCCAGTGGTATCTATAGACGAACAAGATCAGCTTCGGCGTATTGGTATTCAATTTTCTGCAGCAGCATTGCAGGGGCTTATACTTGGTGCAAGTGTGTCTGTTGATGGTGTGTGTTTAACGGTCGCCGCGATAGAGAAAGAAATCGTGTTTATGGATGTGATGATAGAGACCCTACGCAAAACTACCTTAGGCGAATTGACTATTGGTCAAAAAGTAAATATTGAACGCTCATTAAAAATGGGTGATGAAATAGGTGGCCACCAGATGGCAGGTCATGTGTATGGTACAGCGACCATTTCTGAAAAACGCGATGAAGGAAAAACCGTTATTATGACCTTTCATGTTCCTGTGGAATGGATGAAATATATTGTGGAAAAAGGGTTTATTGCCGTAAACGGCGTGAGTTTAACCGTGAGCTATGCCAATAATACCGCGGGTACGTTTCAGGTATATTTTATTCCCGAAACCATTGCACGCACGAGTTTTGCTCATAAACAAGTGGGGGATAGGGTGAATATTGAAATTGACCATATGACGCAGGTGATGGTAGAAACTGTGGAGCGTATCATGAAGCAGCAGTAATGTTTTCGTTTTTTCATCTGTAAAACAGCCTATGCAAGGCCATGAACATGCATTGTTTTGTACTCAATAAATTTTTATTACTCTCGATAGCCCAAAATCTGCCGTACCGCAGATTTTATTTTATCTGAAAAACTGCCAGCAAGAATCCATTCTAAGTATCCTGGATCATTTAATGCCAATTCTTGTAAGGTTTTTCCTTTGTTTTTTCCAAAATTAATGACCAACTTTCCATCAATCATGCGCAGTTTCCCTTCTGCATCATAGGCATTGGGATCTTTTGGGTAACAGGCCAGATATAATTCTTCTACATTTTTAGGGAGATCTGGGTAGGCGGCAAGTTGTCCATAGAGCACTTCCAGAGAGGCGCGGGTATCAGCCATAGCGTTATGTGCGTTGGTATGCGTTTTTCCACAATATTTTTCGTAGGCTGCTTCTAAGGTACGCGGTTCTTTGATACGAAAAATTTGCATCGGGTCAATAACTGCAAGTTGCTCTGTATCTAATACAATACCCACGCGGTGAAATTCTTGTTGTAATAGCGGAATGTCAAAATTTTTTACATTGTAGCCACCAATATCCGCATCAGCAAAAATACGAACTAACTCTTGTGCAATGTCTCCCAGTCGTGGGGCGGTTTTTACCATCTCATCACTAATGCCATGAATCGCGGTTACTTCTTTGGGAATAGGAATACCTGGGTTAATCAACCATTGTTGTTCTTCTTCTGTTCCATCTGGAAATAATTTAATAATAGCAATTTGTACAATTCTATCTTCAAACGGGTTCACGCCGGTTGTTTCGAGATCAAAAAAAACAAGGGGGCGTTTTAGGGTAATATTCATAGAGTAATACAAAGGGAAACAGGGAGGACTGTTTCGATAACGATTAAGAGAGTGATTGTCTTTTAAGTAATGCCATGTGTACGGCACTTTGTCCCCAAAGTATACCATGGTTTTCTTTTCCCTGAGAGCGTTTTTTTGCTTGTTGTTCTGTAAGGCAGGTTAATACCCCAAAAATAACCGGGACGTCTTCATCCACATTGAGTTCCATAACGCCATTTGCTACCGCTTGTGCAATAACCTCAAAATGCAGGGTTTCTCCTTTAATCAAACAGCCTAACACGACAATCGCATCAAAAGACTCTGTTTCTATTAATGTGCGTGCGGCAAAAGGAAGTTCAAATGCGCCGGGTACATCAATAATACTGATATGTTTTGCTTTTACCTTGTTTTGTTTGAGCGCTTGTTTACAGCCCCGCAAGAGTTTATTGGTGATATCACTATTCCAATTGGCAACCACAATGCCAATACGGAGGCTTGATCCGTCTTGAGGAGAAAAAGAAATGGTTTTCATATTTGGGTGATTATCTATATATGTTTACGTTTATTGCTACAGAGTAAAAACTTAGTACGTCATTGCGAGGAGTGACCATAGGGAACGCCGAAGCAATCTCTAATAGAGGGTTATACATCCTATGATGTAATTCACTCTATTAGAGATTGCTTCGCTTCACTTCGTTACGCTCGCAATGACGGTGGGCGAGGACGGTAATGACATAGCGTTATGCCATGACGACGGTATAGGTGACTGTCCATTAACATCCCTCCCTTGACAAAAAGGCGCTTGTGATGTAGGGTCTTTTCCAGACCACCCACCGCTCGCCGAGCGGAAGGGGGATGGTCTTTTCACAGACGTTCAACCCGAGCCGAAAGGAGGCTTCCCATGAAACGCATGCATCATCACATGTAATTGCTCATCGAGGGCCACCGCGTCTGGGAGGGGGGCTGCCGCACTTGCTGCAGCTCCCCTCCACCCATACAAGAGATTAACAGCACCAGATACACAAAGAGCACTGGTGCTTTTTTATTTTATAGAGTACTCACTTTTTGTCCATCAGCAGTATCTTCAACCGCATAACCCAGTTCTGCAATGGCGTCGCGTAAACGGTCACTTTCTTGCCAATCTTTGGCGTCCCGAGCTGCTTGGCGTTCTGCTAATAAAGATTCTACTTCTTCAGAAAGAATAATGGTTTGTTCTTGCGCTGGGGTATGTAATTGTAAGCCAAAAACTTTATCAAATTCAATGACCATCGTCATGTCAATGCGTTGGTCTTTTAATGCCCGCCATAACAAGGCAACCGCTTCCGGCATGTTTAAATCATCATTAATTACCTGAGTAAATTCTTCACGCAGCTGCGGATCTCCGGGTGCATGATCAGCAATATCTGTTATCGCTTTGCGTAAACGAGTAAGTGCTGTTTGTGCTGCGTCTAAGGCTTCCCAAGAAAAGGTAATTTGTTTGCGATAGTGTGATTGCAGTAAAAAGTAGCGATAGGCGAGTGGTTCTATCCCTCGTTCTTTTATTGTTGAAAGGGTAATAAAATTATTTCCTGATTTTGCCATTTTTTCTCCAGTGCCTGTATTTAAAAATTCGTTATGGAGCCAATAATTTACCCAAGGTTTTTTGCCAGTCACTGCCTCGCTTTGCGCAATTTCATTGGTGTGGTGTACAGGTTTATGATCAATGCCCCCACAGTGGATATCAAAATGATCGCCCAAATATTTCATACTCATAGCAGAACATTCTATATGCCAGCCAGGAAACCCTTTGCGGTAAAATGCGTCCCATGCCATTTGGCGTTGTTCACCCTCTTTACTAAATTTCCATAAGGCAAAATCATGGGGATGTTTTTTGTCTCCCATATCCACGCGTGCACCCGGCTGTAATGCTTGTTTTTGCAGATTCACCAGCTTGCCATAATCTTTAATAGTGGTGGTATCAAAATAAATCCCATCAGTCGTTTCATAGGCATGACCTTTTTCCAAAAGTCTTTCTACAATTGCTATTTGTTCAGGAATATGGTCTGTTGCCTTTGGCATGATATTGGGTTCAAGAATATTCAAATCATCCATATCGTTAAGGAATGCTTCCGTATAAAAAGCAGCCACATCCCAAGCACTTTTCCCTTCGCGGCGAGCGCCTTTTTCCATTTTATCTTCGCCCTCATCTGCGTCGTCGGTTAAATGTCCTACATCAGTAATATTCATAACATGGGTTATTTCATACCCATTATAACGAAGCACGCGACGCAAGATATCTTCAAAAATAAAACTGCGTAAATTCCCAATATGCGCATAGTGGTACACGGTTGGGCCACAAGTATAGAGCCCAACTTTCCCTGGGGTAATAGGGGTAAAGGTTTCTTTTTTCTTTGTAAGGGAGTTATAGAGAGTAAGCATAGGGGGGTAATGAGTTGACAAAAAGGGGAAAGGTCTATATACTGGCGGCTTCCGAAAACCTGGAAAAGGGGAGATTTCCATGAACACGCCTGTCATTGCTGAAGTTCGTATCTTTACTGTGCCTGAATCGGGTGCTGCCTTTATCGCTCGGATGCAAGCGATCGGTAAGACCATTGCAGGAGATGGTGGTATCGAAAACGTGGTGGTTATTCACCCAGGACCATTATTTGGTCTTACCAGGTGGCTTGGGATACCTACTGGCACGCATGTCGAAGCCGTGAGCTGCCTGCTTCGCCCGGGATATGAGTTTCTTTGGGAAGTTCCAGAGCAACGATGGTTTCTGAAGAATTTGATTCGCAGTCTTTTGAAAAGCGGGAAAGGAGTAGTTCTCCTGATTCCGCCTTCCTACGAGCGGCGAGTAAGCCAGCTGGTATTGCCATTTTTATATTAAGGAGCAAAGGTCGCTCTGGCGTTGGTTTGGGGGAACCAGCGCCGAGCCCCCAACCATACCATGTATATATTGTGAAATGTCCTATAATAAGGACTTTTTTTAATTGTATCTGTTCTATGAAGAAGAGTAAAGAGGGGTTTTCTTCGTTAGCTGAGTTGTCTTCGTTGACTAGACTCGCAAAGAGGAAACATATGGGGTAATGTACCTATGAGCGTTGACAGAAACAAAAAGTAGAACTATACTCTTTTTCCACTTTCAAACAGAGGTAAGAACCATGATTATCATCGTTCCTGTTGATGTAAATCTGAAGTGCGAACCTGAGGCTCGCAATATGGTCCATCCCACCATTGTACGGCGTATCAATGCGCTCTGCCTGTGGTTGGAGAGCCAGGCGTTTTCTCAGGTACGCGTGGTACATACGAAGCAAACGGCTGAATTTGCTGATTTGCTCCTGGCGCGGGTCAAGCGTCTGCCCGATCCGCAGAAGATCGAGTTGCAGGAAGATCATCGCTTGGTGGGGATTCCTCAGGAAGGAAGCCCCACCTGCAACCTTGGTCAGGAGTTTAGCCAGGTCCTTGAGACCTTGGTGCTGCTCGTGCCCATCGATGTGTTGGTGCTGACCCTGCATCAGTTTGGCTGGAAGGCTCCGTTCCCCGAGTTGGGAGAACACATCTTTGGACAGCTGGGCATCACCAATGCGGCAACGAGCCGCTGGATTGATTACCGGCCCTGTCTTTTTGGGCAGGAAGCGAAACAATTGCTTCCACCGCCCCCAGCTGAAGAAATCATTCTCCCCGAGGGAGAAGCGCGGCGGGCGCAAGAAGGGCAGGGTGTAGGAAAGTGAACAATCGCGGCTTGGGACTGGAGACCCCGAGCCGCCTTCCAATGATTAAATAAAAACCCCGATTGAATCGGGGTTTTTTTATTGAAGATTATATAGCGCCTGTGAATTGTCTTATAACCGTTCTACCCAATGGGTATCAACGGCGACATCTAATTCTAAAAATACTTTTTGGTTTAATGATTGTTCCAGTTCGCGACGAGCCATTTGGCCGATCTCTTTAATTTTTGTTCCACGTGCACCAATAATAATTTTTTTATAGCGTTCTTGGTCTGTTAAAATGCGTGCACGAACAACCACGGTTGCAGGTTTATCTTTGGTTGCGGGTTTTTCTTCCACCTCATCCACATCAACCGTAAGAGAATAGGGGACTTCTTTATCTAATACAGAAAATGCTTTTTCGCGGATAATTTCTCCCAACCAAAAATAATTATCAATATTAGTCATTTGGGCATCATCATACATGGGTTCTCCCTCTGGTAATAATTCCATGACTTTTTGTTTCAGTGGTTGAATGTGTGCGGCTTTAAGCGCAGAGAGTGGCAGTACCGCATCAAAATCATCAGCCCAGGCTTCGTATTGTTCTTGGTGGGCGCGTTCGTCTTTGTGTAAATCTGATTTATTGATAACTAAAATTTTTGGTTTATCAATGTGGCGAATCATCCCGTAGACGGCGCGTTCTTCTTGGCCAATTTCTCTACTCGGGTCAACAACATAGACAATAACGTCAATATCTTCAAGCGCCTCATGAATTTTTTGGGTCAATTTTCCGGTTAAACTACTGTGTTTATCCTTAAATACCCCAGGGGTATCAACAAACACAGCTTGGCCTTCTGGGGTGTTCATGGCGCCATGAATAATGTGGCGAGTTAATTGCGCACGAAAAGAGGTGGCAGCAATTTTCGTGCCCACCAGGGTATTTAAAAGGGTAGATTTTCCTACATTTGATCGGCCAACTAAGACCACAAAGCCTGATTTCATATGGTGATTGCTCCTTGTTTATTGTCAAATCAGGGGAAGTATAGTATATTTTGGATAAATAATCAACCCTTCTCGCTCTATTGCTATGAAAGTCATATTTATAAAACATGCTCCTGGATCAGGAAAAGTAGGGGAAATAAAGGAAGTGAGTGATGGCTATGCCATGAATTTTTTGATTAAAACAGGTCTAGCGAAGCCCGCAACTGCTCAAGTGATGGCCACCGAAGCTGCTCGACAGAAGCGAGATGAGAAACAAAAAAAATTACAAGAAAAAGCCCTGAGTTCTGCAAGCAATGCTCTTTCAGGAAAAACGATTCGATTTCATAAAGAAACAAATGATCAAGGAACCTTGTATGCAGCGGTAACTGCCAATGACATTGCCAAAGCAATTCAAGAGCAAGTAGGAAAAACGATTCCAGCGAGCGCAATTAAGCTCAGTACCCCCATTAAACAACAAGGAAGTTATACCGTTTCTGTACGCGTGAAAGGTCTATCTGCCAGCGTTACTATCTTGGTACAATAATACAACACCTCCACTTTCGGGGGTGTTTTTTTATAAAACGAGATATGATATACTTGTATCTATACTAAAATCAATCATACACGGTCATCCTGAATTTGCCTGCTGGTACATTCGGTATGATATATATTTTTTTTATGATAAAGAAACGTCAGCCAAAATTTATTTTTGTGGTCGGAGGGGTGTTGAGTGGCGTTGGTAAGGGAGTTACCAGTGCTTCTTTAGGGGCTATTATGCGGGCAAAAGGGTTTCGCGTTACCTCACTAAAAGCAGATCCCTATGTAAATGTGGATGCTGGTACCATGAATCCAACAGAACATGGAGAAGTATTTGTTACTGATGATGGTGATGAAACCGATCAAGACATGGGAAACTATGAACGTTTTTTAAATGTTGATTTAACCTCAAGTAATTACATGACCACGGGTCGCGTATATCAGAGTGTGATAGAAAAAGAACGCAGCATGAAATATAAAGGCAAATGTGTGCAAGTGGTCCCGCATATTCCAGAAGAAATTATTGAACGTATTTTATTGGCACAAAAAAAACAAGATGCAGATATTACCATTACTGAAATTGGAGGAACCGTGGGTGAATATGAAAATATTCTTTTTTTAGAAGCAATTCGTGAATTACAATTACAACGGCCCCACGATGTGGCAGTCGTATTGGTAAGTTATCTCCCTATCCCAAAACATTTAGGGGAAATGAAAACCAAGCCCACACAACATGCCGCACGCGCGTTAAATAGTGCGGGTATTCGCGCAGACATTATTGTGGCAAGAGGGGAACAGGAATTAGATAAACCGCGGAGAGAAAAGCTTGCTATCTTTTGTGGTGTTGATAAAGAATATTGTATTTCTGCGCCAGATGTTTCTTCTATTTATGAGATTCCCATTAAAATGGAAGAACAGCAGATTGGGAATAAACTTTTAAAAGTATTTGGTATAGCAGCAAGAAAAACGAATCTTACTCCTTGGGTTGATTTACAGAAAAAAATTACAACAGCCAAAAAAAGCGTCCGTGTTGCTGTGGTAGGAAAGTATTTTGGTACAGGGAATTATACGTTATCTGATTCCTATATTTCTGTGATAGAAGCAATTAAACATGCGGCATGGGCAGAGCATTGTATTCCAGAATTAGAATGGGTAGATTCTGAAGAATTTGAAAAAAACCCGGCTTCCATTAAACGCTTAAGTCAGTTTGATGGTATCTTGGTTCCTGGTGGTTTTGGCACCCGAGGAATTGAAGGCATTATTATGACCATTCGCTTTGCTCGCGAAAAAAAGATTCCCTATTTTGGCTTATGTTATGGCATGCAACTTGCCTGTATTGAATTTGTTCGCAACGTGTTAAAAAAACCAGAGGCACATACGGTTGAAGTAGATGAAACAACGGTCCATCCGGTAATTCATATCAATCCGTATCAAGAAAAAAATATTCGTGCCAATCGCTACGGCGGCACGATGCGCCTGGGAGCATATGATTGTGACTTGAGTCCAGATTCGCTTGTGAGAAAAGCATATGGAAAGGCACGTATTTCAGAACGTCATCGTCATCGCTATGAATTTAATAATGAGTATCGAGATGCCATGCACGCAAAAGGATTAGAGGTGGTAGGTATTAATCCAGAATCTGATTTGGTAGAGATTGTAGAATTAAAGAACCATCCTTTTTTTGTAGGAACGCAATTTCATCCAGAATTTAAATCACGTCCGCTCGATCCGCATCCCTTGTTTGTGAGTTTTGTGCAGCAGATGAAGAAAAAATAATTATTATATTATTTACTCATAATATACCTATGTATCAATCATTATTAAAACGAGGAATTGTTGCGTTTGTCCTATTTTTTAGTATTTTATGTATTCCAACTGCACAAGCGGTTGATATTCCTACCTCTGTATCCTTATCTACGAATAAATTAACACCAGGTTTTGGGTTGCAATTTACTGTGCATGCACAACCGAATATCCGTCAAAATGTAAATCGTAGTGCCGCAATGGCTATTCCAACAGATTGGCTTGTGGAAATTGCTAAAAATGACCAATATCCGGCAGGTGTTTGGGGAGTACATCGAGTGTTATTTCCCCTCACCGATATGAGCGTTGATAATAATTTGATATATACCATGACTGTTCCAAATGAGGTTGGTTGGTATAAAATGACGATTAAAAATGGGATAGGGGATGAATATGCGTCAGAAGTGTTTGAAGTATCTCGGGAGCCGTTTGTCACGGTTACACCGCCTCGTTCTTTTGAACAAGGAGAAACCATTCCCTTACGCATATATAGCGCAGCAGGTGAACCATGGAATATCAACACCTGGGGAAATCAAGCCGGACAATATAATATTGATGTGTATTATTTTGGCAATGGCGGTCCCATTACCCATGCGAAAGCAGATGGTTCTGTGCAACGACGCGTTGAGCGAGTAGGCGAAGGGGTGTATCATATTCCCGCATCCGCCGTTATTGCTGAATATTATGTGGGGTTAAATACGGGTGGATTTACTGATTTGCACAGTACCTCTTTTGATGTTGTTGCGTCATCTGCTCCAGCACCGGTGATTCCTGTGCCAACCATTACCCCTGAACCAGTGCTGCCACCAGTGCTTGAACCCTATGAATCAGAGGATGAAACCGAAAATAATCCTGTTGACGATACGCCAGCGCCAGCGCAGGTTGTTCCAGAACAAACAACAACGCAGAGTCCCACACCAACAGCAACCCAAACAAAAACATTTACTTGTCCATTGGATATTGGGAAAGCCTATAAATCATCACGAAGTAATGCCGTCTATTTTGTGGTAGAACCACGGATGAGAAATGGCGCAATAGATACATCTGCAACCCGTTGTACGCGTAGAGCATTTACTACCTCAGCTGGATTTTTTAGCTATTTTACCTCTTGGAATGAGGTGATTGTGGATAATCGTATTGATCAAATTACGACCGATGTGTTGGGTTTTATGCCGAAAGGCCCTAAATATGATCCAAAGTATGGCGCATTGGTAAAGACCGTGAGTGATCCAAAAGTGTATCTGCTATTAGGCGGGAAGAAATATTGGATTAACTCAGAACAGGTATTTACGCGCTTGCGGTATTCATGGAATTGGGTAGAAGATGTGTCTGAAGAGTTGTTAGCAAGTTATGACGTAGGTGGGGAAATTGTTGATACAACACGTCATCCAAATTTTACCTTAGTAAAATATAGTGGTGATAATAAAGTGTATCGATTAGAACCCGATCCAAATGATAGCACTCGTACGGTAAAACGACATATTGCTGATGAATATACCTTTACTCGTTTAGGATATCGCTGGGATAGAGTCGTGACCATAGACGCTGAAGAACAATATCCTGATGGGACAATGTTACAAGAGCGTCGTGTAATTCGTCTTGAACCCTAATCGCTTTGAAAAGAAAAACCCTGACGTCCTGTACGCAGGGTTTTTTATTTCTTAGTGCTCTATGATATACTAATAGCCATATGCCGAACAAAAAATTAGACCTATCACAAAAAAAAGCCTATGTCTTGACCGTTGATATGGGCTATGGACATCAACGTGCTGCCTATCCGTTAAAAGATATTGCGAGCCCTCCTCCAGAAAGCATTCCCCTTGATGAAAATAATCCAATTATCAGTGCTAATATTTATCCTGGGATTACGAAAATAGATAAAGTGCGTTGGGAAGGAGGACGAAATATTTATGAGACTATTTCTCGCATGAAAAAGTTGCCCCTTATCGGACAACCCATATTTAATTTCATGGATTATTTACAACGGATTGAACCGTTTTATCCCAAACGAGATTTGTCTAAACCAAGTGCCCAAGTAAAACAAATTTATCGCATGATTGGTCGTGGTTGGGGAAAAGATTTAATTCAAAAATTAAATCAAGAGCCGTTGCCATTGATCACGACATTTTTTTCTACGGCATTTTTTGCTGAAGAGCATGGCTATAAAGGACCTATCTATTGTTTGTGTACGGATACTGATATTAGTAGAGCCTGGGCGCCGCTTGTTCCTAAAAAAAGTCGTATTCAGTACCTAGCCCCAAATAAACGGGTAAAAGAACGCTTGCAATTATATGGCATTCCGGAAAAACATATTTTTGTTACGGGCTTTCCTCTTCCCAAAGAAAATATTGGCGCGAATCTTTCTGTGTTAAAAAAAGATCTCGGCGAACGCATTGTGCAACTTGATCCGTTGGGAAAATATCAAAAAAAATATCGACATACCATTGATCATGTATTAGGCAAAACAGCAGGTCGCGCAAAAAAAACACGACCACTCACCATTACCTTTGCGGTTGGGGGAGCAGGCGCACAACGAGATATTGGTATTCAAATTCTTGATAGTTTACATGCGCATATCGATGCGGGAGCGGTTACCTTGTATTTAGTTGCGGGCTCTCGTCAGGATGTGTTTGATTTTTATCAAAAAGAAGTGCATCGTTTGCATCTTGATCAAAAGCACCGTGGGCATGTGCATATTATTTTTGATCAAAATAAAGATGTGTATTTTCAAAAATTTAATCAGGCGCTCCGACAAACCGATATCCTATGGACAAAACCGAGTGAGTTATCGTTTTATGCTGGATTGGGGCTCCCGATTATTATGTCACCCACCATTGGTTCTCAAGAAGACTATAACAAAGCCTGGCTCCATGCCATTGGTGCAGGGTTTGAACAAGAAGATGCTCGCTATACGCATGAATGGTTGTTTGATTGGCTTTCGTCTGGTTGGTTGGCAGAAGCGGCAATGAATGGATTTTTAGGTGCGCCGCATAATGGGGCAGCGCATATAGAAGAAGTCGTGTTGCAAGGAAAACGCAGTGAGATTGAAGATATTCATTTATTGTAAGCTATGTCATTGTTGATTGCGATTATTGGATATTTTTTATTAGCGATTGTTGTATTACTTGATAAAAAAATTCTTACGACGGCTGTGGCACAGCCGATTGTATACACGTTTTATTCGACTGTTTTTTTATTAGGATTATTTTTACTCTTGCCCTTTCATTCTGTACAGATGACGCCCCAAACCGTTATCTATGCGGGGCTTTCTGGTATTAGTTTTGGTTTTGCCTTGTGGACCATGTTTGTCGCGATAAAACATGGGGAAGCCAGTCACAGCGGGCCATTTATTGGTGCATTTATTACCTTAGCAAGTTTTATCCTTGGTGCGCTCTTACTTAATGAACATTTATCATCGGCGCAACAGGTGGGGATAGTTTTTTTGATTATCGCATCACTATTATTATCATTTGAAAAAACAAAAAGAAAACAGAGTTGGTGGCATACTGGTTATCTTTGGGGAATTATTTCTGGAATACTGTTTGGTCTTTCCCACGTAACGGCAAAAGTGGTGTACGATATGGTTGCTTTTTTGCCTGCTTTAGTGTGGACAAAAGGAATAACCGGCATGTTCGCCCTGTTTCTTTTGTTGTCACCAACAGTTCGTCGTGCACTTGCCCCACATACGCCAGTGCGCACAAGACATGAACAAAAAAAAGTAAAAGAGAAAAAAATGAAACATACGCTTTTGGTTGTGGTTAATAAATTGTTTAGTGTTCTTGCCAATGGGTTAATTCAATATGCAATTGCCATTGGTTCTGTTACCTTAGTAACAGCTATTGGGGGAATACAATATGTCTTTTTGTTTTTATTAATTGTGTTATTCTCTAAGTATTATCGTTCATTTTTTCAAGAATATATGACAAAAAGAGAAATATCTGTTCAAATTGTTGCGTTAGGGTTTGTTATGATTGGTGCAGCCTTATTTGCTTTTTAATTGTATGAGAATACTTATATATATCATACTTATTGCCGCCATTCTTTATGGATTGTTATGGCTCTGGAGTGTTCCGCGTTTTCCAGTTCAATATGGTATTAGTTTTAATCATCATCATGCGAGTAGTTTAGGATTGGATTGGAAAGAAACCTATCGTGCCTTGCTCAGCGACTTACAACCACCCTATGTTCGGGTTGCGGCAATGTGGAAAGATGTAGAACCACAAGAAGGGGTCTATGATTTTTCTTTGGTAGATTTTTTACTGGATGAAGCAAAAAAATCTGGCACAAAAGTAACCCTTGTCGTGGGACAAAAAGCGCCTCGTTGGCCAGAATGTCATGTGCCAGATTGGTACAAACAAAAAACAAGCAGCGAAGAACAACAACGGGCTGTGCTTACGTATATTGAAACTGTCGTGAATCGATATAAAGATCATGAGGCACTCGAGTGGTGGCAGGTAGAAAATGAACCATTTATTCGCTTTGAGTTTGGAGAATGTGACTCCTTTCATAAAGAATTAGTGGATCAAGAAGTTGCCTTAGTTCGATCGCTCGACCAAAAACACCCTGTTATGATTACTGATAGTGGCGAATTAGGGTTCTGGTATCGAGCCTCTCGATCGGGTGATGTGTTTGGTACCACCTTATATCGTGTTGTGCAAATACCGTCTGGAAAAATCATAAGCTATGATTGGGTTCCTGCAGGATTTTATAAACTGAAAGCCTTGGTGTTGGGGATAAAGAGAGAGCAATTTGTTGTCGCAGAATTACAAGCCGAACCGTGGTTTACGACTGGTGATCCGACAACCGTTTCTCTTGAAGAACAAGAAAAAACCATGAATCCAGAACGATTACAAAAACATCTTGAGTATGTTGAACATATTGGTACCGGCCGTGCGTATTTGTGGGGAGTAGAGTGGTGGTATTTTATGAAAGAAAAACGCGGGGATGAGAGATATTGGAAATTGATACAAGAGGTGATTCAAAAAAATACATAAAAGAAAAAAGCAGTCCTTACATAAGCACTGCTTTTTTCTTGGGCGGATGCTCACCAGGTATCCGCCGCCGTGTTTTCCTTACCGTTGTATTGCTTCATTCACTATCAGCCTCCTATGGTGGAAAAGGAGGCTGGATAATATCTATCCACATATCAATAATTTCTATTGACAAATTACTTTTTGTTGGATATAATTTTTTCACTTTCTTATAGGCACGCCTAGCTCAGTTGGTTAGAGCATCTCGTTTACACCGAGAGGGTCAGGGGTTCGAATCCCTTGGCGTGTACGACGAAAAAACCCAGGCAATGGTCTGGGTCTCGTTATACGACAAATGACATGTTCGCTACCGGTCATTTGTCGTTAAAACAGAACTGTAATGGTTCTGTTTTTTAGTATAAATTATTTTTTTATATGTGGTATACTATTTCCTACTATGAAACACCCTACCGTCATCTCACAAGAAGAACCACTCAAACAACATCGTGGTGTTTTTTTTAAACAACTTTCGTTGTGGCAAGGGGTTGCCTTGCTTGTGAGCGCAACTGTTGGCGCAGGAGTGCTTGGCATTCCCTACGCCGTAGCAAAAGTAGGTGTTATCGTTGGTATTGCCTATATCGTTGGATTAGGCCTTTTGGTTATAGGACTTCATTTATTGTTGGGAGAAATTGCTATTCGCACAAAATCACCACTGCAATTAGTAGGATTTGCTCATACCTATATTGGTAAAAAAGCGGGTTGGCTCATGAGTGCTATATTTTACATTTCATTATTTGGTGCACAACTTATTTACCTTATTGGAGAAGGGGAATCGCTTCAGGCCTTATTTGGCGGGAGTGCGTGGCAATGGAGTTTAGTCTTTTTTTTCATAAGTAGTGTTGTGATTTTTTTGGGCATGAGGACAATCAAAACGGTTGAGTTGGTGTTAACGATTGGGCTATTATTAGTGGTTACCTTGATTGGGATATTTAGTGTTCCTCACATCCAGTTTCCCCATATCACGACGATCCATTTAGGACAATTGTTATTTCCTTATGGGGTTATTTTATTTGCATTTCATGCCGCGAGTGCTATCCCCGAGGTACATACATTATTACGTGATCAGCAAAAAACATTTAAAAAAACAATTATCATTGCGGGAATCCTGAGTATTTGTTTATATAGCATATTTGCCCTAACGGTTGTTGGTGTTACGGGTGAAGAGACAACACAGATTGCTACTATTGGTCTCGGGAATACGCTTGGTCCGCTTATGCGTATTTGCGGAAATATATTTGCTGCACTCGCAATGGGTACCAGCTATTTGCTTATTGCCTTGTCGCTTCGCGATTCTCTTCGTTGGGATAAAAATATACCAACCCTGCCTGCCACAGCTATTGTGGTCGGTATTCCGTTGATTATCTTTTTACTGGGCCTACGTGAATTTATTGGTGTTATGGATATTGTTGGCGGGGTATTTATTAGTTTAGAAAGCGTGTTAATCGTGTGGATATATATGAACGCGAAAAAAAGAGGAGATATTACTCCTGAACAAGGATTTATTCGTCATGTTTGGCCACTCCTGATTATTATTCTTGCGGCCTTTAGTTTTGGTGGTTTGTATTCGGTTATCAATACCTTTTTTCTGTAATAATATTGTTATTGGGACGTCACCTGGGTGATGCCGTTTAGGAGATTGAATAATCACCAAAGTCTTGCTACTATAGACAATACTATATGAGTATTCTTCAAGCAATTATTTTAGGCCTTATTCAAGGAATAACAGAATTTCTCCCGGTATCATCATCAGGGCATCTTATTTTTTTTCCACAACTATTTGGTTGGAGTGATCAGGGAATTGCCTTTGATGTCATGGTGCATGTGGGGACGCTTTTTGCTGTGGTCGTGTATTTTAGAAAAAAAATATGGCAGATAGGGAAATCATTTTTTTCTTCTAAATCAGGACAGACAAAAGAACGATTTTTGGCCTGGGCAATTATCTTGAGTATTATTCCTGCAGGGCTGGTTGGTTATATGTTGGATACCAATAGCCGCTCTGCCGCTGTGGTCGGTTGGAGTTTAATTATGTGGGGGATTGTGTTAGGCATTGCGGATTGGTATGCAAAAAACAAACAAAAACAGGGAAATTCTGGTGTTTCGCTGAATCACGTACATTGGAAACAAGTGGTCATGATGTCAGTTGCGCAAGCGATTGCATTAATTCCAGGAACAAGCCGTTCTGGTATTACCATAAGTGCGGGGTTATTTGCTGGAGTATCTAAAACTGCTGCGGCAGAATTTTCATTTTTAATGAGTATCCCCATTATTTTTTTGGCAGGGGCATTAAAAGCAAAAGAATTGATAACGGTGGGGATAGGGGATACCTCAGTATTGGTATTAGGTATTGGTGCCTTGAGTGCCGCGCTGAGTGGTTTTGTCGCGATTGCCTTTATGCTGAAATTGTTACAAACACGAGGCTTCTTGCCCTTCGCAATATATCGTGTCATTATAGGCACTATCATTCTTTTGGTATTAGTTTAGCGGTGTATGCATGATAAACAGATATTTGAACAAGTTGCTCGCGTAACCGCATCTACAGGCATTGCTGCCTATGTTGTGGGGGGCTATGTACGAGATCAGTACATGCGCCGACAAGGAAATAAAGATATTGATGTTGTGGTTGCGGGCAGTGGTATTACCTTTGCGCAAGCCTTTGCCGCTTCTTTGGGAGAAGAGGTTGGTCGTCTTGTTGAATTTGCAGATTTTGATACGGCACGATTTATTTATCTCACAACAGAGGAAGAAGGCCGAACGCCTCTATGTGAAATTGAATTTGCAGGAGCAAGAACAGAGCTCTATCACGAAGATTCTCGTAAACCAGTGGTGAGTCCTACCACTATTGAACAAGATTTATCTCGAAGAGATTTTACAGTAAACGCCATGGCACGGTTGATAGAACAGGATGGGACACTCGGGCCAGTGATTGATCCTTTTGATGGTCAACGAGATATTGAGCATAAAACACTTAATACCCCACTTGATCCAGATCAAACCTTTATTGATGATCCGTTGCGCATGTTACGCGCTGCACGTTTTGCCGCACAGTTACAATTCTCTCTGGATGAACGAGTTCTGTTATCGATGCATAAAAATAAAGAACGCATTCGTATTGTCTCTCAAGAGCGTATTCAAGAAGAACTCATGAAATTATTTGCGACTGTTCGGCCGTCGCAAGGACTGTGGTTATTGCATGCGACAAGATTATTAGATGAATGTATCCCCGAGGTTGCGTTACTTGCTGGGGTGGAAGAAGTGAAAGGTTATTCGCATAAAGATAATTTATCGCACACCTTTGCGGTTATTGATAATATTGCCGAGCAAACACCCAATCCGTTGTTACGGTTTGCTGGCTTGATGCATGATATTGCAAAGCCCCAAACAAAACAGTTTTTTGAAGGGCGTGGCTGGACGTTTGATATGCATGAACATTTGGGAAAAAAAATGACAAAAGAAATCATGCGTCGCTTAAAATTTAGTCGGAACGATATACAGTATGTAAGTACCTTGGTGCGTTGGCATTTACAGCCAATTGCGTTAATGGATAAAGGGGTCACGGATAGTGCGGTCCGACGGTTAATTGTAAATCTCCAAGAATTATTGCCAGATTTGCTTATGCTTTGTCGCGCGGATATTACGACGGGTAATCAATACAAAAAAGAACGCCGTTTAAAAAATTATGATTATTTGGATCAACGCATTAAAGAAGTGTTAGAGGCGGATAAACTTCGCGCATTTCAGTCGCCGTTGCGTGGGGATGAAATTATGACCTTGACTGGCTTAAAACCTGGGCCAACGATTGGAAAAATCAAAGCAGCAATAGAAGAGGCTATTTTAGCAGGGGATATTCCTAATGACTATGAGGCGGCAAAAGGCTATTTTGAAAAAATAAAAGAGGAGTATCTAGCACAGGCGGTTGATTGGGAAAAAAACATATAGGTTTATGTCATTCCCGTGTAAACGGGAATCCACTCTTAACAATTATACCGTGGATCCCCGATCATGCCCGCCTGATGGCGAGGCATGTCGAGGATGACAGTAAAAAATATCATATTAAAAAAGCCCTGGACTACATCAGTTCAGGGCTTTTTTTGCGTCCCGATCCAGTGGCTTGCTGGATCGGGGTAAGGAGAGGACGCCTATCTATCTAGAAATAGAAGAGATCCTCTGGTGGGGGCGGAGGTGCCGTGGGTGGCGTAGGCGAGCAGTCGAAGGGATTCTCTACATCCACCTCGGGCGCCAGGGGGATGCTGTTGATCCACCCGACCAGGGCGCGGAGGGCGTCTGCGCCCGCTTGGTCATTGTTTGCTTCTGCCGACTTTGCCGCTTTCTCCAAAAAGGCTGCGCTCGGCGGGGCCAGCAGCCAGTGTTTTACGAATGGCTCGTTTAACCCTTGTTGCCACTCAAGGAGCACCGGGTGCTCCTCGTTGAGCTTGATGAGCGCAAGGTAGAGGCAGCCGTGGCGGCGTACATCCGCCATGTTCTGAATGAGATGCGTGAGCCGGAGCACCTGGGGGATCTCCCCGCTGCCGTGCATCTTCACTTTGGGGAAGTGTTCCCCGTTGATCACGGCGTGGTGCTGATTGGGCGCCATGCGACGCATGGTCTGCGGCGGAGGTCCTTTCGCCGCCATATCCAACAAGCTGTGGGTCACAATGTCGTGACCCCCAACTCGCCGGCGGTCGGTCTGGAACTGCGGGCCATTCGTCCCGGTCAGGGTAACTTCTTTACACATGAAAACACTCCGTAGTTGCGGGTTGCCGTAGCTATACGCATATCACAAAAAACATTTAGCGTCAACTAGCAGAGTGAACTTTTGGCTAAATAAAAAAAGCACCTTTTGAGGTGTTTTATTTTAGGGCCTGCCTACGCCAACCGCGTGTCACCATAGCTTTAGCGCTGGCACAGGCTTCGGCGGGCGAAGTACCGGAGAGAGGACTTGAACCTCCACATCCTTGCGGATACATGCACCTGAAGCATGCGTGTCTACCATTCCACCACTCCGGCATAATGTTTAGGATATCATGAGTATCCTGAACATTCAATAATTTTTTTGGCCCTGGGGACGCGGTTCACGGAGGTGTATATCGTGATGCAGCGTCCCTAGGGGAGTCTCCTTGCCTGTTTTTTCACTTGAGCGTGAGCCGTTGCGACTGCAGGAATTCTTCCAGGTGTGCCCAGGCGACTGGGTCGAAACGGAAGATCGCCCGAATCGCGGCAGCGCGCCGTTCAAGCAAATCACCCACCGTGCAGATGTTTGCTTGAACAAGGAGCTGTTGTTCCTGGATCGTGAGCTGAGGGATTTGCGTGATGCCCAGGCGACGAATGCTAGTTCCTGCCTTGACTAAGGCAAGAGAAAACCCAGCGCTCGCCAGGATGGTGGTAACTTCCGCGAGGCATTTTTCGCCAAAACGCGGGATCTCAAGAAGCTCCGCTGCCGTCTTTTTGACGAGATCACGAACCTTAATGATCCCTGCTCCGATCAAACGGTCTTTTGCCCATTGGCTCAGTTCTCGCAATTGAGCAATATTGGTCTTCATCTCAAGCATGGAATGCCCTCCGTTCTGTGGTCTGTATCGCTTACGGTATATGAATTGCGCATACTATAAAAATCTGAGCGTATTTTGTCAAGAAATACCTTTTTTCTTTTTATTTTTGTCTACCTTGTTTTTTCACCCTCTATTTGCTATACTCATGCCATACATTGAAAAAATATTTTTTATTGTACCGTATGTCTGTATTGTGGCATGACTATTTGTATCAGCCGGTGTTTAACGGCCTTATTTGGATATATAATAATTGGACTGATCAAAACATGGGTTGGGCCATTGTGTATTTAACCGTGTTATTACGGACAGCCTTACTCCCTTTTACCTTAGTAAATGAATTTGCTGAAATTAAAAATACAGAACTAAGTAAAGATGTTGCGCGTATTAATAAAGAGTTGGCAAATGATCCCATTTTAAAAAATGAAGAAATTCGTCGTGTATTAAAAAAAAGAAAAGTCCATCCTTGGGCAAAGGTAGTCGTTATCGGTATTCAATTAGTCGTATTGATTCTTTTATACCAAGTGTTTTTGCGAGGAATTACCGGAGAAAAAATATTAGATATTCTTTATAGTAGTGTCGAGTTTCCAGGAAAAATTAACACCATGTTTTTTGGATTTGATTTAGGACAAACCCATGATTTATTTTGGTCAGGCTTGGTGGGGATATTTTTAATGGCAGAGATATATATTGGATTTAGAACCAGAAAAGGCGTATTAGAAAAAGGCGATCTTGCGTATTTTATTCTTTTTCCTGTCGCAGTATTTATCCCATTATTTGTGTTGCCCATGGTGAAATCCTTATTTGTGTTAACCTCTATTGTGTATTCTGCACTTATTCACGTCATTATCCAATTATTTTTTCATTCAAATAAAAAAGAAGAAGAGGCATCGACAGCCCCCCCAAAAGCATAGTATACTTATGCTACCTCTGTTTCGTTTAATAAATCTATTATGAGCCAATCGCTAGATAAATTAATGTATTCCTTTGTGATGGAGGATGTGTTGAAAGGGTTTTTTATTTATGTTCCCCCTGGATATGTTGCCTGTGTCTATGACCTTGGGCGTGGCGTGTTAAAAAAAGTATTGACTCCCGGATTGCATTTTAAAATTCCGTTTTGGCAAAAAGCAAAATTATTTAATACCCAAACATTGGAATATAGTATTAGTCGCAGTTTTAATCCACAAAATGAAAAAGCCATGGGAGATATTCCTATTGCGGCGATTACCGAAGATGGGAACCGTATTGGGGTAGAAGGAACTATTTTATTGCGTTTGGATATTCATCAAATTCCTGCCATTTGGCAAACCATAGGAGAAGACTTTGTGGCAAAGATTATTCGTCCAACCGTACGCAGTCGTATTCGTATGGTGGGAAGTCGTTTTAGTCAGCAAGAAATTTCTGGAGCAAAACGAGATGCGGTAGAAATTGAATTAAAAAATGAGCTCGAACGTATTTTTTACTCTCGGGGTATTTTTGTGGAAAATGTGCTTTTAAGTGAAGTAGCTCCGATACAAGAATACGATAGAACCGCGAAAGAATAATATTCTCTTATATATAAAAAATCCCTGATACGCTCAGGGGTTTTTTGTTATGGAAGGCGCGCAAAAGATGCCGAGATTCTTTTGCGCGCCGCTACACGACTCGGGCAAGATATACAATGGTTCGTTTGCCTTCGTCCTTGGGAGGGAAATAAGTTCCCCACACCAGTGTTCCCTTTAAGAAGGAATCTACCTTTGCTTCTGAAATAACCAACACGCAGCGGCAGTAGTCATGATGGACCGAGAAGTAGCGGCTTTTGCCAATAGCACAGCTATCTATCGTGGCATCGACTACAACCAGTCGATTGCTGCTTTTCAAGAGCATTTCTAAACGGTAAATCACGGCCTCTCCTTTTCAAAAAGGGGAGAGGAGTATACTGCTTGGAAGGAGGGGTGTCAATGGATTGTGGATAAGCTATTGACGATAAAAAGAGATCTGTGGTATTATCACTCTATATATAAGAGTGATAGCATTTCCCTATGCTGACTGAAAGAAAAGAACATTTATTACAGCTCGTTGTTGAGCATTTTATTGATACAGTTCAGCCAATTGCATCTCGTTTTTTAATTGATCAAGAAGCCTTAGATATTGGTGAAGCAACGGTACGGAATGAACTACGGGCGCTCGAAGAAGCTGGGTACTTAACCCATCCACATACCTCAGCAGGGCGTATGCCAACAGAATTAGGGTATCAGTATTATGTAGAGCATATTATGAAACCTGCCACGGTTTCTCACCAAGAACAGCAACATCTCAATACTCTTTGTAACCAACCAGAAACCGAGCGTCGTTTGCAGATAAAATCAGTAGCAAAATGGTGTAGCGAGGCAAGTGGTAATGCGGTTATTGTCTCTTTTAATGAAGACAGTATGTATTACACAGGCATGTCGAATTTATTCGCACAACCAGAGTTTCAAAATTATGCCCACACCGTACAGGTCTCTCGTATCTTTGATCATTGTGAAGAAAAAATGTCCGATATCGTTCCATTACTTCAAGAACAACAAGTCCATACCTTTATTGGACAAAAAAATCCCTTGGGGGCAGCTTGTTCCACTATTGCGGTGGCGCTTAGTCAAGGAGAAACATTTTTGTTTTTAGGTCCTATGCGTATGAATTATAAACAAAACACGGCTCGCGCCGCGTATATACAACAGTATCTTTAATCTGATTATCCTATGAATCAACAACACGACGAGGCCGTAGTGCCAGAAGAAACAATCGATGAGAGTGTGCAAGAACAGGCAACGCCGGTTCAGTCAGAAACAAACATTGACTACAAAGAAAAATGGCTACGCGCGCAAGCTGATTATCAAAATTTAACAAAAGAGATAAGTACGCAAAAAAAAGATTGGATCCGCATGAGTGAAATGCAAATAGTAGAAGAGTTTATTCCCATTTATGAAAATTTTAAAAAAGCGTTTGCGCATAGTGTCGCTGATTCGCATGCACAATGGGAAAATTGGCAAAAAGGCATTGGCTTTATTATGAAACAATATTGGGATATGCTTTCTTCCCATGGCGTGCAAGAAATTAAAACCACGGGAACCCCATTTGATCATCACCTCCATGAAGCCTTACAAGAAGAAGCAGCAGAGGATGTGGAAGACGGAGTAATCATTCGAGAATTAAGTGGGGGCTATATGATGTATGACAAAGTTATTATTCCGGCAAAAGTGGTGGTTTGTCGCAAATAACAAATAGCATCTCTATCGTATTCTTAATTATATTGCGTTATGACACTTATTCGTTGGTCACCGAATTGGGACCCATTTGCAGATATGGAACAAGTAATGAATCGTTTACCTTCCGTTGTGCCACATGGCGGCCATGCGCTCGCTACCTTTGTTCCTGCCGTTGATTTGTATGAAACAAAAGAGGCCTTAGTGGTAGAAACCCATTTAGCAGGTATGCACCCGCAAGATGTTCATGTGAGTGTTGAACATGGGGTGCTCACCATTAGTGGAGAAAGTAAAAAAGAACGTGAGGTGGAAGAAAAAAATTATTATAGAAAAGAAACACGCTCTGGTTCATTTCACCGACAAGTACCACTGCCGGTTCCCATAAAAGAAGAAAGTATTGTTGCAGAATTTGAAGAAGGTATTTTAAAAATTACCTGTCCCAAAGCAAATAGTAGTGATCCAAAAACAATTCCAGTTCAGATTAAAAAATAATTATTCACGGAGGGGTGCGTTTTGAGGTCTAAAGCACCCAAAACGCACTCGTTCCATTTATTCATTGTCGTTATACACATTGATATGCCAAAAATTTTAGGAATAGATCTTGGTACCACAAACTCCTGCATGGCAATTGTAGAAGGTGGTCAACCAAAAGTATTAGAAAATAAAGAAGGAAATCGCACAACCCCATCAATGGTCGCTTTTTCTAAAACAGGAGAACGTCTTGTTGGTCAATTAGCAAAACGCCAATCAGTAACGAATCCGGCGAATACCTTATTTTCTATTAAACGTCTTATTGGTCGCAATCCAAACGATAAACAAGTTGCCGACGTAAAAGAACATGCACCATACAAAGTAGTTACAGAAGGTGATCGTATTAAAATTCAGTTAGGAGATAAAACCTACTTTCCGCCAGAAATTTCTGCCATGGTATTACAAAAATTAAAATCAGATGCAGAAGAAAAATTAGGCGAAACAATTACGCAAGCAGTTATTACTGTTCCTGCGTATTTTGATGATTCTCAACGACAAGCAACAAAACAAGCAGGAGAAATTGCTGGGCTAGAAGTATTGCGCGTGATTAATGAACCTACTGCTGCTGCGTTTGCGTACGGATTTGATAAAACCACTGATCAAAAAATTCTTGTGTACGATTTAGGAGGAGGAACTTTTGATGTATCTGTGCTTGATATTTCTCATGATAAAGAAGATGGTCATTCTACGGTAGAAGTATTAGCAACGAACGGCGATACCCATTTAGGCGGAGATGATTTTGATAAAAAAATCATTGAATGGATGTTAGCTGAATTCAAAAAAACAGAAGGCGTTGATTTATCAAAAGATGCCTTGTCTCTCCAACGCGTTAAAGATGCGGCAGAAAAAGCAAAAATTGAGCTTTCTAGTACGCCAGAAAGTGAAATTAACGAACCGTTTATTACCTCAGGTGCAGATGGGCCAAAACATTTGAACATGAAATTGTCTCGTGCAAAATTAGAAGAACTCGTTGGTGAGTTAGTAGAAAAAAGCATGGGACCAGTAAAAAAATGTTTAGAAGATTCTGGAGTAGATAAGTCAGCTATTCAAGAAATTGTGATGGTTGGTGGTATGACCCGCATGCCGCTTGTACAAAAAAAGGTAGAAGAATTTTTTGGCAAAAAACCAAATATTTCTGTGAATCCAGATGAAGTCGTCGCGATTGGTGCTGCCATTCAAGCCGGGCAGTTGCAAGGAGATTTAGGAAAAGATATTTTGTTGTTAGATGTTACGCCATTGTCTCTTGGTTTAGAAACCTTGGGTGGCGTTGCGACTAAACTTATTGAACGAAATACCACCATTCCTACCAGCAAATCACAAGTGTTTTCTACCGCAGCAGATAATCAACCGAGTGTAGAAATTAATGTGGTGCAAGGAGAACGAGAAATGGCGACAGATAATAAATCGCTTGGACGCTTTGTCTTAGATGGTGTTCCACCAGCACCACGTGGGGTGCCACAAATTGAAGTGACTTTTGATATTGATGCCAATGGTATTTTGAATGTTTCTGCAAAAGATAAAGGAACGGGTAAACAACAATCTATTCGTATAGAAGCATCGAGTGGTTTGTCTGACGAAGAAGTAGAACGCATGAAAAAAGATGCGGATATGCATGCAGAAGATGATAAAAAGAAACGAGAATTGATTGATGTAAAAAATACTGCAGATACCATGATCTATACCACAGAAAAAATGATGAAAGAAGTGGAAGAAAAGAAAATTGAGATCACCGCAGAAGAAAAACAAAAAGTGGAAGATGGTTTGAAACAGGTAAAAGAAGCCTTGGAAAAAGGCGATATTGAACTGATCAAATCAGCGTCTGAAACCTTATCAAAAGATGCGCAAGCCGTTGGCATGAAAATGTATGCCGCTGCTTCCGCCTCTGCTGACGCTACGGCGGACAAATCTGCTCCTCAACCAGATGCAGCGAAAAAAGATGATGGAGCGGTAGAAGGAGAAGTTGTTGATGATAAGAAATAATCATGCCTAGTGCCGTTGCCCTTGAGAATATCGAGGGCAATACACTATTTTTGATTATCCTTACATGAACCGTATTATTACTTTTTTACTCATTGCTGTTGTATTGTTAGGAACCGGTGTTGTTATTGGCTATACAAAAGCACGCTCTTCTGTACAAGAATCGCGTATCTCTGCTAATACTATTGTGCAAGAATTGCAGCAAGAGGGATTTTTAGTTACCCAAAGTATGTTTGTACAAGAGCAGGTGAGTATAGAAAAAACAACGGGGAGTGCTATTAAAGATTTGTTTCTTGGCCAAACAATTAATGCTTCAGCCTTATTGCATATTGATGTGGGCGTAGATTTACAAAAATTGGCGGTAGAAGATGTTACCATTACTGATACCGGGATTACGATTCAGGTACCGGCACCGGTTGTTCGTTCTGTCTCACTACGCGGTCCCATTACCTTAGAAAATAAACAGGGGATAGTAAAACGTCTTTTTGATAATGATGATGGGTATAATGATGCCATTGCTTTATTTGATGAAAAAGGAAAACAAGTACTTACTAATGAAGACATACGAACAGCAGCAGAAGAAAATACTATTCGGCAAATACAGCGATTTGTTTCTTTATTGAGTGATACTGCTGAGGTGAGGGTGATTATACAATCGTAAGGGGTGAGGGGAGGTTGCCTACCTGCAGGGAGGCTCGCAATGACGTACTAATAAATACAATATGGAACAAAAACCAATGAAACAACCGACATCAATGCAAATTAAAGCGAAAGATGAAACTCTTTCAGGAACCTATGCCAACGCTGCACAGGTACAACACACAAAAGAAGAATTTGTGTTAGACTTTATGAGTATCTTTCCTCCTGTAGGAACATTAAATAGCCGAGTTATTATGAGCCCTGGTCATTTTAAGCGTATGATTTTGGCTATGCAAGATAATATACAAAAATACGAAAACAAATTTGGAGCTATTGATGAAGCACAAGGCCCAAAATATGAACATGGGTTTCCTATCAAGTAATTGTATTGTTTATTTTATATTAATAGAGAATTAACATGTCCAAAGACTACTACAAAACCCTTGGTATTGAAAAAGGTGCGAACCAAGAAGAAATAAAAAAAGCCTTTCGTAAATTAGCACACAAATTGCACCCAGATAAACCAACTGGGGACGAAGCAAAATTTAAAGAGATCAACGAAGCCTATCAAGTATTGGGTGATGAAACCAAACGAAAGCAATACGATCAATATGGGGCTGATTTTCAGCAGCAAGGTGGTTTTGGTGCTGGCATGAGTTGGGATGATTTTATGCGTGCTACGCGTGGACAAGGCGGACAACAAGCAGGTGGTTTCGATTTTGGCAATGTTGACTTGGGTGATATTTTTGGTGATATGTTTGGCTTTGGTGGCGGACGCTCTCGTTCTCGCCAAGTGCAAGGCAGAGATATTCAAGTAGATGTGCAACTCTCTTTTCGCGAAGGGGTGTTTGGAACAGAAAAAGAAATTAAATTAACCAAACAAAATGCTTGTTCTGTCTGTGATGGGAGTGGCGCCGAACCAGGATCGAACATGAAACAGTGTGACCAGTGTGCTGGGCAAGGACAAGTGCGTCGGGTGCAGCAAACCATTATGGGCGCAATGCAAACGGTCGTCAACTGTTCCAGCTGCCAAGGCCAAGGAAGTTTTCCTGAAAAAAAATGTAAACATTGTGATGGCGTAGGCGCACAGCGCAGTGAGTCCAAAATGATGGTAAAAATACCTCAAGGCATTCACGATGGCGCAACGATTCGTTTAACTGGAAAAGGGGAGCACCCGGGTGTTCGTGGGGTGGCTGGGGATTTGTATGTGGTTGTGCATATCCAACAAGACCAAAACTTTACCAGAGAAGAGAATGATATTTTTACTACCGCCCATATTAATATATATCAAGCAATCATGGGAGATAAAATTCCTATTGAAACCTTAGAGGGAGAAAAGACTCTTGTTATTCCTGCCGGCACACAATCTCAACAAAAATTTAAATTGAAAGAATTAGGTGTTCCGTATTTGCGTGGCTCTGGACGAGGCGATCAATATGTAACAGTAATTGTTGATATTCCAAAAAAAGTGAATAAAAAAGCGAAACAATTGTTAGAAGAACTGAAAAAAGAATTAGATTAATAAAAAACGCCGGATGATTATCTGGCGTTTTTTAATCACGTCATTGCGAGCCCCTAGGGCGAAGCAATCTCTAATAGAGGGTACTACGCACAAGGATGTATTTCACTCTATTAGAGATTGCTTCGTCGCTAACGCTCCTCGCAATGACGTGTATATATGGTTATATGTATCTTTAAACATTCGTAATCTTTTATTTAAAAACTCAACTGATGATCCAAAATCGCATTCACTTCTTTATCTGCTTCAGTGTTTTGTTCTCGGGGAACATGGCGGAGCGTTACCTTATTAAATTCTTGAAGCGCATTATAGGCTTGAACAAATAATTTTTGTAACGTAGGTTCTTTTACTTTCCAATTTCCTTTGAGTTGCTCAATTACTAATTTACTATCAGCAATACATTCTACTTCTGTTGCACCCAGTTCTTTTGCTTTTCGTAATGCAGAAATCATCGCAGAGTATTCGGCAACATTATTCGTTTGTATCCCTAAATATTCACCGTATGCTGCTACTATTTGACCCTGCTCATTTTTAATAACAACACCACTCGCTGCAGGGCCAGGGTTGCCTCGGGCACCACCATCGGTATAGGTATAGAGTTTCATATTAGTGACGAATAAGATCAATGATTAATAACTGCAACTCTCTATTGCCATTCCATTCGTTCACATCAATTTCACAGACAATATCAATACTGTCACCGGGTTTGAGGAGGGTGCACCAATTAGGTGTTTCTGGATCAGTATTACATAGATCCCAGCCAACCGTTTTTTTAATGCTCCGGGATGCATCTGTTACCATAAGTTTCATGTGATTTTTTTCTTTTCCCATGGACTCTATTGCATGCACGGTCAGTCCTTTTATGACATAGCGAGGGCGAGGATTTTCTGGACCAAATGGTTTAAATTTATTAAGTACGTCAAACAGTTTCCAATCAATATCGCCTAAGCTGAGCTCCGCATCAATGTCTAAGGTAGGGGACATATCTTTATCTGCGGTGTGATGATGATAGCGAGCAATAAGCGCTTCTTGAAACGCAGATAATAAATCATTTTTTTGTAAACTAAAGCCACAGGCCATAGGGTGACCACCAAATTTGGAAAAAAATTCTGGTATTTCTTGCATGGCACCAATCATATTAAATCCTTTGATACTTCTACCGGAACCGGTGAGTTCTCCTTTTTTATAAGCCATGGCAATAGTGGGTTTTTGATATTTTTCTTTTATACGACTCGCGATTAATCCGACAATGCCGGTGGTCCATTTTTCACTCAACACAAATAAAATAGGCGAGTTTGTTTGGTGCTGTTCTACTTGAAGAATCGCATCTTTTACATATTGTTCTGTTAAATCTCTGCGTTCATCATTTTGTAAGCGAAGTTTATAGGCTAAATCAATGGCGGCTGCCCCATTATCTGCGACCATAAGCATATAGGCGGTATTGGCATGATCAAGCCGTCCTGCTGCATTAATTTGGGGCGCAATTCTAAAGCCAATGGTTTGTTCGTCAATTTCTTTATCCATGCTCCCATCATTATGCATGAGTTTGGTTTCCAAATATAATTTTTGTAATCCAATACGACGGGTTTTATTTAATACGAGTAAGCCGTATTTTGTGAGCGTGCGAGATTCTCCAATAAGCGGCACCATGTCAGCTACCGTCGCAATAGCCACCATATCAAGCAGCCATTTTTCAAAGGTGTCATGTTTTTCACCGGTAGGAAGTGTTTCATGCGTTTTGGCATGTGTTTTGAGTAATGCTTGGGCTAACTTAAAGGCAACACCACCACCCGCTAAATTTTTATCTGGGTAACGTTCTCGTTCTAATTTAGGATGGATAATCGCGTATGCCTCAGGCAATACTGCTGGAATGCTATGGTGATCCGTAATAATCACATCTATGCCATATTCGTTTGCTTTGGCAACTTCTCCTGTGTTGCTAATACCACAATCACAGGTAATAATGACCTGGGTTTTTTGTGCTGCCAAATAATCAATTGTTTTTAGGTTTAAGCCATAGCCATCAGTTTCTCTATGCGGCAAATAGACATCTACCTGTGTTGCGCCGAGCGCGCGCAGGGTATCTGTTAACACCGTGGATGCGCTCACACCATCCGCATCATAATCCCCATGAATAGTAATTTTTTCTTGTTTTTCTATTGCCAACAATAAGCGAGCCACGGCTTTTTCCATGTCAACAAATAAAAAGGGGTCATGAATATGGGTACTATAGTCTGGAGATAAAAATTCATCAATCAGGGCTTGGGTAGTGCGCTGTCTGTTATATAACAAATCTGCTACCGCTTTAGGAAGTTCTGGGAATTCTGTATAAAAAGAGTCGGGTGCTTTATTATGAATGTTCCAATGGTATTGCATACCGCCATGATTAACGTCTCTGTTTGTTGGTAAAACTCCAGTATGAATCAGCGATAAAGAGGGTCCAGATGCCGTAAAGGTAAGACAGGCTAATCGGTTTTTCTATACTGAGTGAGCTACTATACCATATTGATAATATGATACCAAGCATGCTCCAATAGACAATATGTTGGTGTGATGTGGTTACCCGTTCTGCTTTTGGAATGCTATTTCGTTTACGCAACAGAAAGGTAATATAAAATAGGGCCCAAGGGATAAAAAACAGCCATTGCCAGGTATGAATACTTTTTTCTAAGAGATCTTCAATAACAATATAGTAGAACAAAAATAGCACTAATCCTACAATAAATAATAAAAATATATCCAATTGATACTGGTGATGCGTTTGCCAGGTAACCACAGGATGCCGCTTCATGGGGATACACGATTAGTAAATATTGGAAAAGAGGGGAAGCATGTTAAAAAATAACATGCCGACAATACCAATGACAGCGATGATAATTTTTCCTATTTTTATTGCTTTTGGACTCATGATAACGACGATTATTGAGTAGACCATAATACCTTTCGACAGGTATTATAGCGACCTAATTGACAGACCGCAATGTCGCTCGCCTCAAAAGAAAGAGGCAGAGAGAACTCGGGATGTTCTCCTGGGTTGCCAATAGTAATATGGGGACGATAATTTTCTTCACTAAATTTTGTTGAAAATTCATTGACCCAGGGGTAACAATCAGGAGTAATTTTTTCACCAACATCATGAATAAAGTCATCATTTTTTGCTTGGTGCGAGAGAAGGGGGTCAATATCTTGAAGAATACGACTATGCAGAGCGCGAAGGATACCCGTATTGTCTGCTTCCATCCAACTATCATGAACAGAAGAAATGGTAACAGGGATACTCGGAAAATCTGTTGCTATACGCGCCATGCGGGTATATATTTCTTTGGTATCGTGTTCATCCATAACTCCCATAAGGAGGGACAGATGAGGAATAAAATCAGTACGCCCTAACTGAACCGCAGCATTGCCTTGTGCATAGGCACGGGCATTTAATGCAAAGGCATATGCCATAATATGCGCTGGTGGAAAAAGAACAATATCAATTGCGTATTGCATAGGAGAAGTACATAAAAAAAAGCAAGAACAGATTATCGTTTTAGTACCGCAAGGTAGGCTTCTGTTGGGATAGGCACTTTTCCTTTACTCATACTCATCATTTTTTTCTTTCCCTTTTTTTGTTTTTCTAATAATTTTCGTTTACGGGTAACGTCTCCACCATACAGTTTTGCCGTTACATCTTTGCGCAGGGCAGAAATTCGTTCTCCTGCTACAATTTTTCCGCCAATCGTTGCTTGAATTTTTATCACAAATTGTTGACGGGGGAGGGTGTCTTTGAGCGAATTCACAATTTGTTTCCCAATTTTAAATGCTTCGTCTTCCCACACCAAGGTCGCAAGGGCTTCTACTGCTTCGTCAGCAATCACAATATCCATGCGCACCACATTTGTTTTTCGATAGTCTTTTAATTCATAACTCATAGATGCATAGCCACTGGTGACTGTTTTGAGTTTATCATAAAAATCCGTAATCAAAGACGCGAGAGGAATTTCATAATGCAACATAGCCCTCTTTGCATATTTATCGGATAGAGCGCTTGGGTTAGCTGTGCCAGTTAAGTATTCTGTATTTATATAATTTCCTTTGCGTTCAGCAATAAGTCCCATCACATTCCCAATATATTCTTCTGGAGTAATGATATCAATAATCATCCATGGTTCAAGAATGGTTTCTATTCGTTGTACTTCGGGGAGATCTTGGGGACTTTTTACAATTAATGATTCGCCATTTGTTTTGGTTACTTGGTAGGCAACACTCGGGACGGTTGCAATAATACTCAGACCAAATTCACGAATCACCCGTTCTTGAAAAATTTCTAAGTGTAACATGCCTAAAAAGCCACAACGAAAGCCATAGCCTAAGGCCTGGGAATGTTCTGGTTCATAAAACAAGGCTGAATCATTGAGTTTTAATTTATCCATGGCTTCTCGGAGCGCGCTATAATCATCACCTTCTTGCGGAAAAATACCGGCAAAGACCATGGGTTTGACGGTTTTATATCCGGGAAGTGCTTCTGCCTCAGATCCTTTAATCGTAACGGTGTCACCAACACGTACTTCACCTAATTCTTTTAATCCTGTTACTAAATAGCCAATTTGACCATGTTCGCACAAGGGATCACTCACGAGTTTTGGTGCGTAATGTCCCACATCTAAGGCCTCTGCTTCTGCCCCAGTTCCCATAAAAAGAACTTTGTCTCCTTTTTTAATCTGTCCATCTTTTATACGAATAGAGGCAATAACACCACGATAATCATCATAAAAAGAATCAAAAATAAGCGCACGAGTGGGAAGGTCTCTGCGGGTTGTGTCTGGCGCAGGAACACGTTCAATGACGGCTTCTAATAATTCTGCAACACCCATGCCAGTTTTTCCTGAACAAGATAAAATATCTTCTCGTTTACATCCAATAAGATGAATAATTTCTTCACTTACTTTTTCTACATTTGCGTTCGGAAGATCAATTTTATTTAATACAGGAATAATTGTGAGGTTTTGATCTAAGGCTAAATATAAATTGGCAATGGTTTGTGCTTGCACACCTTGACTGGCATCAACCAATAAAATAGCACCTTCTACCGCAGCAAGGGAGCGTGATACTTCGTACGTAAAATCGACGTGGCCTGGGGTATCAATTAAATTGAGCGTATAGCCTTTATAATTCATGCGGACAGGCTGTAGTTTAATGGTAATACCTCGTTCTTGTTCTAATTCCATTTGATCAAGCATTTGATCTTTCATGTTTCGCTTATCAATGGTACCCGTAATTTCTAAAAAACGATCCGCGAGAGTGGATTTTCCATGATCAATATGAGCAATAATACAAAAGTTTCGAATGTCGTGCATATGGGGCATAATTCAGCCAAATTTCTTGCCTTATCCTATCATAATATCAGTGATTCGTAAAGAGTGAGAAGAGCGTTGTTCTCTTGAAAAAATAGGCGGTTTCTGTCAGTCTATGCGCAGGCCTCTGACACAAAGGAGTCTCTCATGCCGACTATCGTGAATTGGGTATTTGTGATTTCGTTTTTGCTCATGCTCGTGCTGGGGCGAAAGGACCGGGTATTGCTGCTTACCATTTTTATCGGCTACCCAATTGCCTATGGGTTTTGCCTCCTCATCCGGGTGTTGTTTTTCTGAAGGGAGGCGCTGAGCCAAAAAAGGAGCTTGCTAGTGGTTTGTTGGGGACAAGCCACTAGCAGAAAGGAACTATGATATCCCATCTGTCTCACTACTAATACTGCCTTCTACTTTCCATAGTTTCAACCAACGACGGTGTAATGTTTTTTGCAAGAGGATAAATTCCTCTATTTTTAATATATAGGATAAGAACAGATAGATGATAACCCCACACAACGTTGCTCCTGTTGCTTGCAGGGCAATTCCCCAAAATCGTTCCATATCAACCAATTGGGCAAGGGGAGATTTACTCATCTGTATCCCAATACCCATACAGATACCAGCCACAATTATTTTATAGATTGATGAGAGATGATTGTTTTCCGCAAAGCCGTTGTGCATATGCCGACGAAGCACATACCATAACGCAATAATCTGAAACAGAGAAGAAAGGGAAAAGGCTAATGCAAGTCCGGCCACACCAAGACTATCTTTAAATGCTAAACTGCCAATAATATGAAAGAGCATGGTGATAAAGGCAATAAGCAAGGGGGTTTTGGTATTTTCAAAAGCATAAAACGCACGAATAAACAGGGGAATAAGTGCTTGGGCAAACAGCGATAAACTAAAAAAAGCGATGGTGTTTGCCGTGGCAATAGTCGCATTCCAATCAAATGCACCAGAACCTAACAGCAAGCGCACAATTTGTGCGCGCAGCAATAACAATATAATAGAAAAGGGAATAATAAAATATAAAATTTGTTTTGTGGTACGCATCAGTTGATCCGTAAAGCGTTCCATGTTTTTTTGGCTTACGGCTTCAGAAAGGCTAGGAAAAGCAGCCAACGCAAATGAAATGCCAACAATACCAATAGCAACATATTGGAGGTTATTGGCAAAATGAAACACACTAATACTTCCTGCGGCAAGGGTAGAGGCAATGATCGTCGTGATAAATATATTGGCTTGGTGCACGGCAAGGGTCGCGGTGCGTGGAATCATGAGTGAGAGAATGGTACGCATATCAGGGTCACGAAGAGAACAGACCGCTCGATAGCGAAATCCATATTGGTAGAGCGTGGGGAGTTGAATAATCAAATGCATGATGGCTCCCGCAATGACGCCATAGGCTAATGCACTAATACCATAGAGGGGAACAAAAAATGCTGCTGCAATAATAATACCCAAATTATACAGGATAGGAGTAAGGGAATAGATAAAAAATGATTTTTTTGCTTGCAGGACGCCACTGACAATACCGCTTATCCCTAAGAGAAAAGGAGAAAACAGCATGATACGAGAAAGATGGACGGTGGTTTCTATCGCATTTGCAGAAAATCCTGGAACAAGAATAGGAATGATCAACGGCATGAGTATATAGAGGAGAGCGCCACACACAAAAAGACTTATGGCAATAATATGCAGCACATTATTGGTCAGACGCCAGGCCTGTTCTTCACTTTTTTCCCAAAGACGAATAAACACGGGAATAAATCCCGCAGATAATGCCCCTGCAATTAAGACGGTATACAACAAATCGGGAATACGAAATGCTGCATAATAGATATCGAGTGTTTCTCCTGCACCAAATTGATGCGCAAATAAGCGATCACGCAGTAGCCCAATAATTCTACTAATAAAAGACGCAGCCCCTAATACCAGGGCAGCGCCAGTAATTGTTTTTGATTGATAGCTAACAAATTTTTTTATCATGCGTTTATGCACGCCTACACGCGGCCGCTAAATGGAAGTCTTTTTTCTCATTAAGGTGATTAACACAATCACGATACAGGCTAAGGTGATAAACATGAGCCACACCCATTTTGGTTCATGGGCAAAGGGGAGTCCCATAATATTCATTCCGTAAATGCTTGAAAGCACGGTAAAGGGGAGTAATCCCACAGAAATAATCGTAAGCGTACTAATGACTTTATTGGTTTTTTGGTTAATTAATGATTCAACCGTTACGTGTAAGCCGTTTACCGTATCTTCGTAAGTGTTAATAATGACCCATGTTTTATTAAGATAGTCATGAATATCATCAAAGTACAGAGAGGTTTCTTCATTAATAAATGGTTTTCTAATATGAGAAAGATTGGCAATTAAGTAGCGTTGCGGGTCTATCATCCGGCGAAAATGTAAGATATTTCTTCGATGGATAGATAGTTCTTTTACGGTATTGATATCTTGTTTGCCTTGGAAAATAGACTCTTCGAGAACGGCTAATTCTTTTCCCATGGTGTTTAAAATAGGGCGATTGAGTTTGTAAAGAGATTCTAATAATTTATATAAACAAAATCCTGTAGTGGTATTCATCCATTGTTTTTGCACCCGTTTACTTTTCATGCGAGAAGCAAAAAATTGATTGATCTCGTCTGACTTGGTGCGATGAATCGTAATTAAAAAGTGAGAGCCAACAAAAATATTTACTTCATGGGTAATAATTTTTTTTGTGATGTTATTCCAAGAAGGAAATTGAACAATAAGAAAAATATAATTTTTATACGTGTCAATTTTTGGCGCCTGCATTTCTCCTTGAATATCTTCGTAGTCAAGATGATGAAAATTATAATGCTCTTTAAGATACGCAATTGCTTCTGTATCTACTTGAGAGATGTTTACCCAGGTCATTGAGGGTGTTTTCACTTCTTTGATATTCATAGTACTACAGGCTAAAATTATGTTGGAAGAAAAACTTGCAAACGGATAACAGCGGTTCCTGCTTGTGTTTGAGAAGTTGTATCCACATAGAGTGTACCACTAATTGCGTCTTTTGAAAAATACAGCAACTGATTTTCTATGCTGAGGGTAAATCCTTGTTTTTTTAAATTACTTTCATAATAGTTGCGGATAAATTGTGGCGTTGCCGGTAAATTGGTCCACTCAATAACATACATATCACGCGTATCGGTAATTGGTTCGTGCACAAAATCCACAACGGTTTTCCAGGTGGAATGATTGGGTTGCACGCGATCTTCAAGATTCAAGATAATAGGGGAGAGAATAACTTTTGGAATAATCGCTATTGTTTCAATGAGTTTATGTTGCTCTCTTCCTTGTGTATAGACAATACTATCAATATTGTCTTCATCATAAATTATAATGCTATCATGTACTTTTTGAGGGAGGGTTTCAATACGTTTTTCACCTGGCGCACTAATAAATTGCACGAGCAAAAACATGCCTCCTAAAAAAAGAAAAATAAACAAACAGCCCGTAAAGCAGGTTCTTTTTATGCAAGAACGTTTTTTTGTGAGTTCTTGTAAGGGAGGTTGTTGGATCGTAATACGTTCGTTTCGTCGCGCCATAAGAAGCTGTTGAATGACAAAAGTATAGCAAATGGATAAAGGATTGTATAGTAATGTGCTATACTACTCATACAATAATGTATCATCTATGACTATTACATTTTACGGTGCCGCACATGAAGTGACCGGTTCTTGTCATGTAGTGCAAACATCTGCGATGCGCATATTGTTTGATTGTGGCATGTTTCAAGGATCGAATTATAATGAAGGGCGCAATAGTGATCCCTTTCCTTTTGCCGCCAAAAGTATTGATGCGCTGTTAGTATCTCATGCGCATAATGACCACACAGGACGTATTCCGAAATTAGTAAAGGATGGTTTTCGAGGAAAGATTTATGCAACCAAAGCGACCGCAGAACTTATGCGTCTTATTTGGGAAGATGATTACAAAATCATGGTCTATAACCATGAAAAATTTCAAGCCCCTATTATATACAATGAAGCAGATATTCATGATGCTGCTCATTTAGTTGTTGGCGTTTCTTATGAGGAGATGATTGATTTAGGTCATAATCATCGGGCGGTATTTAAAGATGCAGGACATATTTTTGGCGCATCCTTTATTGAATTATCTGCAGATGGAAAAACCATAGGATTTTCTGGAGATATTGGTAATACCACTGTGCCTATTTTAAAAGAAACCGCCCGTTTGGGAAGTGTGGATGTGTTACTTTGTGAATCTACCTATGGAGATCGCCTACACGAAAAAACAGATAGTAGACAAGAGGTGTTACTCTCTATTATTAAAGAAGGTATAAAACAGGGCGGGACGATTATGATGCCCTCGTTTTCATTAGAGCGAACGCAAGAAATTTTATATCATTTAAATGAGCTCAAAGAAACAGATAAGACATTGCCAGATGTTCCCATATTTGTCGATAGCCCTTTGGCCATTCACGCTATTCCTATATATAAAAAATATACGGAATATTATGATGAAGCCGCGGCGCATCAATATATGTTGGGTGATGACTTTTTAGATTTTCCGGGATTAACGCTTACTACCACCCAAGAAGAATCTAAAGCGATTAACCATGTGCCTGGGCCAAAACTCATTATTGCAGGGTCTGGTATGATGACGGGGGGGCGTATTTTACATCATGCAAAACGCTATTTGTCAGATCCCAACTCTACCTTGGTGATTGTTGGCTACCAGGCAGAACATACCTTGGGGAGAAAATTATATGAAGGAGCACACACGGTCGAAATTCATGGAGAGCATATTCCGGTGCGAGCAAAGATTATTGCGATTGGCGCGTTGTCTGCGCATGCGGATCAACAAAAGTTACTTGACTGGATTGGCCATGCTGACAAAGTGCCCAAAACCGTGTATTGTGTGCATGGAGAAGCGCATGCTGCAACAGAATTAGCGCATCGCATCCGAGATCGTTTTCATATTTCTGCCTTTGTGCCAGAGTATGGAGAGTCAGTCGAAGTATAATTTATTTATATATATTCATATTGTATGAATGGCAAACAACCCCCAGCAGTATCAAATGAAACTCCCGTATATGTGAGGAATCCAAAAAACAAAACAATTGGCCTTGCGCTGCTTATCTTACCGTTTCTATTGTTAATCGTTGTATTATTCCTATTTGGTATCACAAAAGTAGTATTTAGTGCTGCAAGCGGAGGACCAGAAAGCGGCGTGGTTATTGTATCATTATTAAATATTATATTTGCCACCCTAGGACTCATTAGTGTTATCGCTATTCCGTTTGGAATTGTTTTGGGAATTATTTTTTTAGTAAAAAAAGAAATGCCAGCAGGGGTAAATTATGATGTTCGTTCGGGAAAAGGGGATCAATCAGAGATACCACCAGAAATTAAACAATGGAATTGGGGTGCATTGGGATTAGGTTGGATTTGGGGAATATATCACCGTGTGTGGATATCACTATTGGTGTTTATCCCTATTGTTGGCTTTATTTTTATGTTTGTCTTAGCCTATAAGGGAAATGAATGGGCATGGAAAAAAGAGAAATATCTGAGTGTAGAAGACTTTTTAGCGCGACAGAAAAAGTGGAAGCCATGGGGGATAGCATTTTTTATCTTGATTCTGTTGTCTCAACTTTCTCGATTCACGATAGATATGATGTAATGAGCCTCGTATACAAAAAACCCCGATTCAATGGGGGGGGTTATGTAGGTACTATTGTTTGTATAAGGTATTTCTATAGACAACGATTGGTTCTCTATACAAGTCACCTCCCTCCTTTCTCCTTGGGGTGAATGTTGTTGCTCAGCGCTGCGGTTGGAGCGGCTCAGCCGTCAGGGGAACGCACCCGAGTTCCATCAGGTCCGACCGATGCCAGGGGCAATTTCTTTGTCATGGCGAATCAATCTCCCTATTTGAGTTGGGTAAAGAAAGCCTACCCGCATCTGTGCTGGGCAAGGAAAGAGTACCCTGGGGTGGGGCTGCAGCCTTTTTTTGAGAAGCACGCTTCTGCTGGGCGTTGTACCACAAGAGGAAATTGGTCCAGAGACCGTCCTTGAACACCTGGCGGTACTCCTGAGAGCAGGGAAGATGGATCAAATCTTTCATCTTCGGTTCGAAGATGAGGATTTGTTCCATCCAGTAGCGGCGTGCGCGGTTGTGCTTGCGGTGCCCGCGAATGATGAGCACCTCGAGGATGATGCCGACAATCGCGGCAATCATCCAGTTTGTGCTACCATCGCGAAAGGCAGCGTAGATGCTCCAGCCGATAAATGGCACGCAGAAGGTTGACCACTCTACCCCTTCGGCGGGCTGCAGTTCTGCTGGCCCATAATACGGCGGTGGACGACCTGGCATAGGACACCTCCTTGTTTATCTCCCATTGTGAGAGCAGCTCTATATGCCCACACATTCCCTGATTTGTCAAGGAGCAAGGGGTCTTGTATACTCCTGGTATTCATATGTATTGTATATGCCCTTATTTCAGTTACAATCAGACTATAAACCAGCAGGAGACCAGCCAACGGCTATTGCCAGCTTAGTTTCTGGTATTCAACAAGGATTTCAGGATCAAACCCTGTTAGGGGTAACTGGTTCTGGAAAAACCTTTACTGTTGCCAATGTGATTCAGCAAGTACAATTACCCACGCTTGTTTTGGCGCATAATAAAACCTTGGCCGCGCAGCTCTGTAATGAATTTCGTGAATTTTTTCCCAACAATGCGGTGGAATATTTTGTGAGTTATTATGATTATTATCAGCCAGAAGCCTATTTACCAAGCTCAGACACCTATATAGAAAAAGAAGCGCAAATTAACGAAGAAATTGATCGTTTGCGTCATGCCTGTACTCAGGCGCTCATTACGCGTAAAGACGTTATTATTGTTGCTTCTGTTTCTGCTATTTACGGGTTAGGCTCGCCAAAAGAATATGAAAAAATTGTTTTGCATTTAGAAAAAGGGCAAGCAATGGATAGACGAGCGATGATGGCGCAATTAATTGCGATGCAATTTTCACGTACCACCAGTGATTTACACCGGGGGACATTTCGTATGCGAGGACAAGTGTTTGAAATTATGCCGGTAAATGAAGAACGCATTTATCGTTTTGATATTACTGACAGAATCGAACATATTCAGGCAATTGATCCTGTGACACGACAAATTATTTCTGCAGCAGAGGATTTACCAGATGTATGGTTTTTTCCGGCAAAACATTATGTTGCCAGCAGTGAGGCAAGAGAACAAGCCTATAGCTTAATTGATCAAGAATTAAAAAACCAATTAGCAGCATTTAAAAAAGCTGGTAACGTGGTAGAGTTTGAACGATTGAAACGACGGGTGCGCCATGATATGGAATTGATTAAAGAGTTAGGCTATTGTAATGGGATTGAAAATTACTCTCGCCATTTTGAAGGACGCAATGAAGGAGAACCACCGTTTACCTTATTAGATTATTTTTACCATGCCAATGAGCGGTTTTTAACGGTGATTGATGAATCTCATGTAACCATTCCGCAAATTCGTGGCATGTATTTTGGTGATAAAGCGCGCAAAGATAATTTAGTGGCGCATGGATTTCGTTTGCCGAGTGCGCGAGATAATCGGCCACTGATGTTTGATGAATTTGATGCACGCCGAGACTATGTTGTGTATGTATCGGCAACGCCTGCTGCCTACGAGTTAGAAAAAAGTCAGCAAATAGCCGAGCAAATTGTTCGTCCTACCGGATTAATTGATCCCAAAGTAACGATTTGTCCGGTGACACAAACAGAGAACACCCTGTCACAAGTAGAAGATGTGATTATTCGTATTCAAGAAAGAATAACAAAAAAAGAGCGAGTGCTGGTAACCACCTTAACAAAAAAAATGGCAGAAGATTTAACCGAATTTTTAACAGAAAAAAAGATTGCCGTAAAGTATTTGCATAGTGATATTGATACCATTGAACGGGTACAAATTATTACGGATTTACGAAAAGGGGAGATTGATGTGATTGTTGGGGTAAACTTGCTGCGGGAAGGGTTAGATATTCCAGAAGTGTCGTTGGTAGCAATTTTGGACGCGGATAAAGAAGGCTTTTTACGCAGTGACACGAGTTTGATTCAAACCATTGGTCGTGCTGCCCGTAATGTAAATGGAGAAGTGGTATTATATGCCGATACGATCACTGGTTCTATTGAGCGTGCGTTAGAAGAAACGGATCGTCGTCGTGAAAAGCAAATAGCCTATAATACGAAGCATGGAATTACGCCACAAACCATTCAAAAAGCCATTCGTAATATATTAGAAGAATTTGGCATTGATTCAAATAAGGCAAGTGCTAAACGCACAAAAGGAAAAGATAAAAAATATTCAACGCTTGAATTAGATTTACTTGGCGATGCGCGGCCGATGAAGGAAATTATTAAAGAAAAACAACTCAGCATGAAAGAAGCCGCAAAAAATTTAGAATTTGAATTGGCTGCGATTTTACGCGATGAAATTCGGGAGTTAACAGCAAGAGAAAAAGTTGCGGAAAAACCAAAGAAAACAAAAAAAAGCATCTAATGCTTTTATTGGGAAGGCGGTGATATCTACAGAGATACCACCACCGTCTCAGCATATAAGCACGAAAGCAACTCGCTTCGGGTGCCAACATGCACCCTGCGCTGCGACTGCTTTCTTTGCTTGTATGCTGTAGGGGGATAGTAATAGTGTTATGAATATAAAAAAAATACTACTTCTGTTGTCTGGAGCATCTCTTCTTTTGATGGGGGGGATATTTTTTATCTTGCATGCATTTTCACAGAACCAGGAATATATTGTTGATACTGTTGAGGATATACAACCTGCACCGGTCGCCCTGGTATTTGGCGCTGGGTTAAAAAGAGATGGCACACCAAGCGATGCCTTAAAAGATCGAGTCCTTACGGCGGTAGAATTGTATCAAGCAAAAAAAGTACAAAAACTCTTAATGAGTGGGGACAATAGTATACAATCCTACGACGAAGTGACGGCTATGAAAGAATTGGCGATTGAATACGGTGTCCTTGCAGAAGATATCGTGTTAGATTATGCAGGTTTTGATACCTATGATAGCTGTTATCGTGCAGAGGCTATCTTTGGGGTCACCAATACGATTGCTGTTTCTCAAGAATTTCATTTGCCAAGAATTTTATTTACTTGCGAACATCGTGGAATAACAACCCAAGGGCTTATTGCTGATAAACGGATCTATCGTGATACAACACGATTGAAGATACGAGAAAGACTTGCACAAATAAAAGCCTGGATAGAAGTGGTGATTACGCAGCCAGAGCCAAGATTTTTAGGAGAGAAAGAATACATCTTTTAAATAAAAGACCACCTGGTATCAGGTGGCTTTTTTTGTCTGTGTTATTTTACCTCAACCATCACATCATTACTATAGATATCGCAGGTTTCTGTTTCTGTGTTAAATGAACAGAGTCGTACATGCATGTTGCCTTTAGGCAGGGCAATCCAAATATATTCACTGTTGCGGCTATCTACCTGCAGCCAATAATTTTTTCCATTAAATTCTGGGTTTGGTTGGCTGCTGCGAATGAGGCGAAATTTTTCTGTTTGTGGCATCGTTCCAGTAATTTCCCAAGAAAATCGAACTTCTTTATTTCCCTTTGCTTCTGCTTGTAAGGTGATAGTCGTGTTAGCCAGTTCTTCTTGCCTCATTTCTGTAGAAGATGATTCTGTTGCGGCAGATTTTTTTTCAAGTGTTTGTGCTGTATTAGGCATGTTGCAGCCAGCACCCATAAAAAGAAGGGTGGTGCAAAGCACAACACCAGAGGTAAAAGAAGACATATGGAGGGATATTAAAAATGAGGATTTATTTTATTGTAGCGAAAGAGCTAAAAGAGCGCAAGAGAGGGGAGTAAATAAGGTAAGGTCGTATATTGATTTTCTGTCCTCTATTGGGTATACTGCAAAAATCTATTGAATAAGAGTCTATGCAAGAAATTATAAAAATTCGTGGAGCACGAGAGCATAATTTGAAAAATATTGATTTGGATTTGCCACGCAATAAAATGATTGTGTTTACTGGCTTATCTGGATCAGGAAAATCGTCATTAGCCTTTGATACTATTTTTGCCGAAGGCCAGCGCCGCTATGTGGAAAGTTTGTCCGCCTACGCCAGGCAATTTTTGGGTGGGATGCAAAAACCTGATGTCGACGAAATAGAAGGCTTATCGCCAGGTATTTCTATTGATCAAAAAGCGCACAGCGCCAACCCTCGTTCTACGGTAGCAACGATTACTGAAATATATGATTATTTTCGTGTTTTGTTTGCGCGCATTGGAAAACCGCATTGTCCGTTGTGTGGCACAAAAATAGAAAAAATGACCACGGATCAAATGCTTGATCATGTATTACAAACAACCAAAGAACAACACAACGGTGAGTTAATGGTACTTGCTCCGGTAGTACGAGGACGAAAAGGGGAGTATTATCAAATGCTCTATGATATGTACAATAGCGGTTTTGTGGAAGTGCGTGTAGACGGAGAAATGAAAAGTTTACGAGAAAAAATTGTGTTGTCAAAAAATAATAAACACACGATTGATATTGTCATTGATAAAATTCCTCTCGCAACAATCACGACGAGTGATACGCAGCAACGTCTTGCAGAAGCCTTGGAAACGGCGGTAGATTTATCTAATGGCTTGGCTGCGGTGGTATTACCAAAACAAGAAGAACAACTGTATAGTACACAATATTCTTGTCCTGTAGACGGCTATAGTTTTCCAGAAATTGAACCCCGCTTGTTTAGTTTTAATAGTCCCTATGGCTATTGTCAGCGCTGTAGTGGTATTGGGACAACAGAATTATTTAATGAAGAGGTCTGTCCTGTTTGCCAAGGCAAACGGTTAAACGAGAATGCGCTTAGTGTTAAAATTCATGGGAAAAATATTTGGGAAATTACGAGTAGCACCATAGAAGAAGCAAATGCTTTTTTTATTGAAATGAAAAAAAATTTACAGGGGAGTGAAGAAGAGATTGCGGGACCAGCGCTTCGAGAAATTCAAAATCGTTTATCGTTTTTATATAATGTAGGTTTGCATTATTTAACGCTTTCTCGGAAAGCCGGAACGCTTTCTGGGGGAGAAGCGCAACGTATTCGTTTGGCTTCCCAAGTTGGACAGCAATTGGTTGGGGCTATGTATGTCCTAGATGAACCAACGATTGGGCTACATCAAAAAGATAATGATCAACTGGTAGCAACCTTACGCAATTTATGTGATGTGGGCAACACCATTATTGTCGTTGAACATGATGAAGATACCATTTTAACCAGTGATTGGTTGGTAGATATTGGTCCTGGTGCAGGAAAACATGGAGGAAATGTGGTGTATTCTGGACCATTAAAAGAATTATTAGAAGGCAAAGAACCACCCAAACACGTGTTACAGTGTACTGTGTATGGAAAAGCAAAAGATTCGTTAACGGGTAAGTATTTGCGTGGAGAAGAAAGGATCGCTGTTCCCAAAGAGCGTCGTGCAGTAGACAGTCATACGCCAAAAATAAAAATAAAAGGGGCGACGCATCATAATTTAAAAAATATTACGGTAGAAATTCCATTGCGTCGGTTTGTTGCGCTTACGGGAGTATCTGGGTCTGGAAAATCTACCCTCATGAATAAAATTTTATATCGTGCCGTATCAAATAAAATAAATTATTTAGGCAAAGAACCGGATGAACTATCGAAAAAACCTGGTGAACACAAAGCGATTACAGGATTAGAATATATTGATAAAATTATTCGTATTGATCAAAAACCTATTGGAAGAACACCACGCAGTAACCCGGTGACCTATACCAAAGCCTACGATCATATTCGTGATTTGTTTGCCGAAACACCAGAAGCCAAATTACGCGGATACGGGAAAGGGCGTTTTAGTTTTAATCGTCCGGGTGGTCGCTGTGAAAACTGTGAAGGAAAGGGTACGTTGGAAATTGAAATGCACTTTTTACCGAGTGTAGAAATTATTTGTGAGGTGTGCCGAGGGGCTCGCTTTAGTAATGAAACGTTGCAAGTGCATTATAAAGGCAAAAATATTAATGATATATTAAACATGACGGTGGAAGAAGCCGAACAATTTTTTGTTGATCTTCCTTTAATTCATGATAAGTTACAGGTGTTAAACGAAGTAGGCTTAGATTATTTAACCCTCGGTCAATCCGCGACCACCTTGTCTGGTGGAGAAGCGCAGCGTATTAAATTATCCAAAGAATTAGCAAAACGTAATACCACCAAAACCTTATATTTATTAGATGAACCAACCACCGGCTTGCATTATGATGATGTAAAAAAATTGATTCAAGTATTACAACAGCTGGTAACGCAAGGCAATACGGTAATGGTTATTGAACATAATTTAGAAGTGATTAAATGTGCCGATTGGCTCATAGACTTAGGGCCAGAAGGCGGGGATAAAGGGGGAGAGCTGGTTGCGGTTGGTACTCCAGAAGAAGTGGCACGCAAATCGACAACGAGTTATACAGGAAAATATTTGAAAAAATATTTGAAATAAAAAAACATCGTTGTTCGATGTGATTCCTTTCTTCACTGCACAGTGTTGCCCCGCGCTTCTGTGCAGTGATTTTTTTTCTCCAAAAAGTTGTTTTCTGTCCGTCCTTGTTTTTTCCTAGTCTTCTTCCTTTTCGTCATCCTTCAGCTGATTCAAACGGCGTTCGAGCCAAAGATGCGTGGAAAAAAGGACTGCGATTGCCACAGTGATTGTGGTAGTGACTGTCTTGGTGGAAACCCCGAGAATGTCTAAGAGCAGCCACCCACAGATCATACCAAGCATGATCGTGACTAGAAGGAGCATGAGCGGGAGCTGCATGCTTTTAAAGCTCTTTTGATCCATCACCCGGAAGACTACGCCAGCCACGACTATGGCCAAGATGGCCACCATGATTGCGTTTAGGTGAGCCCCCTTGTAGATGTGGATGGAAACCATGACGCCTACCATCACGAACAACAGGGTCATCACCAGGGCGATTTGTACCAGTGTCTTTTCTTTCATCGCGGATTGTTCCCTTTTTTGATTGTCAGTTTTCTGACGTGTGGATAGATCAGGTAGCAGACGAGAGCTGCAGCTGCAGCCTTCCATCCGATGTCATGCCACGGAATGCGTATCTGGATGAGGATCATGAGGTGTAACAGTGATCCTGTTAACGCCATGAGGACGATGAGGCAGAGGGCTGCCATCAGGTAGTAGTAGTGCCCGAACCGTTTGCGCGTGAGCCTTGGATTCTTTTGTGACAGAATCATGAAGGGCATCAGCAGCAAAAATAGTATTGCATAGCGCAGAAATGCTCCTGCGCTTCCGGGCGTATGGTCGTTGACCATGGCTTGGCTGGAAATTCCGATCGAAAGTCCACAGATTATCAAAAAGAATATAGGCATCAGACTCTCCTCAGGAGCAATGGGTGAAATAAAAAAGAACCAACCTTCGTATATCATGGTTGGTTTTCTCTGTCAATTGTTTTATATAATTATTGCCCGTAGCCCCGAAGAATAATATTAATGGTGCGAAGAATAATAGAAATATCAATTAAGAAAGACTTGTTTTTAATATAAAATAAATCGTATTGAAATTTTTCAAGCGAGCGTTCCATGGTATCGGTGTATTGTTGGTGAATCACTGCCCAGCCAGTAAGCCCCGGTGCGACAATATGCCGTAACGGATAGTAGGGCATATGTTCGGTAAGTTTTTCTACAATTTGGGGGCGCTCAGGACGGGGTCCAATAAGCGTCACATCCCCTTTAAACAAATTTATCCATTGTGGCAGCTCATCTAATCGCGTTTTTCGTAATAGTTTTCCGATTGCGGTTACCCTCGTATCATCTTTGGTCGCAAATTGGTAGCCATCTAACTCGGCACTCCCGTCTTTCGCAAGCGCATACATAGAACGAAATTTGTATAAGGTAAAGACATTCCCAGATTTACCCACCCGTGCTTGGGTAAAAAATATAGGCCCAGAAGAATTTATTTTAATCGCAACAGCAATAAAAGGAAATATCGCCACAAAAACAACAAAAAGAATAAGTGCGGCAATATAATCTATTACTCGACGCAATCGTGTATAGACTAATTGTTCTTTGTTTCTTAGATGTTCTAAAAACCAACTTTCAGAAAACGTGGTCGGAGAAATGCGTCCAGTAATTATTTCATAAAATGCGCCTAGGTGATGAATATGAACCGGCCAAAATAACAGTTCATACAATTCACGAACCGCGGTATCGTTATCTTTTAGGTGGTCACTTACTACCACGATATCAATATCTTTCGTATTAATAACCGCACGCATTTTATTAATATCTTTAAAACAGTCAATAGAGTCAGGTACATTTTCTGGGGGGTGTGGTTCAATAATTGCTACCGGCAGATAGCCATTTTGTGGGCGTTTTTGAAAGAGTGCAATAAGTTCGAGCACTTCTTTCGTGACGCCAACAAATAGCAGACGAGATTGTAAGTGTTTTCCTCGAATAAAGCGTTGGGCAAGGAAACGCCACAGCGCGCTTAATCCATAGCCAATAATAATGGTCAACACCAGAATAGTTTTTGGCGTAATCGTTTTATTTGGGTGAAGATAAAAAAAGATAATACTCACCAACAGGGCAATTCCTGCGGTCTCAAAAAAACGTCGAATAAATTGCGTTTTGTTTTCATAGCTGCCTAAATCATAGAGGCCATTGATATAATTAACAATAAACCAGATGATAAAGGTACTGATAAATATTCCCAAAAGGGAGAGGAGGTAATCTGTATTGGGGAGTTCTGATCGTCGTATGGCAATCGCAATATAGAGACCGAGGGTGTAACTAAGCAAATCTCCAAAAAGCACAATACCTTGTTTGAGGCGATAACGTATTTTCATAAATTGCACAAGCACTGATTTTTCAGTATACTAACAATAATACATCAACATTCAATTATCTATAATGTAGCAACTTTATGCGTCAAAATCAATGGTTCTTACGAATCGCCGCTATTATTCTTTTTTTGACTATCCCATATACGACTTTGTCTGCTGCAACGGTCAATTATACTATTCGTATTAATTCTGGAGAAAACGGGACTACGTCACGAAAAGTATTACTGCACATCTATCCACCTAAGGGTGCGACTGAAATGCGAATTTCTAATAATGCACAATGGACGGGCAGTTATTGGGAATCAGCAAAAAGAAGTAGAGAATGGTTACTTGATTTTGAAGGCGGGACGAAACGCGTGGTGGTACAATTTCGAGATAAAGATGGGCATAGCTTACCAGGGACATACGAAGATGATATTTATTTAGCTGTTCCACGCACCATGACGGTGGATGCGAAAATTAATAACGGAGATATCCAAACAACGTCAAGACACGTTACCTTATCATTATTTTTTTCTAATGGGGTGGAGGCTGTTGCGATTAGCCCTACAGATAATTTTACGAATGTTCCCTTTATTCCTATTGAAAAAACAATGGAATGGGTCCTCCCAGCAGAGACCGGTGGAAAAGATGTCTATCTGCAATTTCGAGATGCAAATAACAATACCAAAATAGTTCGAAAAACAATTTACTATGAACAACCAAAAAATTATTTGCCAGAAGGGAGTTTGTTAAAAGGAAAAAGTGACACCGTGTATTATTATGGATTTGATGGAAAATTGCATCCGTTTTTTCATAGCTCTGCGTATCAATCATACTTTACCTCATTTAATGATATTAAATATGTGAGTGATGATAAACTGCAAAGTTATCCTATTGCAGAATCTGTTTGTGTTCGTCCGGGGACATGGTTAGTAAAATTTAAAGGATCTGCCAGAGTGTTTGCGGTGGAGCCTGGCTGTTATTTGCGTCCTATTCGTTCAGAAGCGGAAGCATTTTTATTGTATGGGCCAAGTTGGTCAAAACGCTTGATTGAATTGGAAAGCGCCTACGCAGGATTTTATCGTGTAAGAGAATTAACGACAGAAGAAAGAGCGAATGATCGTGATCGTGATGGGGTACCTAACGATGTAGAAGAAGAATATGGGACGAGTGATAGTAGTAAAGATACTGATGAGGATGCGCTAAGTGATTATGAAGAAATATATTTTTGGTTTACTGATCCAACCACCGCTGATTCTGATAGAGATGGTATGAAAGACGGAAAAGAAATTATTGCTGGTCGTTCACCCAATGGGCCTGGAGCGTTAGAAGAACTTCCAACAGAAAGCTACACCTTTCCAAAAGGGTCTATTATCTATAAATGGTGGGATGATAAAAAATACTATTACGCCCACCAAGATGGATTTATGTACTTTTTGGCGAATCGAGTAACTGATAAACCCTTTACGACGAATAATCTTCAATCTCGTTTTGTGGTATCTCCACCATTTGAAATTGATTTTGAAGACCGAGACGGCTGGCATATTTTAGAAGATCAAGAATTTATGAAATTACCGCTTACGACGCGGTATGGCAGTGTGAGTTTATTATGACATATTTATTACGAATACTTGTTATCAGCATACTCTGTTTTCCTACCCTTGTGTTGGCCAGAGAACCAAATGATCCCTTGTATCAGCAGTGGTCATATAAAGAAGTGCAGGCCTATAGTGCATGGGATAAAAGTATTGGAAACAAGGACGTGATTGTGGCTATTATTGATAATGGCTTTGATTACTTGCATCCCGACTTAGTAAAAAATGTTTGGAAAAACGAAGATGAAATAGCGGACAATAAAAAAGATGACGATAATAATGGCTATATTGATGATGTGTGGGGCTGGAATTTTTTAGCAGAGGATAGAAATCTTGATGGTGAGATTGATAAGCAAGAGTCATTGGGACATAATGATCCACGACCACCGGTTATTGGCGTAAATACCGAATCTCCCGAAGCGAGTGTCTTGCATCATGGAACCGTTGTTGCTGGTATTATTGGTGCTGTTGGCAACAATAGTTCATTTGGGAGTGGATTAAATTGGCAGGTAAAGCTCATGAATATCCGTTTATTAGGAAACGAAGGTCATGGGCAAGTATCAGAATTAGATAGAGCGATTCGCTATGCCGTAGATAATGGGGCTGACGTTATTAATTTTAGTATTGTTACCACTGACTTAACCCCGAACGCAAAACAAGCCATTGACTATGCCTATAGTCGTGGGGTTGCTATTGTTGCCGCAGCAGGTAATGATGCGACATCATTAAATACCACTCCGTTTTATCCTGTCTGTGTAGATGAGGACGAGCTAACACCCAAAGTCTTAGGAGTAAGTGCGATACGCAAAGATCGTCGTATTGCCTCATTTAGTAATTTTGGTTCTCGTTGTATTGATATTACTGCGCCCGGGGTAGATATTGCGAGTACGCTGCGTTATGCACCTATGCATGGATTTGCGAGCGGCTATAGCGCTGGTTGGAATGGAACATCCTTTGCAGCACCATTTGTGAGTGCGACCGCAGCACTTATTAAAGCAGTGCAACCAACCTGGGGCGCTGCGGATATTTATCATGCTATTTTATCAACCACACATAAAACGCCGTCTTCTGACCCTGAGGGCTATGCAGATTTATTTGGTAATGGATTATTGCAAATGGATAATGCCATTTCTTTTGCCATGGCGCAAACAGCATCAACAACGCAGCCTGTCCCAAAACCAACACCAAATCCAACACTGCCAGTTCCGTCGGCAACAACTCCACCCGTTATTCAAATGGTGTCGTTGTCTCAGGGACTTATTCGGATTAAATATACAAAAGATTTAGCGCAAAGCAGCACCAAGCTTGTACCAGAACTTGCAGGTATGGATGACGTGAGCCAATATGAGCAGCAGGGGACATACCAATATGTGGCGACTCAGTTTATTCCACAAAACAAACAAGTCGTCGTAAAACTATTTGATGAGGCTTGGAATAAAACACAGGAGTGGACGGTTTCGAGTGAGGTGGCGTTGCAAGGAACTATGGTGCAATTGCAAGGATCTGCTGAACAGCAGGTGGTGTTAGCACCAACAACAGCAAGTACAGAATTATTTCGTGTGTATGATTTGCGAGGAAATGGTATTGGTACCCAAAAAATTGCGTCACCGCATGCTGGCGTAGTGGTCTCATATATGCGGGATCGTGGGGCTCTTGCCGATGATATTATGTTGTCCTATCGTACGGGTACGACCACTGCTATTGCTCGCTATAGAGGCATTGATCAGGAAGTGATTACCTTTCCTACAGAACAACTGACTCATCCTGGTGCCATTATGAGTGCTGATATCAATGGTGATGGGGTAGATGAATTTGTTGTTGCCTCTAAAAAAACAGAAGCCATTATGGTCGTATATTATCGTGCGGATGGTCGTTTATTAAAGAACTTTCCGTCATATGCGCCACAATCACAAGTAGATGTAAGTCTCAGTATGTGGGATTACTTTGGTGATGGAAAAGAAGATGTCGTGATTACACCAAAAGATGGGGCTGTATTTATGAATGTGTGGAGTGGTCAACCAACACTGCTATTTCAATTACCTATTATTGAAAAATCGTTAACGCCAATCCGCATGTTTGTGACGCCTGAATAACATGTGCTATACTTAGTGCTCCTATGCTCGAAGAAACTCCTATTTTTGAAAAGAAAAATGTCCTCGTTACCGGTGGGGCAGGATTTTTGGGTTCTCATTTATGTGAACGATTAGTGCGAGAAGCAAAAGTCATTTGTATTGATGATTTGTCTAATTCCAATATTCAAAACATTGAACATTTATTGCAATACCCAGATTTTGAATTTATTAAATACGACATGAGTCAAGAAATTGATTTAGATTCGTTTGATGAGTTAGATAAATTCAAAGTAAAATATCAGGGCGTACAAGAAATTTATCATCTTGCTTGTCCAACCAGTCCTAAAAATTTTGAGTCTCTAAAAATTCAATCACTGTGGGCAAATTCTCGTGCCATGTTGTCTACGTTAAATTTAGCCGTAAAATATCGTGCAAAATATGTCTTTGCCTCTAGCTCGGTAATCTATGGTGATCCAACAGAAGAACAGTATATTTTTCCAGAAGAATATGAGGGTATTGTGGATCATCTTTCTCCCCGTGCCTGTTATGATGAGGGAAAACGTTTTGCCGAAACCTGTGTCGAGACCTATCGCCAAGTCTATGGAATTGACGCAAAAGTTGCCCGTATTTTTACTACCTATGGTCCACGGATGCGTTTGCGTGATGGGTTACTTATTCCTGATTTTATTCTCAATGCCCTAGAAGGCAAACCATTAGTCATTTACGGAGATGAACAACTGACCCAATCCCTCTGTTTTGTAACAGATATTATTGATGGGATGCTTCGTTTAATGCGATCACGTCCAGAGCTCTCTATTGTCAATTTGGGGTCAGATTATTTGTTACGCATGGTAGATGTGGCTCAAATGATTATCGATATGACCCAATCAAGCTCCACGATCGTGTTTGAAGATCCCCTGGTCTTTTTAACCAAAAAAGGTATCCCGGACTTGCAATTAGCCAAAAATCAATTACAATGGATTCCACTTGTTCGTTTAGAAGAAGGCCTGCGTAAAACAATCGACTATACCATTGCCAATAAACACATGGTTGGCAATATGTCGATGTAGTGCTTTTTATAAGAGGACAAGGCGTTGATTTTTTTTCTTATGTTTATTGCTATTGTCCCAGCCTATAATGAAGCAAAGCATATTAAACGAGTTATTAAAGAACTCCTTCCTTTTGTTTCTGAAGTAGTGGTGGTTGATGATTGTTCGACGGATGATACCGCCACACGAGCTCGGGCCTGTGGGGCAACGGTATTACAACATCGGGTGAATCGTGGCCAGGGAGCGGCACTTGAAACTGGCCATGCCTATGCACGGGCCAAAGCGGCACAGTTGGTACTGCATTTTGATGCTGATGGACAATTTGACAGTGCGGATATTTTGCCAGCAAAACAACATTTAGAAGAACAGGGCGCAGATATATTATTTGGCTCACGCTTTTTAGATACGCGCTCATCTATTCCTTGGATTAAAAAATGGATTCTCTTACCGCTTGGAAAACTCTTTAATCGTTTTCATGGAGCAGCTGCCTTAAGTGATGCGCATAATGGCTTTCGCTTATTAACAGCTAAGGCCTTAGCGGATATTGTTATTACCCAAGATAGAATGGCGCATGCTAGCGAAATTCCCTTGTTAGCGTCTCAAGCCGGACTTAAGATAGTTGAATTTCCTGTTAAAGTTACGTATCATGAGTATGGGCAAACAGCCACACAAGGAATAACTATTGTTAAAGATATGCTTATAGGTCGTTTTATTCGATAAGTCTATGTTATTAGTATTTCAATTATTTTTTTCTGCCTTTACTCTGTATGCTGCATCTGGAGTGTGGATGCGCAAGAAAGATGGGTTATTAGGTAGTAAAGGTACCTGTTTTTGGCTTTCCTTTTGGGGAGCTGCGCTTGTTATGGTGTGGTGGCCAGAGAGTACCTCTGCGCTCGCAAAATTGGTGGGAATTGGTCGAGGGGCGGATGTTGTTTTATACTCATCAATTGCTGTATTATTTTTTCTCCTCTTCCGTTTACATATTAAGATTGAATCAATTGGGCGAGATATGACTCGTATTACTCGCCATGTTGCGCTTAAGCAGACACATAAGAAATAAGCCGACAGTATGATTATTGCGCATATTGTTTGTACCTACCCACCATATTATGCCGGCATGGGAAATGTGGCGTTTGAATTGGTGAATGCCTTGCAAGAAAAAGACCATAGTATTCGGGTATATACGCCGGATTATTTTAATAAAAAAGAAATTGCCCCAGTACAACAAGCAGCGCAAGGGCATAGTGATGCATTGGAAGAGCAAATTACTACGGTGCATCGACTTGCGCCACGGTTGCAATACGGTAATGCCGCGTATTTGCCAACTATTCTTGATGAATTACAGGACGTGGATATTGTTCATTTGCATTATCCTTTTTTTGGTACAGCAAATCTTCTGAGGAAATGGAAAAAACAATATCCAGAAAAAAAGCTCGTGGTGCATTATCATATGGATCCGCGTGCAAACGGTTGGAAAGGCCTATTTTTTCGTTATTACAGCCGGTATTGGATGCCAAAAATTTTTCACAGCGCAGATGCGATTATCACAGCATCATTGGATTATGTTTTGCACAGCAATGCAAAAAATATATATCTACAAGAAAAAGAAAAATGGCATGAAATTCCTTTTGGGGTAGATACACAACGATTTTTTCCAGGTGCTGCATCAGAAACGCTTTCTACCCAATGGTCGCTTGACCCACAACAGCCAACGCTATTATTTGTTGGAGGTATGGATGACGCGCATTATTTTAAGGGGGTGCCCATATTATTACAGGCACTTGCCTATATTGTCTCAAATCCTGATAGTGTGCCCCTGCAACTCGTATTGGTCGGAGATGGTGCCTTACAACAACACTATCGTGCCTTAGCAAAAGGCTTAGGGATTGAATCCTCGGTACGTTTTGTGGGCAAAGTGTCGGCAGAAGCCTTACCGGAGTATTATCGTTTGGCGCAAGTGCTTATCCTACCCTCTATTCATCAGGGAGAAGCGTTTGGGATGGTATTATTAGAAGCATTTGCGAGTGGTATCCCGGTTATTGCCACAAATTTACCAGGGGTAAGAACCGTTGCAAAAAAAGCGGGAACCGTGGTTCCGGTACATGATCCTATTGCCTTGGCTAAAGCAATTATTGCGTTTTATCAAGAAGACCGTAACGGGTATATAACAACCTGTCGTCGTGTTGCAGAAGAGCAGTATTCCTGGCGACGTGTTGCTGAACAGGTAAATACCCTATATAAAAACTTGTTAACATAAACAAAAGCAGTGTATACTAGATACACAAACAATTAACTCATATATATTTTTCATATGGGACGTTTTAATAAAGGAATACTTTTGGGTAGTGCATTAGGCGCAGGACTTATGTGGCTCATGTCGAGCACAAAAGGAAAAGCGGTGCGCGAACAAATGATTGATTATGCGGCGGACGCATATACCAAGCTGCGAGATCAAGTGGTGTCATCGGAATCATATGACAAGCTTACCAAAGCACGTTATGTGACCTTGGTGAAACAATTTGTTGATACCTATGCACATAAATATGAACTAGCTGAGGATGTGAAAAAATTGGTTAGTAAATTATTAACCAGCCAGTGGCATCGCATTCGTCAAGAATTAAAGAAAAAATAATAATGTAATATATATATGGAACAAGGTATGTCAGAAAAAATGCAACGCAATGCCATGATTATACGCATTGCCTCTGTAGCGCTGTTGGCAGCACTCCTGTGTATTTCCGTAGGCGTTGCGGTTAAATTATCACATAAAACGCCCAATCAAGTAGCGATTACCGGAGTTGGAAAAGTATCCTTTGAGCCAGATAAAGCAAAAGTAACCTTAGGGGTGCAAATTGATCAAGCAAGAACGGCAGAACAAGCCTTGTCACAATTAACAGAATCAGCGTCAACTATCACAGAATCCGTAAAAGCCTTAGGGATCACTGATGCTGACATTCAAACCCTTAACTATTCTATTTATCCTCATTATGAATATAGTGGTGATGGAAGTTCTTCAGTGTCTGGATATGACGCGAACCAACAAATCATTGTTACCGTAATGGGTATTATTGAAGATAAAGATAAAATTGGCAATGTGATTAAAGCCGCAACAGAAAGTGGCTCAAATCAATTGCAAGGTGTGGTATATGATGTTTCTACAGTAGAAGAATTAAAACAACAAGCTCGTGTGTTAGCACTTAAAGATGCTCGTGAAAAAGCACAACACTCTGCACAAGAATTGAATGTAGAATTAGGAGAGATTGTGAGTTGGTGGGATAATGTAGCAAAAGCGCCAGGCATTAACAATGGCTATTATGAAAGTTCTGCGAATTATGGCTATGGTGGGGGATATGGAACACCCGGTGTGTATGCAGGCAATCAAGAAATTATTGTAGACGCGACGGTTAATTTTGAAATAAAAGACTAAGTATCCGTCTTCGCCCTATGGGCTTCGCCGGACAAGTAAAAACATTAAATCATGAAAACAGAGTGTTATAACTCTGTTTTTTGTTTTATACATATAAAAACCGTCCTATCTCCTACAGTATTCCTATTTTAGAATAGAAACACTGTGCGATGTTGGACGGTTTTTATTCCCCCTCACGCACGCCCGAAGGAATGGTTTGAGTGGTTGGCTAGGTGCAGCGACGGAGCACCCGACGCATCCTATCGTTTCTTTAAGAGAAGTTTTTCCCGACCGGCATACTGACTTTGCAGCAGTTGACAGTAGGGAATATACCCTTGAGTAAGGGCTTCCCAGGTTTCGATCGCGGTGCTCGCCGGGTCATTCAGTCGCTCAGGCTTGTGTATTTTGCGTGGCAGCTTGTTTGTTTTCCAGAGAGCAGAAAACATCCGGCTACTTGCGGCATCAGCAGGAGCTTCGATCTGGCACAGATCACCGAACATTGAATCGTCCATTTGATCATGTCGAGAAATGTTTCGTTTTTTCATTTCTCGTTCACACTGTTCCTTGTGAAAGAGTTCATGATGCAAGATCACCGCCAGTAAGGCGGGTTCTGTATACAGGCTGCCAACTCCGAATCGGTCTTGGCCACAGTTGTAGCCGAAGACGACATGCTCACCGAGTTCACCTGTGATAGTGTCAATGTTCATGGTCGCATTGCCGGTTCGAAACCGTTCCATGATGGCTCGGACAGCGATATCATCAGGTGTTTGTAGGTCAGGGTGTTCGGCAAGGGACGCCATCATGGCTAACGCAGAAGACATTGTCTTCTGAATTTCCGCCGGATTTTTCCACTTGCGGGCAGGGACGAATGTGAGACCTGCTTGAAAGTCGTTGATGGCAGCTGGCATCGGCGGCACCGTATATTCTACGGAGGCCAAAGGTGCGGGCGTCTTGGGATTGCCTTGTGTCTGAGGCTTGTTGCCTGGGTCACGAAGGAAAAACGATAGAGCCAATCCGCACAGGATCATGCCTAACAAGATCATGAGCTTCTTCATTTTTTCCTCTCTTCCTCTTTGTCTCGTATACGAGTGTATAGCTTAGATAACATATTAATGATACGTCTGTCAATTAATAATACTTCAATAAAAAAGGTCGAACCAAGGTTCTCATCTCCGGCCCAGAATAAAACAAAAGACGGCCTGTTGGCCGCTTTTTATTTTGCTCGCATACAAGGACAACTTCCGAACTTTTTTGATCTCAACGAGGCAAATATCAATAAACTAAAAATTAACAAATATCTGATTCGTTTTACCAGCTAATCGTATAATTTTCCCATTGGGAAAAGGTATTTGAGGATCCGTGTGGCCAAAATCCAAATTTTGAACTACAGGGATAGTTGTATTGTATTTTCGTATAGCTTCTACCGTAGCTGTTCTTTGGTCTGCACGGTATGTTTGTTTCTCGTCCTTACTTTTTTGATTATCAAATTCCCACGCTTTTGGTCTCCCAACAAGTACTGCTTGCACTCTTTCTAAAATACCACGCTCTCCAAGCGCTCTGTATACCCGTGCCACATAATCACTTGATGGAATTTCTTCCGACGTTTCCGTAAACAATACAATGCTTTCAAATTGATCAAGTGTAGGTAATGAAATGTTATGCCGCATCATTTCATCTATCGATTCAAGGCATCCTCCCCAAGTTACACCTTGAACATCCTTTTGTATATTCCAAAACCAACCCTCATTTTGTTCATGTATTCTTTCTTTATCTAAGTTTATTTGGTTACCCCATTCAAGACCAATATCATTATAGGTATCACTCGGCTTTAACTCAAATTCACCTTTTTCAAACAAGGCTGTTTTTAACAAATTAACCGTATACTCATCCATACGTTTTTGCATAGCAAACTGAGTCATTACTGCCCCACCATAAAAAGACGGCACCCCATTAAGCCAAAGGTGGTTCATGAAATGAGTATTATCGCTATAGCCAAAAAACGGTTTAGGATTATTGAAAAAGGGTTCGGAAGGAAGATTTTTTATATAGGTTACTTGGTCATCACCACCAATTGAAGCGAACACGGCCTTTATACTCGTATTTTCAAAAGCAGCAATTAAATCAACTGTCCGTTCTTGCGTTGAAGCATTAATCTTTCTTGTTGTAGGATATTCTACTGGCTGTAAACCAAAAACATTCTTCATTCTTTGAAGACCTAAGTCAAACACATGAGGAAAAATAGCCGGACCTGCCCATGATGTAGAAAGTACAGCAACGGTATCTCCTTTTTTCAATTTTTGTAATTGTTTAAATTGCATATGTACACTATAACCGAATTCTATGCATAATTCAAACTTTCAATGCATTTGCTCAACTCTCCAAACTAAAATGATTTTGAATAAAAAGTTCGATCCCTATCGAGAGTATTACCCTGGGTGAAATTAAAAATCAGTTATTTTAGCCAAATTACAATTTTTCAAATTATCAACTTCCGAACTACAATTTATTGCTGAACAAAAAGAAAAAACAGAGCTTTTCACTCTGTTTGTCCTACTTTGCTCTGAGACTAGGATTCGAACCTAGGTTACCTGGGCCAGAACCAG
>CAZFUL010000002.1:0-185058 GCA_964522435.1 uncultured Gammaproteobacteria bacterium
TAAAAACCGAAACGGGACAGAGCAGCAATTTATTGGCGAAACGGACAATTCAAAAAATTAATTATTCCCCTCAAACCATTAAAATTTCATTTGTTACAGAGCTAAATTCAATCGATTCAATTCCAAATTTGAGTTCTGCCCTTCACGCTGAAAATCGGGTAAACGTCCTGCCCGATGAAACGAAAAAAGCCACCACCGTACCCGTTAGGGAGTTAGTGATGGCAAGTTCAGCTCGGGTTACAATTCAACCACAAACCTTTACGCTGATTATACCAAATTCGGTTCATGGGTTGAAGACGCCTGGTTTCAGAAAGAGAAAACGCAACCGTTAAAAGACTTGCACAGTTTTTGAGAGTTATGGTAAGATAAAATTAATGACAAAGTGCTTGACCAAGTACTTGACTCCTGGGTCAAGTACCAAGAGGCTAAAAAATATCTAAATCTAAACAAATCTTACTCTCAAAAAACTGTGAATACTAATCTCACCAGAGAATCTACTGAACGACATATATTAATTACTTCTGACTCTACTCTGTAATATCTTCTTGATACTGTAATACTCTCTCTTCTAGATTCTCTTTACACTAAACACTAACACTAAACAATACACCACCACTCAATCCTAACACTTGCTCCTGGAAAAAATTTATCTCTAATGCGGTTGGGTAGAAGTACTTAACACTTAAATTACCCACCGTAAAAACGGTGGGTAATTTTATACCTTAGTCCCGTTATATGGATAACAACATTGGTTATTCGCTATGGCTAAACATGATCAAACAGATTCCAAAATGGGAACTGACTGTTGGAATCCTTACGTTAGGTCTCGGTATATTTTTCTTTTGCCTATATGCTCTGCTACGTAAGTATCAGATGAGTCTGTTTCACGCCTTTGAAAAAATTAAAATTAAAAAGAAAGATTTAGATAAATCTCTTGTCGATAGTATATACATCGAGATTACCATTCCTAAAAATTCTCAAGCAACTGCTTTTCAAATACAACAAAAAATATTAAAAGCATTTCACTCTATATATAAAGATCCCATTGAAGGCCATCATAAATTCTTTAATCTATTGTATTTTTTTCAAAAATGGTTCCGTTCTAGGAAAATCAAAAAAGCAAAGCAAGTATTTTTTACCATGCAGATATTTGCTCAATATCCTTATATCTCATTTCGGCTGAATATCCCAAAATCGTATTTTGATAGGATAGAAAAAGCTATCTTTAATGCCTATCCAAATGCCGAAATAACAGTAATAAGTAAAGATATTATAAAAAATGAGATTTCAAAGTTTCAAAAGAGTTATTTGAGTTATGGAGAGTCAACTGTAGAAGGAAAGTTTTATCACAGGGTGAAGGTATTTAGAGACGCTTCAAGTGATCCTGTGGATTCCATAATATCTACCATGGAAGGGCTAGAGAAAGGAAGGTATATGGTGTATAACGTCTTTATTTCTCCTGCTTCTCATTTTTTTAATCAGATCATTCACTATTTACTAGAAGAACAAGAACAACTAGAAAAGATACGAGATGAAAAAAAGAAATTTCCAGCTCACAAGCGACAATATGTATCTGAGCTTATATCTTCCCTCACGACAGCGATGTTAGAGAAGATGAAAATGTCGCTCTTCCACACCATAGTTTCTTATTGGTCAATTGCTCCCACTCCTGAAGAGGCTGAAGCTCAACTGAGTAATATACAAGCAGTGCTGACGGAGATAAACCAAAAGAACATGAACACTCTCAAACACCAAAGACTTTTTACCAAACAAGTTGAAGAACTTGTAGTAAAAAGTGAACTCGGCAACATCATTAACATGAGGCCAGTATTACGGATAAAAAAATTCCGATACTGGCCTTTTTCTTTCTACAAAAATTATGGACAAGTTATTTCAGATAGTGAACTGTATTCTTTTTGGCACCTACCCAATACTACAACTCAAACAGTTTCTTCTTTAAAGATGACAAAATTTAAAAAGTTACCAGCGAGTCAAGAAATACGGGAATTCCCTGATGATTTTTTTGTTCGTCTTGGAAATTCAAATTTTAGAATGCAAGAAAGTACGCCTGTTGGTATTCCAACTTGGGAAGATATGAAAAAACATGTTTATATTCTTGGGGGTACTGGTGCTGGTAAATCTGAAACCTTAAAAAATATTCTCGATAATCTTCTGAACAAAGAGGATGACGAACAAACAGCATGTCTTATTATTGATCCAAAAAATGATTTTGCCACTGATCTTTTAACCATGATTCCCGAAAGTCGAAGAGACGATGTTATTTATTTTAATCCTTCGAGGCAAAAAGAGAAGCCTTTAAGCTTTCCATTTTTCTCTCAATTTTCTGGAGAAAAGATTGATGAGGAGAGAATAGAATTTCTAATTTCAATTATGAAGCGGTTTGTACAAATTGATTCAATGTATTCTTGGGGACCTGAATTAGAAAATATCTTACGACAACTGTTTGCAACGGCTTATATAGTACCTGCACAATCACTTTCTGGGCTTGACATGCTCTTAAACGAACCAAACCAAGTTAAAAATATTTTGAAGTACCTTCCAAATCGACTACAAAAATTTTGGACAAATTCAATCTTAAAGAGAACCAGCAATGATTTAGCAAAATATCTTGCAACGACGAATAATAAAATTGGTAAATTTCTCGATTACCCAGAATTTATGAATATTGCTGACCGACTCGACACCAAAATAACATTTGAAGAAATGATCAAAACCAAGAAGATTTTTATTGCGAATTTTGGTTCTTCCAGTGAACAGATGAAGAAATACTATTCAGTGTATTTAACTGCTCACATAGCAGAGGCAATATTCCACCAAGCAAAGTTACCGAGTGAAGATCGCACACCCACAGTCTTTATTGTAGACGAATTTCAGAGAGTAGCCAGCGATATCTTCGAGACCCTCTTTTCTGAAGTAAGAGCATTCAATACTGCTCTAGTTATTTCGAATCAGTTTATGGGGCAATTGGATGAGAAAATCCAAAAATCGATTGAGTCCAATATTGCTACGAAAATTTTCATGAGAACACAATCAGTTGACGACGCTGATATTGCCGAAAAGATTTTAGGAGAGAAAGTAACCGCTGAAGATATTATTAACTTACCTACGGGGACAGCCTATTTAAAGACTCTTGTATATGGTATTCCTCAGCAACCAATGTCTATCAATATACAAAAGGTCAATCATCCAAAAGATATTGCAAAGGATGTGGAGACATTTTTTATTGAGCAAACTATGGAAAGATACGGTACCCCTCTTGAGGTAATCAAACAAAAACGTGAAACCATTAATAGTATCTATTATTCACCTGAGCGAGAGAAAATTTTCTTTGAACACATGGGACGTCACCAGACATTTGAAGAAGTAACCGATGTAGAAGAAACTTTCACATTTGACCAACAAAATACTCAACCGACACCAGAAACACTGACTTTCAATAATAAACTGGTGAAAACTATTTTTGATTTTTAGCATATGTATTTAAATACTCTTGAAGTAACACTTACGCCAAGAACAAAGAGTTCGTCATACCACTTGCAAATTAATCAAGGTACTTTGGATATATTATCTATTATTTTTGAATTCAAAGTAGCAACTGGTTGGCATATTTCTAGATTTTTATCACAAAAAGATAAAAGCAAATATATTTATTTTAAACTCCGGCGTTTATGGGAATCTGAATTCCTCGAAAGCTTTAAAGTATATGCAGGTTCAATTACTGGCATGCCACTTTATTATATGCTTTCCAAAAAAGGATTAATTCTCCTTGCTGAACAAGGAAGATATGATAAAACATTGATAAAAAATTATCCTAAAGCAAAAACACTTCTTTCTTGGGGACTCTTTAAGCACGAAGCACAAGTTATTGAGCTGGCAAGTATGGAGGCTAAAAATATATCTAAGAATTTAAATATTACGTTTAAAGGAGAGATGAGTTCAGGAGGTTATGATTTTAGAAGTAATAAAAATATAGAAGTATTTACTCCCGACTATACGGCAACTTATGCCTTTGGTAAAAAAGTAGTACCTGTTTATACAGAATATGAGCGTACAAATAAATCTAAAGATGCACTTTTGAGGAAGATAGAACGGTATGTTCAATATCTCAATCGTGAACACCGTGAGGAATCTATTTTAAGATTTATATTCCAAACTCAAAAAATGGAAGAGTCTTTCTGGCTGAGGCTCTTGAGTGATAAAGCATACTTTCTGAATACGGTGAAAGTGGTTACTACAAATATTCTTCTGTTCGATAATCCTACAAAATTTCTGGAACCTATCTATGCATCAGAAAGGACGTTAAGACTCACTCAAAATGGACGTTTAAGCGCAAATATAACGACTAGAATTAAATTATTCCCATACTTATGATAACCCACTATACCCAAATATTAGAAAAGATCGTTGAAAAAATGAAGATTGCCTTAGATCAGGGCAGTACTGATGTAATCCAAAGTGAATATGCTCTTTGGATAGACTTTCTTAGAAAACTTCATCCTGAAAGTGAATTATTGAAAGATATGGAAGATATTGCTTTTGATAATGAATTTAGTAAACCAATAAAACAAACTTCAGATATTAAAGAAATTATAAAAATAGCGAAAAGACAAAAATATCCTACTTGGTTTATCCAACCAAAATTCTGTGACGATAGATTTATTTTTGAGTATGAAGAAGGGCAACTCAAAAACGTTCTTCAAAGTTCTCTGGTGCCAGATATTCAAACTCTCGAAGGATTTAGCGGAAAAATTAGTGGGCAAATATATAACTCACAATTTCTTGCCTGTGATATTGATAGACATACGGAGTTTCTGAAAAAAATGAAGTATCTGGAAAACTTTAAATTTCAAATACCAGAGTTTGTATTATTCCCGACGGATAAGCTTCAGACGGTATCAAGTATTACACTCGAAACAGTCTTTCACAATTACATCTCCAAAGCCCAAGAACAAGGCTTAAATGTCGATGGAGCCGTGATTGTGAGCGATGTCCCACTGTTTACAGAAGAAGATGAAACAAATAGTAGAAAGATTGCTTTTACCCTAGGATAATCTTTTATTCATTTTTTAAAATTATTTATATGAAAAAAACTTTTGTCATTATACTTTCAAGTATAGCTCTGTTCTTTCTCTGGGCTCCGTTCGTTCTTGCTCAAGAATTACCACAACCTGATATGTCTGTTTGGAACTCAGAGAAACTGCAACCTGTGAGGGCTGCCGCCAATATCATTATTGGAGTCGTTTTGGGGATTACTGTGCTCTATGGGGTCATTAGAACGGCCTGGTACGGTATACGGCTCCAATCGGCTGGTGGAGATCCAATTAAGTCACAAGAAGCCAAACAAGGTCTTAAATCTACTCTTACGGGTGTGATTATAAGTTTTGGGGCAATCTTTGTTATCGGTATTATTTTGTATGTCCTCGGTATTATTGGGCTTAAGAACGCTTAATATAACTTTTATGACTCAAGACGAAAAACAAAAAAACAATATATTTTTTCGATTTGATCTCTTAGTAAAAAAGTTTATTCCGAATTTTAATATTCGGGCGATTATATATTTCAGTTTGATATTTGCTTTTGTCATATATCTCCAAGTTTGGCGTATTTCTCCTAAACCTGAAAATACAAAATTAGATGAGAAGCCTCAAGAAACAGTGATTGCCGATCAAACATATTGGGAGAGTAATGCGTACAAAGAAAAGATACAAAATCAAACGGTTCAGTCTTTCACGGGTGAACTTGAAAATTGGTTAAGTGGTAAAGATCAAGAATTTACGAGGAGAAAATTTGAAGATATTCTTTTTATCAATAATGGTCTTACACCTATGACAGGTGGAGATTTAACAGTGATTGTACCCGAAAACTTTAACTACCTAGAAAATCATGCAAGAGCTCGGTATCAATATGCAAAGCTTCATGAATTTACAAGTGATACTCCAACACTCGTAAAGCTCGGTAACATGGTTTGTGATATTGACTCGAAGACTGAGCAAGTAACAGATATAGAACTCTATGACTGGCGATATGCGTCAATGTCGAAGTTGGCAGAGTTTATGAAAAAAAAGCCCGATTGGAAAATGCAAATTGGAGATAGAATTTTAGATGTAAGTGACTCACGAATTGAAGATAGAGATATATTAAAACTTAAGACAGCCAAAAATCAACCTGCGGGCTTATTCTCTTTTCTTATTTTTCAAAACACCAAAACCAATAGGATCGTCGTAGCTGATAGTACCATCTTAGAAAAGAATGGGATTGATCCGAAATTAACTTTGAGTCGTATTAGTACAAAATGGGATAAACAGCCAAAACTCTATTTTTCTGCTGGCTCTGAAGGCTGTAAACAAATAAATAATGATCCTAATTTAGACTATGGAGAACTTGATTAATGCCGTACTCACAAATTATGTGCCGACCGTGATTCTCACGAGTCTGATTATTGGTGTTATTGTAATTATTATTGCTGGAATCATTAGAGGTTCAGGAACGCATGACGCTGTTGCCCGTTCAAATTTGATTATTCAAACCGTGATTGTTGGTTTCATCATGCTCTTTGTCTCTGGATCATTTGTTTTTGCCTTCCACCAAGTATACATGAGTCATTTTTATACGAACATTGAAGAAAGTATTTCCGAAAAACTACCGAAGCTTGAAGATGTAAATGATACCAATATGCTGGGTAATGACATTAAGGATGTGCAGACCACAATACAGGATCCTAAATGTCTTTTAGTGGTGGTAGATACGATTGACTGTGTAAAGAAAACAATTAATGACATGATTGGAGTTATTATCGGAAAGTTTGTAAGAGGAATGGGTCACGTTGTGCAAAAAGTAGCTGAAAAATTTAATTTTAACTTTCTTTTTCATCTCCCAACAGAAGTATTCAAATCTGCTTCAGAAGCTACGGGTGACCAACTCAGTAGAATAGCAAACTTTAATAATCTTATTAAACTGAGTGAAATTATTGGTCTCGCTTGGGTATATCTACTCATTGTTACTCACTACTTCAAGTCAATCCTGTTTTCGCTCGATGACGACTTTTCTAGTGACTTTGTAGCAGATATTGGGAAAATGTTTCTTGGCTTTGCGGGGGTATTCCTTGCTCGTTATGTTGCGGAAGCAATCCTGAATACCGCTGAGTCTTTTTCCAGTTTTCTTTTTAGTACACAGTTAGCTAATGGCCTCACAATTGCCTTAAAAGCTCTTATTACGGATGACTTATGGAGTTCGTTTGGAGGATTTAGTATTGCTCTCGTTGGCCTCGCAATTTTCGTGTTGCTGTATATCGTACTGTTCGGCTTTATCGTATTTAAAAATGCGAGACGATATTTCATTTTACTTGTAATGATCCTTCTTGCCCCAATTTTTACACCCATGCTCTTTTTTGACATGACACGAAACATGGGAATGATCTTTTGGAATAAATTTATTATGACGAGCTTTAGTTTGATGTTTGATCTCATAATTCTTCTCATGATTTTTGTCTTTCTCAGTGCGAATGGCCTTTCACTTGGGAATTTACTTCTTATGCTGGTTGGTATGGCCGTCGTGGCAGATAGTAATAATCTCATTCAACAAATTGCTATGGCCGCTGAAGTTTCAGGATTCAGATCAGTTATTCGAAAAGGATTTAAATCTGGTGCGAGTAATTTCTTGCGTGTCCGCAGATTAATGCACAAATAATATGGAAGAAGATAAACAAATCAGAGTCGATATTCCAGATTCAATTGATAGTTATAAACTCACTTTATTTTGGGGTTTGACTTTAGGTCAAATCATGCTCCTTTTTATTGCGACGCTTTTAATTGGTTTTGGAATATTGAGTATTTTTACAAAAAGATTTTTTATTGTGCCTCTGATGTTTGTTCTCGCTGGTCTTACTATCTTGGGTATTGTAGAAATACGAGGAAGAAATTTTTATCGTCATATACTATTTATTGTGAGCTATTACAAATCAAAGCCAAAGGTTCTTATTTATAACCACTATGCCGTAAGTGGTTTGGCCGCCATACAGCTCAAGCAGTTAGTGTATCAAAAAGAAAATAACACAAAACTTTTTATTATTATCGGCGTTAGCATAGTCATTGGTGTAATTGTTTTAATTCTCACGGCTTATTACTTGTACTATGTCCTTCATTCGTAAATTGCTATTCAAAAATAAACCAGAATATCAAACCCTCAATGAGTTCTGGCAATTCAAGGATATCAAAGATGGTGTCACTATTATGCGTAATGGTTCGTATCGCATGTGTTTAGAAGTGTTTCCCGCAAATTTTGGGCTTATGGATGATGATGAAAAACGGCGGGCTGTTATTGGCTTTGAACAGGTGCTCAGAGAGATTGAAGTGAAGTATCCGCTTCGGGCACTCATACAAACGAGAAAAACCAATGCTGACGACTATATTAACCAATTAGAGCATACCTATAGTATCCGCAGTATTGGGACGTATGATCTCTTTCAGAAGTATGCTGATTTTATAAAAGAAGTGAATAAAGATTATGAAATTATTATCAAAAGATTTTATTTGATTCTCGAATTTAGTGAACTCAAATATACATTGCCGAAGGATATTATCAGTCGTGAAGAAAAGGACGTTAAGAAAAAGAGAAAAATAACAGAAGAGGAAATTTTTCAAGAAGTAAGACAAAGCATGCTTGGGATTCTCACAACCTTCATGTCGCAACTTCAAGCCATTAATTTGAAAAGTAAAATACTTGATACAAGCGATATTGTAAAAGTGATAATGGTGTATTTGGATGAGGAGAAGTTTATGAACAATAGAAATTTTTATCAAAACATAGACGAACATCGAGGGCGTGCTCAAAAAGAAGGGTTGCCTTTCTCGGTAATTAATAAAATAAGTCCAGATTTTTTAAAAGAAGAAAATATTGATCTGATGAGTATTAATAACAATTTGTATTTACGTTCAGAATTCTTAAGTGAATTTGGTTCCTATGCGTATATTGATTGGTTCAAGGAAATTATTATGTTTCCCTATGCTAACGATCTTATGCTCACTTTCACCAGTCGTGACCCCAAAGAGACTGTTACAAAGATAACTGAAAAAAGACACAGAATTGAATCTAAAATATTTGATGAAAATTCACAACACAAACCAAAGAATATTGCGGATAATTTAATTCTTGAAAGTACGGAAGAAATTGAAAGGCAATATTTACGCTCAGAAATTAAACCCATTGACCTCAAAGCCGAAGTAACCTTCCGATCTGACAGTATTCAGGCTTTAAACATGGTACACATGAATTTTGAACGGCTTTTGAGTAGAAAGCTCATGCAATCAAGAATCTATCACTATGAGCAGTTTGAAGGCCTAAAAGGTACCTTTATTGCAGGCTCCAACGACACTGACACGAGGAATCACCGAGATATTAATACCAATGTCGCCGCTTTTACCTTTCCTTTTATTACCCCTCAAATTTCTTCTAATACAGGAATACTCTATGGAGTAGATGAAATCAATCGTTCGTTGGTAACAATCGATAGAAAAGAGCTAGAGAGCTATAACCGTTCCATTGTTGCTTCGACTGGTGCGGGAAAATCCTATTTTGTAAAACTTGATTTAATCCGTTCACGCATGATTGGGTATCAGTCCTTTGTTCTCGACGTTGAAAATGAGTTTGAAATGGTGACAAGTTATCTGAAGGGCAAATATATTGAACTGTCTGAAAAGTCTATTTATTACATCAATCCTTTTTATATTTCTGGTGCGGAATATAAAGCACAAAAAATTGAATTTGTGAGGGATCTCTTTAAACAACTCTATGGGAATGAAAAAATTAGTGTGGCAGATATGACCCGATTAGAGCAAGCAATTGGTGCAGTCTATGAAAAATGCCTCGTCGATGGCTCTCAACCTATCTTGAAAGTTTTTATGAAAGAGATTTATCGGTTACCGCAAAATAAATTTACTGAAGATATGCTTACGGTGCTCCGTGCTTATACAGAGCCAACTCATCCACAATATTATTTGTTTAACAAAACTCAGAATATTGATTTTGCTACAGATGACTTAATCGTCTTTGCTCTCAAATATGTAGATAAACGTGATTTTGTTGTAGCGGTGATTCTTGAAAGCTATTGGAACTATATCAACCATCCAAAGAATAGAGCCAAGTTTAAAAATTTAATTGTGGATGAAGCAAGTCAACTTTTTCAATCTGGTCTCATTGTCGAAAAGTTAGCGTCTCTTGCTCTTCGGGGAAGAAAATATAATTCAGGAGTGACAACTATTGTTCAGTCAATCAATCACTACTATAACAGTCCTTTTACTCGTACGAGCGATCTTTTTGATCAATCATCACTTACCCTCATCATGAAACATAAAGTTAGTGATTCGTTTGATAAGCTCAATGAAAAAATTCATATCAACAAACCAGAACGGGCTTACCTTGAAAGACTAGAAGTAGGAAAGGGGCTTTTAATTGTGAACAACTCAAAAATCCCTCTTGCTATTAAAAGTAGTGAAGAGGAAGATCGAATTTGTACGACCAAACCACCACGCTAATTATGTATGCCTACGCATATTGCACAAACTGTTTATCTTGCTTATAAAAATCGAGATAAGATAAAAAAAGGATGTATTGGCTGTATCATCTTTTTAGTAGGCACCCTTTTTTTCTTTTACCTCGTTGTAATGGTAATTATTTCCGTTATTCAAGGTGGTGGTACTGTGGCAGAGAAAGTAATGAAAGACCTCAGTGAGTTTGCTGAGTTTCAAAATTTTAATTATAAGACAGTTTACGGAGAAGAATGGTTTGAATTTAAACATCCATACTTTTTTCCTACACTCGGGGCACTAACACAAGGAGTTATATTGGATTCCTCGGCTAAAGTAGGACACAGGCATATAGCCTGGGATATTGCAGACCGAAAACATACAGATACAGAGGTGCGAGCCTTTGCTGATGGGACGGTTGTATCCGTCAGAAGTAATATTCTTTATGACACCATCAGACGATGGCGACTATGTGACGAAAATGGAAGTGGGATTTGTTGGTATCAAGTAAAAGAAAAGGCCGATATACAAATCGGGTGTGGATATGAAGTCACTATTGAACATGCGGATTTGTTAAGAAGCCAATATTGTCATTTGACCACCGAACCTCCATTAAATGTTGGTGATACTGTTACAGGCGGTCAAACGATTGGGTTTCAAGGGACAACTGGTTGGTCAACAGGGAAACATCTTCATTTCGCCATTTCAAAAGATGGGCAACCGATTGATCCCTCGTATGCCTTTAACCAGACGAGTTTGAGTGACTGGGAAGAATAAACTTTCCTAACAACTACACAGTTTTTCTTCTTCAAGAGCCTCTTTCGCTTCTTTAAAAAGAAGAATAGCAATAAAAACACCCACGAGAGGGTCAAGCCACCAAATACCATAGATATAGTTCAATCCGAGTCCTACCAAAAGGGCAACCGACATAACTATACAGGCTAACGTTTGTTTTGAATCTGCAACAAGACTTTTACTTTTTAAAGCTTTCCCTGTTTTATACTTCAGGTAAAACAGGGTGGGCATAATAACCAAAGAGAGAATTGCTATAATTATACCTATGAGGCTTTTTTCTGGCTGTTCTTGAAAATAAAGTGTTTTAAGAGATTCAAAAAGTACATATGCACCGAGAATAAAAAAACTCCAACCAACAAGTTTAATTGCCTTTTTTTCTATTCTTTCTTCGTCCTCTTCCGATAAATTTCTATGCTTGCCAAATCGCCAAATCATGATACTGCCAGAAAGTGATTCAACAAAGCTGTCTATCCCAAATCCCACCAGGGCGATACTCCCTGAAACAGAACCAAAAAATATAGCTGCGACACCCTCTACAACATTATATGCGACTGTAAAGTAAGACAGTAGAAGAGCTTTTTTGTGTAAGTTTTGCATATTATTGAATGAGTAAAATTTAAAACGCTACTTTTGAGCGATAACTATAAAGTATTGAATAAGTGAAAGCGGATAGAAAACTTTTTTGTGCATGACAGTGAGGCCGATACTTTCAAGATATGTAATAAATTCATTTCTTGTAAACATATTCTGGTAAGGATGATCGAGTACCAGTTTGAAAAACTTCCCAAAAGGAGTAGCAAATGTTTCCGTAGACAAATCCTCAAGGATAAGTTGGCCACCTGGTTTAAGAACTCTTTTGAGTTCATCAAGGCAATTTTTCCAGTTTGGGATATGGTGGATAATACCAAAATCAAATACCCCATCAAAAAAGTCGTCAGGATAAGGTAACTGAGCGGCGTCACCGACTTCAAAATGAATAGTTTGATCTCTATTTTCTTGTTTAGCAATGGCAATCATCCGTTCATCTAAATCAATTCCATGAATTTCTTTGGCTAAAAAGTGCTGTTTAATAAGTTGAGTACCATATCCACTGCCACATCCTATTTCTAAAACCGTTTTGCCTTTAAGTGACTCACTATAGAGCTTAAGTTTAGGAATTTCTATGTGTTTTTGAATATATCTTCGAAGAGGATTATTCATGGAGAGAAACTCGAATTTATTCATGAGCATATCAATTTAATATTTGAGACAGTTATATATTTCTTTTGAATGTTTTTTTAAAATATTTTGCACTTGAGAAATAATTTGTCCAACTTCTTTTTCCGTAATTTCATAAAACACTTCTCGCCCTTTTTTTTCTTTTTGAATAAGCCCACATTCTACAAGGCACGCTAAATGTGCCGAAGTGTTAGGTTGAGAGAGCGTAGTTTCTTCGACAATTTCCGTGACAGTTTTTGACTTCTTTGAAAGAGATGTCAGTATTAAAAGACGGGAGGTGTCAGCAAAACCTTTAAAAATTTTTGCTTGAAGAAGTATTTGTTTTCTAATCATATATAAATATATAAGCAACTGTTTATATATTAAATGAAAAAGTCATGCCTGTCAAGACATAACTTTTCCTTATCAAAACAAAATTAAGGCTTTATATAATCTGCCCTATAGCCTAGCTTTTCGATTGAGATTAAGATATTTTCTTCAGAAACTTTACTCTCATCAAAAGTAACTTCTGTTTCACTTTTTGCATAATTTGTTTTTGCTTCTTTCACTCCCAAATCTTCAAGTTCCCCGTCAATATTCATGGCACAACTCGTACAATGCATACCTTCAATTTTAAGTTTGATTGTTTTTTCCATATGATTAATAATCAGAAATAAGAATGCCATTCAAATGATCAATTTCTTGATGAAAAGCAACGGCTTTAAATCCTGTTATTATTTCTTCATGTATTTTTCCTTTTATATCTTCATATTTGATCTTGTACCACAAATTTCTTTTTATAAAATGAATCCCTTTTACACTCAAACATTTTGTAGGTAGAGGGAGTTTCCATTTACTTTCTACAATTTCTGGGTTGATCATTGTCTTGTAATTATTATAACTTTCTTTTAGAACTATAATTCTTTTGTTGTACCCAATCTGAGGAGCTGCCAAACCAAGACCAAAAATATTAAATTGATTGTCTGTTTTTTTAATCACTTTTTCTAAATCCAAAGAAATATTTTCAATTTCTCCATTGATTTCTTTCACAGGACTGCTTACTTCTTTTAACGTAGTATGGGGAAACTTTAATATTTCTTGAGGTATATTTCTATTCACTTGAAAAAAAGTATATACACTTATCAAAGCTATAATACTCAGTGCAACAAAAAACATCATATTTTTTTTCACTTTTGTCATATGACGTTAATAACCCCTTTGTACATCCCCATGCTACAAGCGAAAACAAGTTTTTCAGGAGTGGATGGAGCTGTAAATTCAACGGTACTCTGTTGACCGGGAGCGACTACCTTTTGAATACCTAACTTTGGAATGGTAAAGGCTTGCGCACAGGTGTAGGCGTCTTTATTTTCAATATGAAGTTTTACTTTTGAACCAGCTTTCACAGAAAATTTTTTTGGACTATACCCAGAAGACTGAATTTGAATAGTGAATTCAGAATTCGTAGCGACAGAACTGGAAACTTGAGTTTGAGAAGATCCTGTAATATCTGTTCCGCTGAGTACTAAAGCACCTTTTAAATTATATAAAGCTAATAGAATAATGGCGACCGCGGCCACTTTAAAAAATTTCTTTTGATAAGCATCGCCGAGTTTGGTAGCAAAATAGCCCAAAAGAAAGAATAAAGGTGAAGTACCAAGTACGAATGCAAAAAGAATGGCAGCCCCATACAGAGGGCTTCCAGAAGCCACAGAAAGAGCCATCATAGCCTGAGTCGTGCCACAAGGGATAAAGATAGTGAAAGCACCAAGTAGCAGTGGAGCAAAGGCGTCTTTACTCTTTGCTTGATTCCGTACTAAACGAGTAAGAAATTTTGGTGGTTGAATGACAAAATAACGAAAGAATGGATGAACATTGAGAAGATTGAGAGCTGTTCCAATCATGAAAATGGCAACTGCAAATTGTAAAATTGACTGTGCTTTTACAGACAGTTCAAAAAATGATCCCAGCCAACCGAGCAAAACACCAAGTATGGTATAGGCCACTAATTTTGCAAGAATAAAGTAAAGAATAGGTTTGGCATTACCATGTTTCACTCCTTCTTTTAGTCTTTCTTGTTCACGCTGTGAAATAGTACTTGCAAGCAGACCACCTTGAACAGCGAGACAAGTTAAGCCTCCTGTAATCAGACCTGTTAAAAAAATGGCGATTAAATTTGTGTTTTGCATACTTTTAGTTATAAGATTATATCCACACGACGTAGATAATGATTAAAATAAGTAATGGGTAAGCGAATAGGGATTGAGGTTTTAAACAATACCAAGGACTATACTTTTTTTCTCCTGTTTTCATGTACTGATAAAAATGTCCTAATTCTTGAATGACGACTCCCGCAAGTACAAAGAAAAGACTTTTATAAAAAATACCAACTCCAATAAAACCAAAACCGATTATATGTAAAATTTTGTTTGAAATTCCTTCATGACAAATGATAAATTGTCTGAAATATGCTTTGATCATAATGTATTGCAGATAAATATTATAATTTTGTATTTTTTAAACGTAAAGAATTTAAAACTACAGACACCGAACTAAACGCCATCGCCGCCCCAGCAAACACAGGATTGAGAAGCCAGCCAAATACTGGATAAAATAATCCTCCAGCAAGTGGAATACCAATTATGTTATATATAAACGCCCAGAAAATATTTTGTTTGATCCCTCGCATAGTGAGCTTCGAGAGACGAATGGCTTTCACGAGTTTAGAAATATCACCATGCAAAAGTGTAATACCAGATGATTCAATGGCTACATCAGTTCCTGTAGCCATAGCAATGCCAACATCGGCTTGGGCAAGAGCTGGAGCGTCATTGACTCCATCACCTGCCATGGCTACAACTTCACCTTTTTGTTGTAAATCTTTAATTTTAGCAAGTTTATCTTGGGGCAAAACTTCGGCTACAACTTCATCAATCCCTACTTGATCAGCAATAAAGCGAGCGGTATTTTTATCATCTCCTGTAAGCATGACAACTTTTATACCAAGCCCGTGGAGTTTTTGAATGGCTTCTTTTGCTTCGGGTTTTATAGTATCGGCAACCATTATAACTCCCATCACTTTTTCTTTGCTCGCCAGAATGATAGGAGTTTTCCCTTCTTTTGTTTCTTGAAGAAGTGCATTTTTATCGAGCGATAAATGAAGATCTGTAATAAGTTTTATATTTCCAGCAAAATATTCTTCACCATTAATACTTCCTTTGACTCCTTTTCCTTTCAATATTTCAAAATTTTCTAGAGAAGTAGATTTAATATTATTATTTTTCGCATAAGAAGTAATGGCGTTGGCAAGAGGATGTTCAGACCGACTTTCTAATGTTGCCAGAATGCTAATAATTTCCTCTTCCGTTATATTGGCCAGAGCTTTTACAGAAGTGAGTTCAGGTTTTCCTTTGGTGATAGTCCCTGTCTTATCCACCACAATGGTAGTTACTTTATGCAACTTTTGAAGAGTTGAAGCGTCTTTTACCAAGATTCCTTCTCGTGCACCTTTTCCAACACCAACAATAATTGCCGTGGGTGTAGCCAGCCCCAAAGCACAAGGACAGGCAATAACGAGAATTCCAACAAATGAAGTCAGGCCATACGAAAGTGCTTGCGAGAAACCAAAGTATTGCATTCCAATAATAAGCCACAGTGCAAGAGCGAGAAACGAAAGTACAATAACGACAGGTACAAAAACAGAAGAGATTTTATCTGCCAAGGCTTGAATGGGTGCTTTACTTCCTTGGGCTTCTTCCACCATTTTGATAATAGAGGAAAGTAATGTTTCTGATCCTACTTTTGTTGCTTTAAAAGTAAATGTTCCTGTGGTGTTCATGGTGCCAGCAACCACAGTATCTCCTTCATTTTTTTCTACAGGCATAGGTTCGCCTGTTACCATAGATTCATCAACAAAAGAATTTCCGTCAAGAATAACACCATCTACAGGGATCTTTGAAGCTGATTTTACAATAATCACATCTCCATGCAGTACTTCATTTATAGATACTTCTACTTCTTTTCCTTCCCGCAAAATAAGAGCAGTCTTGGCTTGAATATTTAAAAGTTTTTCAATGGCGTCTCCTGTCTTTAACTTAGATTTTGCCTCCAGATATTTTCCAAGGGTAATAAAAGCAATAACGACAATTGTAACGTCGTAATAAGTATGTTCAACATTGAGATAGGGTTCAAGAGATTCCTGAAAAGCTGAAATGATAAAGCTATAGATAAAGGCGGTGAGAGTTCCAATACCAATGAGCGTATCCATGTTCGCTTTGCCATAACGAATAAAACGATACACTCCGAGCATGTATGGTTTCCCGACGATAAAGAGGGTATAAGTGGCAAAGATGGGCAGAAGATGATGAAAAAATTCTTTCAGTACTTCTGAGGGAGGAGGTATAATATTAAGTTGTCCCAAAATATCCCATGTCATCACAAGGATACTAAAAATGGCGAGTGGAATGACAGAAAGCACCTTTGTTCTAAATTCTTTAATCTCTTTTTTCTTGTCCTCTTTAGATTGGTTTATACCTGTATGCATTGAATGATCTTCTGACTGAGGCCTGACGAGAGAGTAGCCTAGTGGTTTAATAGCTTCTGAAAGATGGTGAGAACTGGTTTTTTGGTCATCAAAAACAACCTTGGCAGTTTCAGTACCATAATTCACTTCTGCACTTTGTACGCCTTCTATCTTTTTGAACTTTCTTTGAATAATATTCGAACAAGAAGCACAGTGCATGCCTTTTACAGAGAATATTTGGGTGAGATGGGACATAACTTAAGTTTTTCTAATAATTCCCATTATTTCTTCTACCGCCTTCTTTTCTTTTCCTTCACGAATAGCTTTGGCCGCACAGGTATTCAGGTGATTCTCTAAAATTAAATGATCGACCTCTTTCAAGGCTTTCTGCACTGCTTTAGACTGGTGAATGACGTCAATACAATATTTTCCTTCTTCCACCATCTTAATCACTTTTTTCATGTGGCCAAGAGAGATTTTGAGGCGGTGTGAGATTCTTTCTTTTTGCGTTTTTGGCTTATACATATATGAAATGAATATATCCCCCTATGGGGGATATATTACATTGATGATTGTGCGCTGTCAAGTACCAAATAGAAATGTAATGTTTTGAAAGCTAACTCTCTCAATGTAATCATTACCCCTATAGATATCAATAATTCGGAGTTCTATTGTTTTATCATTTACTCGGCAAACCAAGCATTTTGTCCGTTTTTCATCTGCTCAATTTCTTTTACTTGAGATTCTATCATATGATTTGCTAAGCTTTTTATTTCGTTTCGTTTGGTAACTTTTAATATACTATTTGCTTTCTCTATAGCACCGTCATGATGTTTGATCATATCTTCTAGGAAATTTTTTTCCAATTGTTTTACATCATCTCCCTCGGCTGGTCTCATCATGGCCGTATACTGACCACGCGTAACATATTCTTCCTGAAACCACTCTCTATACCATATTCTCATTTGAGTTACTTGAAGAGCTTGAGCAGAGATGATATTTTTCAAAAGTTCTTTCAGATCTTCGTTTTGTGTTTTAGCCAGAAGAAGCTGGGAACTGGCAATTGCCTCTTCATGATGAGGTATCATATGAGACAGGAAGTCTTTATCATCTCGAATTTGACTATCATGTTGTATAGTACTTGAAGTAGTTGTAGTGTGGACTTGAAGCTGATCGGTTGATACTTCTAGGTTTTGAGAAGAAGTATTGCTACATCCAGCTCCTACCAAAAGAAGAAGGCTAAAAATTCCACCTGCCACAATATATTTCTTGTTCATAAGTTTAAGTTTGAAAAAATTAAGTGTTTAACCTTTATTTTCTTTTTTAAGAAGTTTTTTATATACCAAAAGACAAACAATCACGACACTAAATGCTACAAATGAGAGAAAGGGAATAGTTACAAATCCAAGCCATTCAATAAATTTAGTGGTACATGATACCCCAAGCATACAGGGCTGAATAGATTCAGGCAGAATTTTGTAATAGAGAAGATTGTGGTAAACAGATATAACCCAACCAACAACCGCCAGTGGCAAAGTATACCAATAAATTGTTTTATCTTGGCGATAGATACCTATTCCTAACAAAAGAACTAGAGGGTACATACAGATTCTCTGATACCAACAAAGTACGCAAGGAGGAAACTGTAGAACTTCACTAAAGTACAAACTCCCAAGCATGGCTATAAGAGCCTGAGCAAAGGCAATGTGAAGAAGATTCTTTTTGATGAATGACATCATATTTTTAGAATTTAGAAATTATTTTTCTTTTTGTAAGTATATAATAAATCAGTAAACAAGATATCCAAGCTATTATGATACTCCCTAATATATCTACAGGATTATGAACTTGAGCCATGACTCTTGCTACGCCAACCAAAACTGATCCAATACTCAAAATGATACCAAGTTTACGATTAAACATATATACAATAGCTGCTAATGACATGACCAGAAGTGTATGATCTGAAGGGAAACCATTATTTGGGATATGAGAAAACAATGGTGTTATAGAAGAATCAACGACAAATGGTCGAGGGCTTTGAATAAAATAATTTGCTATTCTACTCAGAACAAAAGACAGAATGAATGTCGCCATGGAAAACAGAAAGATATTTTTTCTATTTTTCTTGTCTGTCTTCACAAAGGCGTATAGACTTATACCTATAATTATTAAATAGAGATATTCGGCTAGAAAAATAATAAGCATTTTCATATTGTAACTATGCTATTTGTTCTTCATTAATTTTTTTTGAATAACATAACATATAAAACCACTGACAATGAATACATCTGCCAAATTGATAATACCTGTGAGTATTCGTATATAATCTACTGTTTGGTGTCTAAATAAACGATCAAAACTATTAGATAGTGCTCCAGCTAAGACGAGGGTAAGGGCAAGAGTTATTAATATATTGTTTGCCCTCAAGTTATCTACAGGAGAATTGAGATGCCGAACCAGAAAATAGATTAACAGGAGTATAATTGGTGCAGACAAAATGAGAGTCAACCAATAGGGAATGGGAATACTAAAGGCTATTCCTGGATTAAGAAATGGCTCCCAACCAAAGAAACGCATAACCAGCTGTGGTTGCTGCCAAGAGTGCAATGATTGGAACTTTAAAAATTGATCCGCTATAAAAAAACCTATCCCTGTCATTAGAATAATAGCATTTTGTGTTTTCAACAACATATTTCAGCGTAACGAATCAGATATTTTAAGACTAAGCATAATTCTAATTATTCGGGTTTACAATTTTCTCCAACTAGAAGACATTCGTCACCTTCTTCTTCAAGCTCAATTGTAGAGTGATAAATATCATAGGTTTGTACAATCTCCTTTGCTTCACGTTTTATTTTTATTTTATCTTCTTTTGATAACCCACTTTTTACCATAATATGAGTGGTCAAAATGTTATTTTCACCATCCAAACTCCAAACATGGGTATCATGAACTGCCAAAATAGAAGGTAGAGTTTTCATCTTTTTTTCTATTTCTTCAAGCTTGATTTCCCTTGGAACACCTTGGAGAAAAATAAAAGTTGTCGCTTTCAAATTTTTCATTACTTTATAGAGAATGTACAAAGAAATAAGAATAGACAAAATAGGATCAAGAATATGAATATCTTTTATAAGAGAAATAATACTCACAATTAAAACGGCTACCCAACCAAAGACATCTTCAAATAAATGCCAAGAGACTACCTTCTCATTCATAGAACTTCCTTTTTTGAGCCGAAGAGCCGCTATCCCATTTACCGTTATGCCAATTAATGCAAACAAAAGCATTCCTTTGGCATTGGCATGTTCAGGGTTTATCAGACGAGGAATCGCCTTTGAAAGGACAAACAAGGATCCTATCAAGAGAATGATCCCATTGATAAAGGCCGCTAAAAGAGAAAATCTTTTATAGCCATATGAAAAGCCTTTAGATCGCTTGCGTTTGGAGATCTTTTCTAAGAACCAGGAAAGACCAAGAGAAAAACTATCTCCAAAATCATGAATAGCGTCTGAAATGATAGCCAAACTATTTATCCAGATTCCACCGATAAGCTCAAAAATAGCAAAGCTGAGATTCAAACAAAAAGCAAGGCGAATATTTTTGAGACTTTTTGGTTCACTGTGTTTTGAGTGTGAATTCATAGTTCTTGGTTATCATTTTTAAAAGGAAAACTCTTTGCAGAAACCAATGACCAAAGAGCCTCCTTATTTACTTCCCAGTCATTTTCTACATGATCAGTAAGTTCTACCGTAATAGCTGGCTTTTGGAGTGTTTCCCAAAACCAAAGTGTCGCTGTCCCAACATATGCCCACTCATCATAATAAGTATAGCCTGTTTTTTCCTCATACCACTTTGCTAAAGCAATGGAAGCCTCATCCTCTTCGGGTGAGACAAGTGCACCTTGAGAATGGAATGCAATCATAACCTCAGGTTTGTACTTTTCTACGACTTCCTTTATAACGACACTTTCCTTTTCTGAAAATGGTTCAGATCCAGCAGATACTTCTCCTTGTTCATAAGGCTTCCACTCCTTTGTTCCAAAATTACGATTAAGGTTTACTGAATTTATATTTAAATTATCTGATCGTTCATAATATCCGTCTGGATTAGCAATTGGAATTACTACAAGTTTTTTTGAATCTGAAATACTTTCAGGATTTGCTCGAACTTCTTCGACAAATTTGTTTAATAAGTCGGCGGTATTTTTTTCATCCCCATGTATTGCTCCAAATAACAATAATACCTCTTCTCCTGATCCTATTTCGTACCCATAAATACTTCTCCCTTTGGTAGAATACCCAAAAAACTTCTCCTTAACCTCTGTACGAGGTGGGGCGAGAGGCGAGGGTGGAAGTGTATCTTTTTTGAGCACCTTTACAGTATCAACAGGAGGAGCCTCATAAGACAGAGACTTGTCTTTCGATAAAAGTAAATATCCCAAAGCAAACAACAGGACTATACCTGCACTCACTATACCATACATGTAACCTTTATTAGCACGCATTCGGGCAAAAATATAATAATTCAAAACTCCTTAATAATTAACGTAGTACCTGATTTTTGCATTCGTAGTCAGATCAGATATCCATTTTTGTGCTTCTTGCTGAAGTTTTTGCTGTTTAAGTTGGATACTAATTTCTTTTTTGAAATCTTCGGGTTTTATATCTTTGGGAAGAGGGACTTTGCTGTCTTTCATATAGGCGTCTATTTCTTCATCAGTAACAACTATTTTATCAGCCAGCAATTTTTCTAACTTCTTCTGTATTGTTATTTGCTCTCTCAGCGTTTCTTCAGTTAAACCTTGCATAGTAAGAGCCTGCTCTAGCGTTCCTCCTTGACTTGAAACTTGAGCCTCGATATTTTTTATTTCCTCGGATACTTCTTCCTGAGATACTGTTATGCCTTGCTTTTGTAGTTCTGCCTCAATCAGTTTTTGATCGATAATAGCTTCAAGTGCTTGTTTACCCCCTTGTTTTTCCAATTCTCGAATAAGAGATAAACGGCTAACTGGGCTTCCATTGACAGTAGCGGCAATAAGTAAGCTCTTTGCAAAGAGCAGAGCTACAAGAACGATACCAACAGCAACTACGATTGCAATGAGTTTATAATTTTTAGTTTTTGGATTTATCTCATGAGATTTTTTTTCTTCCATTGAAGACTGGTTTTCTTCCGTATTCGTATGTTCCATAGTATTCTAATATTATTTTTATAAAGTAAGAATTAATATTCAATTCCTATTCTTCAAGGGAGTCAGTTTGAGATTCAGAGGCTTTAAAAATTTCAGCTTGAATAAGAGTCTTAAATTCTTCGTAGCTCCGAATATTTTGAATTTTCTGACTGTTTAAGTAGAATGACGGGGTCCCAGTATTTCCGAGCTTGATACCAGAATCTACATCACGTTGTACTCGATCTTTGACTGACTGTGAATTCACGTCCTCTCTGAATTTTACCATATCAAGACCAATTTTTTGGGCATACTCTTCAAAGATTTTTGAATCCAGAGTTTGTTTTTCACCCCATTGAGCCTGGTTTTCAAAGACAATGTCATGCATTTCCCAAAATTTCCCCTGACGACCAGCTGCTTCAACCGCTAGAGCTGCGGGGAGTCCATTTTTATGTCCAGGCAGAGGAAAATATCTTGCTACAACTTTCAAATCGTCCTTTAATTCTTCTGAGAGCTGTTTTACGAAGGGGTAATATGCTCCACACGCTTCACATTCAAAATCCAAATATTCAACAAGGGTTACTTTTGCCTCTGGGTTTCCTTTTACCCAATCGTCTGACTGAATATGAAGAAGTTCTTTATTCACAAAATTATCTTTTTCATCATGTTTCTTATTTTCTCTTCCCACGAAAAAGGATATGCCTAAAAAAATTGTAAGTGATAAAAGAACGATTCCTACTACTACTTTACTATCCGTTGACATATTTTTACATTAAATTTAATAAACTATTCATTGTAACCACATGAGAGCTTTTACATACTTTTAGGCTTGATATGGCATACAATAGGTGATTGAATTTTTTTGGAAAGATACAGTAACGAGCCTAAAAGGAGAACGACACTCATGATACTAAATTCCAATCCTCCGAACGGTAGAACCGAAGTAAGCCAATAGGAACTCGAAATTCCAAAGATAGAAGTCAATATTACAGAACCACAAGCCGAACATCCAACCCCTATGAAACTTAACAAAATTCCGAGGAGACTTACCCCTGCTTCTTTCTGTATCTTAAAGGTATTTTTCATGTACCATAGGAGCAAGGCTACAGTAAGACCACCGAGGACAGAAGTAAGAAGGATAAAGATCCTATCACTACCAGTAAAACTTGTTTGGAATGAACCAAGTGAGTTTATAAGAATTTGAGCTTTCTGGCTGAGAGAAAAAGTATCTGAGACAAGAATAATTTGAATGAGCCGATAGTTCGGCAACCACAGAGCAGTCAAAAATAGTATTGTGCCTGAAACAAGAGCTACCAAGAGTACTCGTGGTCGCCGAAATAACTTTTTAGTTTTTCTGAAGGCAGAAAAATATTCCTGCATACTTATTCAAGCAGTGAATCAATAATTGAAGTGATTTGTGCTGTAGGGAGAGCACCATTGAGAGGAATTTTTTGATCTCCAGCTACAATCACTGAATAGGGAGTACCATTCATACCAGCGGCTTCTGCTTCTTGGAGCTGATTTTGGACTTTGTCTTTAAACTTTTCTGAGGCAAGACATTCTTCAAACTTCTTTCTATTTAACCCGACATCTTGGGCAATCTGAGGAAGCTGTGCTTCATCAAGTCCATCATTGGACGGAGTAACTTCAAAGAGCTTATCGAGGTACTTCCAGTATCCATCATTACCTCCTTGGTCGCCTGCACATTCCACTGCTTGAGCTTCTTTTCTAGCTTTACTATGAAGTGAATCGAGCGGAGCATGTTTGTACACCCATTTCACTTTATCACCATATTTTTTTATCACTTCATTCATGGTCATATGAAAGCGTTTGCAAAAAGGACACTCGGTATCAGAGAATTCTACTATGGTTATCTTTGCATTCTTTCCACCTTTGTAATAGTCTTTATCCGTAATCGTAGTAAGGGCAATATTGGCAGGAGTAGGATCATTGCCTGGAGCAAGCGAAGGTTTTACCAATTCACTCGGCTTGTTATTTTGTACCAAAGTATTATCACTTTTGAAGTACAGTCCTAGCATGATAAAAAAACCAATCGTGCACAAAACGAGCACACCCTGTACGAGGCCAAAAATAAATACTGTTTTAGGATGTAGATTTTCTAATATACTTTTCATAGTTTCTTATCTTAAGATCTGAATACATACAAATACAATAAAAACATCTCATTTCAAAAATAAAACGAGATGTTGTGTGTGGATACTAAAAAATTTTAGGGTTGAGTATTCCGGAGCGGAAGTAGTGAAGAAATGGATTAAAAACCCTAAAGCTTCCAAACCGTTGACGAATCTTGCGAAAATATAAAAATGAACCGAGATGTCGAGATACTTCTACAAACAAAACAAGAAAAGAAGAAGCTATAAAGAAAAAGACTATAAAGAGGTCAGGTATTTGAGGTATGGTAGCTACGACAAAATGGTTTGCCATGCTTGAATGATCAGATAAATCACAACAGTCGTCTGTGCCTGCTTCTACCATTGAGCCATTTCCTTTTTCAGAAATAACAGAATTATGATGAGCTTGACCTTCAATAAACACATGTGCCACTGCCTTACAGAAAAAAATAAGGCCTAAAGCAGTCATTATAACAATAATTGTCTTAAGTATACTCATAATTTTGTCCATTTCACTCGAAGTATACTATAAAAAGTGGAAGGAATCAAGCGTTAAAATTTATCTTAAATAGCTATATTATTATCCTTGATGACTTTTTTTGTACAATTGACAGAAGACTTTTAGCAGTCTATAATTGTGAGTGATAATGATCCAGTGTATAAAATAATCAGGATTAAATTATGACATTTCATTATATATGAGACTAAATCGTGTACAAATAAAAAATTTCAGATCGATTGAAGATGTGACAGTAGAATTTGAGCCGACATGTCGTGTTCTTGTTGGAATCAATGAATCTGGAAAGTCAAACATTCTTAAAGCCCTTGCATTATTGAGTAATGATTACAAACCTGTGAGAAAAGACGACGTACGTGAGGCACTCCCTGACGAAGATCCTATTGAAAAATCATATGTTAGGTTCATTTTCAAACTTGAAAAAAATGAATCAGACGAACTTCTTAAGATTGTTAGCTCAAAAATTGCTACGACTGCAAAAAACCCTGAAATGGCTACTTCAGGTACAAAAAAATACTCTATTAAAGAATTTTGTGCAACTCGCGAAGAAGGAATCTATACAACAAATATTTTGACTGAACAAAAATTTTTTACGTACTGGTCAATGGATAGTAAATTTAACTTATCTGATGGATGGAAGAAACCAACGAGTTCATGTCCTCCAGATTTTAGCGTCGAGTTGAAAGGACAAAAATATGTGCTATCACAATATAATCTTATTCGAGTAGCAGATTTTGGTGAAATACCAGAGGGCTATTTAGAACAAGCTGTAATTGATGACTTTATCTCTCTGGTTGGCAATAGTATTGTTGGGATAGTAAAAGAAAATTTACCTGACATTTTATTTTGGAAATATGATGACAACTATCTTCTACCTAATTCGATAAAGATGGACGATTTTTCCAATAACCCAGATATATGCGTTCCCCTAAAAAATATGTTTACTTTAGCTGGAACAGAACACATAAAGGCTAGTCTTGATGAAAAAAGAAAGGGTAGTAATAATCAACTTCAAAATTATTTAACTAGTATTGCACAAAAAACGACAAGCCATTTTAAAAGTGTCTGGAAAGAGTATAAAAATATTGAATTCTCTTTACAATTGAACGCTGATGAAATTGTTCCTGGAATCAAAGAAAAAAATACACATGATTTTTCTCGTAGAAGCGATGGTTTCAAAAGATTTGTTACCTTTCTTCTCATGATTTCAGTAAATGTAAAAACGGCCTCTATTAAAAATACACTTCTTTTGATTGATGAGCCAGAGATGAGCTTACATCCTGCGGGTGCTCGATATTTACGAGACGAGCTAATAAAAATTTCAAAAACAAATTATGTGATATATAGCACACACTCAATCTTTATGATTGATTCTGGTGATATTGACAGGCATTATATTGTACAGAAAGATAACGAAATAACATCCCTTGAATCGGCTGGTGCCTCAAACATTGCAGATGAAGAAGTACTTTTCAATGCTCTTGGTCACACTATCTTCTCTATTTTAAAAGAGAAGAATATCCTTTTTGAAGGATGGAATGATAAACAATTATTCAAAGTTGCACTTGAAAATGCCTCGGCAGATGTAAAGAAAAAATATAAAGATGTGAGCATGTGTCATGCAAAAGGCGTAAAAAGTATGAAAACTATTACTCCCATGATTGAGTTGGCAAATAGGGCTTGTTTAATTATCAGTGATAGTGATGCGCCAGCAAAGGAATTACAAAAACAATACAGACAAGAAAAGGGGTTTGGTGAATGGAAACACTATCAAGATATTGATTCTACTATTGAAGCTGTCACTGGGGAGGACTTTCTAAAAAATAGTTTTATTGTGACTCAAGTTAATTCTGTGATGTCTAGTTCAAATTTACCTGCTTTTGTAGAAACTATCTTGCCCCCTAAAAAGGATAAGATTAATGCTATTCAGGGGTGGCTCACAACCAATGGTATGACCACATCCCAAGCAAAAGACAAACTTACTGAGATTAAAAATTCTATTTTTGAAAATTTGAAGTACCAAAATATTGATGATGACTATAAAAAATTACTAAAAGGGATTATATTGTGATTGAATTTAAATCAAAAAATTTGATATTGTTAACAGGGGCAGGTTTTACTAAAAACTTTGGCGGTTTTTTAGGTTCTGAAATGTGGGCTCAAATATTTAATGATCCAGAAATTCAAAGTAACGAAAATCTTCGTAGTTTACTGCAAGAAGATTATGATTTTGAATCTGTTTATTCTTCTGTGATGACTGGACGATTTTCTGAAGAAGATAAAAATACCCTAAAGAAAGTAGTAGAAAGAGCCTATAAAAGTTTGGATGATGCAATAAAAGATTGGGTTTTTACTGAAAATAGTCCCTATCCAGTAAACTGGTATGGTTGGGGGAAACTCTCTAACCTATTTGTTGGACAAGGAGACGAAAAGGGGTTATTTTTTACTCTTAATCAAGACATTTTTATTGAGCGTCGATGTGGCCATAGACCCCCAGGGGCTCCATTTTTTGTGCCAGAGCTTTATAATGGTCATTGTAGAGACTTTACGCCAGATAAGTTTGTTACATTGCCAAAAGAAAATGCTATAGCCAAAGCTGAAGAAGATTTTAAAAACCATGCAGGACTTGCCTATATCAAGCTTCACGGCTCGTATGGCTGGAAATCATCAGACGGGTTAAACCAAATGGTTATTGGCAAGAATAAATCTGAACTTATTGAGAGCGAGCCACTGTTAAAATGGTATTTTGAGTTACTTCAAAAAGTGATTGCAGAGGGTAATAAAAAGATCCTCATTGTTGGATATGGGTTTGGTGATCAGCATATTAACCAAGTCCTAGTTGAAGGGGTTGAAAAGTACGGTTTACAAATTTACATTATTAGCACGAGATCGCCAAGTGATTTAAAACAACATTTTGAACGAGGTGGTCATTTTTATGCTCTACCTATTCTTAAGGGTTTACGTGGATATTTTCCTTATCAGCTTAAAGAAATTTTTCCTGGAAATCAAGATGAAACTGTTTATTTTAAGCAAATTAAACAGGCTTTAGGACAACCTTAAAATATTTTTATTGGATGATCTTTGTTTCCTCTATCGGAAGAATTTCATTTATTTCACTTACTATGTCACTACCCAACAACTGAAGAGACTCTGCCTTTGGTAATTCCTGCACATTTCGGAGTTTCTTTTCAATTGCACGAGATCGTACCCCGGCTTCATCAATAACATTACTTGCTTCCGTAAGTTTCTTCTGGGTTTTGTCGAGAATATCTCCAAAACGGCCAAACTCTGTTTTGACTGCTCCTAAAATTTCCCATACTTCACTTGATCTTTTTTCAATTGCTAAAGTTCGAAAGCCCATTTGAAGACTATTGAGAAAAGCGGCTAATGTAGTTGGCCCGACTATATTTACTTTGTAGTCTCGTTGCAAACATTCAAAGAGTCCTGCACAACGCAGTACTTCGGCATAGAGTCCTTCAAAGGGGAGAAACATGATTCCAAAATCTGTTGTATTAGGGGGATCAATGTATTTATCTCGTATGTCTTTAGCAAACACCTTTATGCGGGTAGCCAATTGTTTGCTTGCTGATTCAATGAGTTCTTTATCTCCTTTTTCGTACGCTTCAAGAAGGAGCTGATAATCTTCGCTGGGAAATTTTGAGTCAATCGGTAAAAATACCGTTGTACTTTTATCATCACGGCCAGGCAATTTGATAGCAAATTCAACCATCGCTTCACTGCCTACTTTGGTTTTAATATTTTTTTGATACTGCTCTGGTGTCAGAAGTTGCTCTAACAGGTTGGCCAGTTGATACTCTCCCAGCACACCTCTTGTTTTGACATTCGACAAAACCTTTTTCAGATCCCCAACGCCAGTAGCGAGTACCTGCATTTCTCCAAGCCCTTTGTGTACGAGATCAAGCTTATCTGTGACCATTTTGAATGATTGGCCAAGCCGAGTTTCTAGAGTATGGTGAAGTTTCTCATCTACGGTAGCACGCATTTTTTCGAGCTTATCATTATTGTCATCCTGCATGAGCTTGAGCTTGCCTTCTACTATTTCTCGCATTTTTTCAAGTCTGGTTTCAATGGTCTGAATAAGTTCAGTCTGTTTTGTGTGAAGACTCTCCAGTTTTTGCTTTTGTCCTTCATTGAGTTCTTTTATTCCTGTTCCAAGAGTGCCTTCAAAGGATTTGAAGGCGGTGCGTAATTCTTCTCGTGTTTCTTTATTGGCTTGGTTTATCTGAGTTGCAAATGAGATGAGTTGATCTTTCTGTAAAGTCGCAATATCTAAGACTTGTTTAGTAAGAGAACTCCCAAATGTACCAAGAGACTGACTCAGCTCTTCTCTGGCGATTTTATCGCCTTGAGCGGCCTCTGTACGGCTCCGAGTCAATTCATCTTTGAGGAGGGCTTCAAACCTATTTACACAGGCATCTATGTTGCCCAGAAGTTTTTTGAGTTCAGGAGAATCTCCATTTTCTTTGTTCTTCCTTAAGAGCAAAACGATGTATCCACTCAAAGCCAGAGAAAGGCCGGAGAGGATAAGGGGAAGTAGAGTCATATAAAACCTTAAGAGTGTAAAAGGAACGGCTCAACTCAATCCTAATACTTGCGTCCAGAGTTTATAGATTTAAGAGGAGAGTATCAATCATCCAAAGGCAGAGGGAGAGCTAAGATTTTACAAAGAGCAAGTGTTAGGATTGAGGGGTGGTGGATTGTTTAGTGTTAGTGTTTAGTGTTAAGAGAATCTAGAAAGAATATATATTTGTAGAGAGAAGATATTACAGAGTATAAGTAGAAGTAATTAATATATGTCGTTCAGTAGATTCTCTGGTGAGATTAGTAGTCACGGTTTTTTGAAATTGAAATTTGTTTAGATTTAGATATTTTTAAGCCTTTGGGTACTTGACTCAGGAATCAAGTAGTCGGTCAAGCACTTTGTCATTAATTTTATCTTACCATATCTGTCAAAAAGTATGCAAGTTTTTCAACGATTGCGCTTTCTCTTCCTGAAACCAGGCGTCTTCAACCCATGCACCGAATTTGGTATAATCAGTGTAAAGGTTTGTTGTTGAATTGTAATCGGAGCCAGTCTTCGCTTGAAGCTTCACCTGGCAAGCAAAACCGCTGTAATAAGCGGTTTTTGTATTATAACGTTTATTATTTGTTTTTATGCTATACTATTTTTAAATACATAATCTTACTCAATTTATTAAAAAATATATATGTCAAGTAAAACAATAGCTGCAACCTATGTCGATGGATTTGTGCTCGTCGTTCCAAAGGCAAACGTAAAGGAGTATAAAAAAATGGCCAAACAAGGTGCTGAAATGTGGATGAAACTGGGTGCCCTTGATTATAAAGAATGTATGCTAGACGACGCCACGCCTCCACATATCCTTTTACATTTTCCAAAACTGGTTAAAGCAAAGCCAGATGAAACGGTATGGTTTTCATTTATTACCTATAAATCCAAGGCAGATCGTAACCGGATAAACAAACAAATCCACAAAGAAATGGAAGCACTGTATGGAGAATATGATCCAAAAAAGAAAGAATTTCAAATGCCATTTGATATGAAGCGCATGAGCATGGGAGGGTTTAAGGTGGTCGTGAGTAATTAAACATTTTTTATATAGGCTTGAAGTACTCCTGAACCTGAGAGTCTGGAGCCGGAAAGTTTCATCTGGGCGAACGTGGAGGGCTCAAGTCGTAAAAAACAAAAAACCCCGATTGATTCGGGGTTTTTTATTCCTCAATATTTTCTACCGGAGTAAAAAAGATAATTGGAGGGGAGGTCGGGATATGTATCCGCGACCTCCATCGAGTGTGTGCCACTAAAGACTTGCGTCTTTGGTAGCAACAATCGACATGGTTCCTCCTGTCGCCTAGTCGGCGACTACGCACCACTCGTCCCAGTACGCTTTCGAGACGCGCGCCTTCTCGCGGATGGCGTCCGCGTCGAGCGCGAGGTCCTCGTTATTGCCTCCCGCGAGGTTGGCCACGAGGCGGTATGGGGTGAGTGGCGCCTGCGGCCCGCTCGAAGCGATGACAGCCACGATCACGTGGCTGCAGTCGCTGGCCTCGATGCGGGCAATTTCCGCCGCATCTCCCTGAACGTCGGGGTCGTTGAGGTAGGCCTCCCGCGTGTACACCACGCAGGCCAGGCCTTCGACCTCGGCCGCCAGCTCGCGGCGCAGGAACAGGCAGGCTTGCCCGCGGTGCATGCGCACCAGGTAGTCCGCGGGGTTCTCGGACTTGCGTCCGACGCCTGCGGAAACGCTGGTCCACGCGGTCTGCGGGAGCTGCACGTAGTGCTGCCCCGCGACGCGGTCGCGACTGGTGTCATGCGTCGCCACGGCCATGTCGAGCGCGGACAGGAAGGCGTCGGGATTGACGACCTTCGAGCCGATGGTGTCGCCGCCGGTGAGGGCGGTGAGGATGTGGCTGGAAACAAACGTGATCATAATGCACCTCCGTGCGGGGTATGTCCGTCAGGCGACCTAGCCTTTGGGACGTTGGGTTCAGTGTGTGCTGGATATTCCAAAACACATTGAACCCACTGTCCCTAGAGTAAAAACCATGTCGAATTAAAAAGAGCGCTATGTTCGACCTCTTATTTTCGAACGGCGTAGTACACCACAAAAAAATTCTTTTGTCAATAGGAATACGATACTACGATTGTTTGATATAAAAATAATTTTAGGTATACTATATGCGCTTTATGAAAAAATATACTCTCTCTATTTTTTTGATTCTGTGTATATTTGGCAGTTTCAAAAATCCTACTTTGCTGAATGCAAAAACAGTTGACGAGTGTTATGCATCTTTTCCAAAACCAAATGGAATTTTTTCGGTCATGTTATGTATTGCTACCGAAGCTGCTGAAAAAAATGATATTTCACTCTGTCCAAAAGAACATGAAAAGTATTCAGTATGCATAATCAGAGCCGCATCGATTGCACATAACACCAGCTGGTGTGAGGAACTCAAAACACAAGAGGGAGATGATACGCTGTATTTTGAGTGTCTCTCTCAAGTCGCCGTAGTTACAAAAGATATAAACGCATGTTTTTCTTTGCCTCAGGATGCTCGGATGTTGCCACAAGAATGTATCAGTGGCATCGCTGGGTTCAAAAAAGACCGTACTATTTGTAGTTTGATTGATGATGGAACGAGAGAGGATCATGTTTTACAGTTTTTTTTAGAAACGGACAGATCTAGCTCGCTAAGAGAGTCTTGTATTTCGCTTGCGACTATAGATAAAAATAGGTTTCCTATTATAGCACTATATAGTTTGTCTTTATTAATACTCGCGTTGATACCATTCAGATACATTGCTCGGTTGTTTCAAGATCTGCGACGAACAAGAGCGCTTGGTATCTATGCTGCATATATTGCGACACTGTCTTTTCTTTTGGTTGGAATAAATATACTTTCGTATTCGTATAGTGTTTCTCTACTCAATCCACTGGTGTCTGGAGTACTTGTTATGCTGGTATCATCGGTTCCAATTTTCTTTTTTATAAAGTGTCTCTTTGAAGATCGTCAAAAAAAGAAGAGACAGGTCTTTCTCGAGTATCTGTACATCCCTCTTTCCATCGTTTGTATATATGGTATTTTTTTTCTATCACCATTGAGTGCGATCTTTGGTTCGTTGCTTGAGCATCGATCAGAGCATATATTAGATGGTATTGTGATAGGCATGGCAATATTTGGTCCTATCACCATCCCTTGGATATGGTTGCTTTTTGTGTCACACAAAGTCATGAAAACGCATACAGATATTGTTTTGAGAAAAAAAATTCGCTTTATGGTATATGTAACAACAGCGGTTGTATTGCTGCTGGTGACTAGTATTATTTTGTACGGAATCTATCAATTGGCACACATCCCTTCATAGGGATTTGTTCGTTATTTTTTACTTGTAACAACCTATGGTATACTTACCCTAATTCATTTAAAATTTTTTTCTATGAAAAAATACCTCGACCCAATTTTTAAAGCATTACTTACCTTGCTCATGATAAGTCCCATTTTAGGAACATTGGGCATTTTTCCCGCACCAACGCGCGATCTCTATAATAGCGATCTGGCCTTTGATTTTATTTCGGCCCTCATGTCAGCAAAATATATTATGATTATTATGGCAATCTGTTTTGTTGTTGCCATTATCCTTTTTTGGACCCGAAGAAGTGCAGCAGCAGCATTATTGATTCTTCCTTTTACTGTAAATATTGTTGCATTTCATCTCTTTTTAGATGGTGGGCTATTTACTGCTGGGGCTATTATGGGTAACCTGTTTATTCTGTTAAATATCTACTTTTTGTGGCAAAACAGAGGAGTATACAAACAACTGGCCATGCCTCAGCCAAAACAATAACTTCTTTTCTCCTTCATAACCTGAAAAAAATCCCGATTAGTTCGGGGTTTTTTATATAAAAGGGTCTGTCTAGCCATGAAGCAAATTTTCATTTATACTACTGCCATATGAAAAAAAAGACACAATATGTTTGTTTGCTATTAGTCATACTCGGCTTCTTACTTGTGATTATTGGTTGTCAGCGTCTTATGTTCGCTATGGAATGTTCTGGTGGCATTGATGGGCATACGCATACATTTAGCGAAGAAAAAAAACAATATTGTCGAGAAAAATTTCCAGATAACATATGGTAAACATTTATAATTACGTATTAAATTTCATGTAATGAATATTGTATGAATAGAGAAGCCGGTTACCCTATGAACAACATAGGTATGAAAGAGGGGGAAAAACCAAATAAAGTGAGCTCATCAGATAAAGAAGAACTACGAATTTTTAGGAGTAAATTGAAAGAAGCAAAAGACGCACATGCTATTTCAATACTTATTCAACCACTCGTGTATGCTAAACTCGGCGTATCTTTGTACAATGAACATATCTGTTTGCTCTTTCGTACTATGTGCGATTCACCGGCAGAAGATGGCCAATTAGTACAAGACCGTATTGCACAGTATGTCTCTGAGGGAGATATTGATGCTGCGGTAAGGTATGCGGCGGAGGCACTGGAAGCATTGCTTCATTCCAAAAATCAGGATATAGATCTAAAAAGAAAAAGTGTATAATGTATGCAGACTGTCTAACCTACAAAAAACAAATGTCATCACGCTCGTATGAAAAAAGTTTTTATCATCCATGGTTTTGAAGGACGTCCTAATGGTGGGTGGCGACCTTGGCTTATGGCAGAATTAGAAAAACAAGATGTGTACGCTTGTGCCTTGGCTTTGCCAAATCCAGATGAACCCCTATGTACCGAATGGGTAGAAGAAATCAGTAGACAAATCGCAGCACATAAACAAGATGAGATCTATTTAGTTGGGCATTCTTTGGGAGTGCCGGCAATTTTACGCTATTTAGAAACGGCAGATGCACAAAACATTCGTGGAGCTGTACTTGTGGCAGGTCCTTGTGAAAAAAATGAAAATAAAAAGCTAGATTCTTTTTTAGAAGCACCCTTTGATTTTGAGAGGATTACATCCCGTTGTAACAATTTCGCCATTATTCATGGGGATACTGATCCGCTTGTTCCCATACAACAGGGAGAATATTTATCGGAGCGCTTGCAGGCACCCCTTAGCGTGGTAAAAGATGGGGGACACTTAAATGGTTCTGCTGGTTGGTATGCATTGCCCGATTGTCTTACTGTATTACAGTCTATCCTATAGGTGTTGTTCGTATGTATACTTTTACCACGACTATTTGGAAATATCCTGGAAAATTAGGAAATTGGTATTTTGCATCTCTTCCTAAAAAAGAAGCCTTGTCTATCAAAACAACATATGGAGCTAAACGAAAAGGATGGGGATCAATTCCTGTAATAGCAAAAATTGGAGATAGTGAATGGGCGACCTCTGTTTTTCCTGATACAAAATCTGGAACATATCTTTTGCCAATAAAAGCAAGTATACGAAAAAAACAAGGTATTTTTGATGAAAAAAAAATACAAATATCAATTACTATTAATACCGGAAAGATCGCTATACAATAAACTATTGATTTGTCGATGAGGAAAAAATCTAGGGGCCTGCCTTGTCAGTTTAGTATTAAATAAAATTAAGGGGTACGGTAGTATATTCTCTTTAACATATAGACGATAATTATTCCTATCATTACGAGTATAGAAATCCAACTGTCTGTCACAACACCCCATATTGCAAGCCCAAACATTTTTATAAACCCATACGCAAATTGAAATCCTATTTTCACACTTTCGTATAAAATAGAAAAAATTGGAATTTGAAACATTCCTGACTGATTTTTTGCCAAAACAAAACATCCTATTGTAATGAAGAAAAGAAGTATAATAATAGCAAATGCGAGCAGTTGTTTTTTTCTATTCATAATATACTGATACTGTATCACACTATTAAAATAGTCTCTATCTTCCTTCTCCCCCAGGTGCTATTATAGAATAGTGATTATACATATGGTCATTTTTCTAAAAATATTATTCATTAATCATACAATCGATATGACTGGATACATTACGAATATAGAAAAAGCAACCTTAGAAAATACAGATTATCGTCGTGTGCTGTATACGGCAAAAAATAGCCAGTTGGTGCTTATGCATATTCAACCTGGTGATGAGATTGGGGAAGAAACGCATCATCTCGATCAATTTATTCGTATTGAAGAAGGTGAAGCAACCGTGACATTGGATGGGGTCGATCATGCGCTCTCAGCTGAGTTCGCTGTTGTTATTCCCGCTGGAACACGACATAATGTGGTAAATTCAGGGGACATCGGGTTAAAATTATATTCGCTCTACTCTCCACCAGAACATAAAGATGGTACTGTACATCCTACCAAAGAGGATGAAAAGGAAGAACATTTTGATGGAGTGACGACAGAATAATGAGATACTGTTTATTAAATCATAAATATTCTAGAAGAAAAAGTATCAGATGTTGTTGGTGCCGCTACAGAAGAACATCCTTTAGTGGCTTCCAATACCTGGTATGGGCAATTCACTTACCTTACAACAGCATATATGAAAAAAACAATAGTTCTCCTTGCAATCCTATTCTTAGTTATGGTGGTAACATGGTTTTTGTTTGATAATATATTACGGTCATTTGTTGCTTTAGAACAAAGCTACAGACCCAAAACCAATACAATGAGTAATGCAGATGTACTCATGAGTACGAGTACCATGGAAGTTGTGATAGAAGAGGATGTACCATACTTTGCAAATGCAAAAGGATATGTTGTGCGTCCTAAAGAAGCCGGAAACTATCCGGGAATTGTCATGATTCATGAGAATAGAGGGTTGCGTCCTGAAATTAAACAAAGCGCAGAGGATTTGGCAAAAGAAGGATACATTGTGCTGGCTGTTGATTTATTAGGTGGAACCGCCGAAGATCAAGTCGGTGCCAAAGAATTAACGAGCAAATTTAATCAAGATACTGGTATAGAAAATATGCGTGCCGCGGTTCAGTATGTAAAATCGCAAGGGGCTACAAAAATTGGGTCACTAGGGTGGTGTTTTGGCGGAAAACAATCATTGGAATTAGCTTTGTCAGGAGAATTGCTTGATGCCACCGTTGTCTATTATGGCGGTGGTATGGCGACATCAACCGATAGATTAGCGCCAATTGATTGGCCCGTGCTGGGGGTATTTGGCAATCAAGATCAGGTGATTCCTGTTGACATGGTACGCGCATTTGAATCGTCTCTTAATACCTTAGGGATAGAAAATGAAATATATATTTATCCTGGGTTGGGACATGCATTTGCGAATCCTTCTGGAGCAAATTATGCGCCAGAAGCAACCAAAGATGCATGGATGCGAACGCGTATGTTTCTTGATAAACATCTAAAATAATAGTATTTTATACTATATAAAAAATGGGTATGCAAACAAAAAATACATTTTATTTTTTACTCTGTATTGCGCTTCTTAATTTTTTTATTGTTTTTGGTCTTTTTTTAATGTTAAGTATGGGTGTAGGTATGGGGGAGGGAAATCCACCACAGGTATCTCAAGATATGGCTGGGTTTGTAAGTATCCTCAGTGATTCAATAAAAATATTTTTCCTTATGCCTCTTGGATTTATGGGGATGGCATTTTTTTTGTTTCCTGGGATTACCCTTATTCCTCTTATCGCAATAATGATGTTGATCTTAGTATTAATCGATCATCTTTTATCTCAAACAAAGATATCAGAAGAACGTCGGGCATGGATATTTCTTTGCGCTATTATCATTTGTTCTAGCTTTTTTGCTTTTTTTAGTGCAAATCTAATGGTTGGTTTATTTATACGTTAATATACCAAATATATATGCAACAGAGTCATTTTTCAATTTATATTAACTCACCAGTACAAAACGTGTGGAATACCATGCGTCAAGATGCTACCTATCGCGAATGGACTAAGGCCTTTAACGATGGATCATATTATAAAGAGTTATCTGAACAATCATAAGCTACCGTTACTATGTCAGGTGAATCCAGAGAAACAATAAAAAAAGAACCGCGTATCATTATTCCTAATGAACAACGGTATAATGAAAAAAAAGAACGCATTGCGCAATTAGGTGTCGATGCGTTTCAAGTCGTTGCAGATTTTGATGGAACCTTAACGAGCGAAGTGTTGCAGGGAAAGCGGGTTCCTTCTGTTATGTCTATTTTACGCGATTATGGATTTTTGACGCCAGAATATTCGCAGAAAGCACAGCACTTGTTTAATACCTATCATGGGTTTGAACAAGATCCTCATTTACAACCAGAAGAAAGAAAAGCAAAAATGCATGAGTGGTGGAAAAAACATTTTGACTTATTGATTGCCACTGGGTTACAGCGGCAACATATTGAGCAAGCGGTTGATTCTGGTAAGATTGCATTTCGGGATGGTATTGCAGATTTTGTACAACTACTTGAACAAAGAAACATCCCCTTATTAATTTTATCGTCGAGTGGGCTTGGCGTAGATAGTATTGAATTATTTTTTGAACGCGCAGGATTATTACGAAACAATATCCATATTGTCTCAAACCAATATATATGGAATGATGCAGGCGTTGCTATTGGTATTAAAGAACCAATTATTCATAGTTTGAATAAAGATGAAACCGTATTACATGCCTATCCATTTTTTAACCAGCTGTCCGAGCGTCAAACTGCTTTGGTGCTGGGAAATAGTTTAGGTGATGCAGACATGACCAATGGTCTTGCGGTACAAGAAACAGTTAAACTTGGGTTTACCTGTACGGATACAGCAGAAACCGTTGCGGCTTTTTCTGCGGCCTACGATGCCGTGCTGTTAGATGATCCGGGGTTAAAAGAAATAAATACTCTGATACAAAAGTTATTTCCCCAGTAACTACGGTATCGTATTATGAATTATTTTTGTTACTCTGAAAGAGAATAGTTACACTGTTGACAATAAACTCTATATTTGGAATACTCTGCGTATCACTATGAAAAAATCACCATTTATTATCATTATTCTTCTTGTCATCGCTGTTGTCGCAGCATTTTTTTTGATGAAAGAAAAAGGCACAAGAAAAGAATCGTCCACAATAACACAACAGACAGAATCTCCTTGTGTTACCATGGTGGCCGCTGATGCCCCTGAAGACGGGTGGAGAGAAGTATCTCTTTGTCAATCACATGCAGATGGATCAATAAGCAAACACACAGTATTTTTTCCTGTTGCTTATTTTCCTTCTCCGTTTACTGTTGAAGCAACTGATGAATATAATAAACCAGCAGTATTTCTTGATGGCGTTTGGAAAATTACTTTGCCAAATGATTATTCACGATTATTGTACCGCATTCATGAAGATATCCTTATTACAACCATTGATACGCCAGCAGATACAGACGATGTGTTAGTGATTGACAGTTTCATGAAAACAACGCAAGTAATCACATTAGGTGATGTAGATATGAGTGCCTTTACTTATGATGCAACAAACAATAGAGTAGGGTTTACGACCTTCGATGGGACCGTGCATACGATGAGTATTACTGGTGCGCCAGGTGAGGGATCTCAATTATTGCCTGTTATTGAATAGTGATCGGCGCAATATTTTCTTCAAAATAAAAAGGTTTCTTCTGCGTATGCCAAGGGTGCATACTCGGTGGTGCCATTCACTGCCATCCCTATGTTTGTAACATAGTTTTTTTATGTCTCAATCTCAATCACCACGTTTGCTGGAAGCTCAAGCCCATGTCACCGCCGTGCAACAAGAAATCAGCGCCGCCTACGAAGCAGGGAACAAACGTCGGCAGATGCTTGAAGCCAAATACCGTCAAACAGGACAAGACGATAAGATTGCTATTCATACCTTACTCGAATATATAGAAAGGAGAGCACAAGAACTGAGCGTGCTGTTACCCTCGCCCTATGTCGCGCGTTGCGATATTCGGCAGCAAGAGGGAAAAGAGATGCGTGTGTATGTAGGAAAATGTTCGTTTCAAGAGGCGAATATTGTGTCTTGGGTTTCTCCTATTGCAACGGTTCGTTTTTCTGAAATAGGGGAAACATCCTATAAAACAGCGCAAAAAGAAACAAAACAGGTCACCCTTTTGCGTAAAGATGATTATGCTATCCGCGATGGGAAGATTGTGTTTTTTGCAACAGAAACAAGTACCGTTGCGCGAACACTTATTTATCAAGAACATTTTTCTCATAGAAAAACAGGATTTATATTGCCCGATATTATTGCGCGTATGGAAAAAGCGCAAGATACCGTGATTCGTGCAGCATATAAAGGTCCCTTACTTATTTCTGGACCAGCAGGATCAGGAAAAACAACCCTGGCATTACATCGCGTCGCCTATTTAATGCAGGCACCAGAAACAACAGAGCTATTTCCGGGACATCGTATTCGCGTCTTTGTACAAGATCAGCGAACCAAATCGTACTTTAGCACGCTGTTACCAGATTTGGGTATTACCCAGGTTGAGATAACTACTTTTTTTGATTGGGCGTGTACCATACTCGATTTGCAGGGCTATGAACCCTACATTGCACAGAGTAACGAATTTGTAGAAGATGCTATTCGTCTTGAAAAATTACGATTGCTTCGTAGCACCCAGCCGGTACTTGTGGGTAATCCTATTGCGTGGTTAGTACAGTTTTATAAAAAAACAGTACAACAGAATCAAGATCTTATTTTACAAAGAATAACAAACAAACAATTGGATGATATTGATAGTACCTTGTTATTGCTGGCATATAAAAAACAACAGGGAAAACTCTTAGAGACAAAAGAGTATTTGGTGCAACAAAAGAATTTTTCTATTACTAGAAAACAAGGAAAATTTCCTGTGTCAAACGCGTTGTGTGTGGTAGATGAATTTCAAAATTATCTGCCAGAGCAGTTACAATTGATTCGTGGCACGCTCAGTCCTGATACGAACGCCATTATGTATGTTGGCGATAAAAAGCAGCAAACACGCTTTGGCACGATTCGTTCTTGGTCAGAAATAGGGGAGTCGCTTTCCGAACAACGCTCCGTGGTGTTGGAAAAAGTATATCGTAATACGCAAGAAATGTTACGGTTTATCAGCAGCCTCGGCTATGAATTAGATATACCAACAGAATTGCCACAAGGAGAGCCCGTGCAGATTCTAGAAAATACTGCAGAGACGCAGCAATTTATTCATAGATTTGTTCAAGAACATACAGATCGCCTCATTGGTATTTTGGCAAAACAACCAAAAGATCTGTTACCCTACGGATTAGTACAATCCTTGCCTCATGTAAAAGTGTTATCAATTCAAGAAGCGCAGGGAGTAGAATTCGATACGGTGTTTTTTGTTGGCAATAACGCAGATACCTGGCAAATTAACAGCGCATTGGATAGTCACTATAGAGAAGAAAAAAAACGAATACAGCGCGATGTATTATATGTTGCCCTTACTCGTGCCATGCGTGAACTGTATATTGTTGGGAATATTATATTGCCCTAGATACTAGTATTTTTTCTGTTTCTCTGCTATACTCAAGCCTCTTAAAAGTATTCATTATTTTTATGTCCGAACATAATGTAAAAGATTTAACCACGGGAAATATTACCAAACAACTTTGGTCTCTTGCCTGGCCCATGATGTTATCGATGTTTTTTTATACCCTCTATGGTATTGTTGATACCTTTTGGGTAAGTAAACTCTCAACAGAGGCAATTGCTGCGGTAAGCATTTCTCAAATTACGCTATTTATCATGATTGCGCTTAGTATGGGTATTTCTGTCGGCTCGAGTGTTATGATGTCGATGAGCATTGGGAGAAAAGATAAACCAGAAGCAGAACGCTTGTTAGGTCAATCATTTGTATTGGCAACTATTTCTGGAATCGTGTTTACTATTATTTCTTTGGTATTTAAGCATCAATTATTACACGCATCTGGCGCCACAGGGCTTATCTATGAACCAGCCTTAAACTATTTTAGTATTAGTGCTGCAGGGTCTACTTTGTTTTTTTATCTCATGACGATCATGTTTGCCTTTAACTCAGAAGGAGACACCTTTACGCTCACAAAAATGTTTGCCGTCTCTACCTTGGTAAATGTGATATTAGATCCAATATTAATTTTTGGAAAATTTGGTTTCCCTGCCTTAGGTGTTGCTGGGGCAGCCTATGCAACATTGGTATCACAAGTGGTATTTATTATCTTGGGTATTGCTATTCTGTCGGGTAAAAAACGGAGCATTCGTTTTTCTTTCCGTAACTTAAGTATTCGTTGGCAATCAGTAAAACAAATTTTGAAAATTGGTATCCCTGCCTCACTCACACAAGTTATTAATCCGTTGGGAATGTCTGCACTTATCTTTATTACCTCCGCAGCATTTTTGGAAGCCGGAGCCATTGCCTTTAGTTTAGTATTTCGCGTAGAATTTTTTGCCTTTTTACCAGCGGCTGGGTTTGGGTTTGCCTCAATGGCAATGATAGGCCAAAGTCGTGGAGCGGGTAATATGGAACGAGCACGTGCGGTATTTAAAAAAGCCTTGCAGTTAGGATTTTTAAGTGCGTCTGCCTTTGGTATATTGGCTATGCTGTTTGGACAGTATATTATTGGTATTTTTACTGAAGATGCACAAGTGATGCGTTACGCCTTGTTATACTTATGGATTGTTGGTGGCAGTTATGGGTTTATGGCGGCAGCTATGATTGAATCCAGTGTCTTTCAGTCAATGGGACGGTCTTGGCCAGGATTTTGGATTGCAATAACCCGCTTTGTTGTTGTGTCTATTCCCTTGAGTTATCTCTTTGCGGTTGTCCTTCATCTTCCTATCTGGTCAATATGGATAGCTATTGCTCTGTCTAATGTGGTAGCGGCTTCTTTTGGTTATTGGTGGAGTAATCGAGGTATTAAAGAAACAACAGCTGTACCCTCTACGCAGAGCTAATGCTCCGTAGACAATGAGGGGTATTTCTAGTAGTATAGGAGTACGTACCTCTCCCTCTTGTTTTTTATTCATATCTGTGGTATGCTTGCGTCTCTTAAATAAAAACTTAATTAACTAACGATTGTTGTATGGGAAATTTTAATAAATTTAACAAAGGCCGTGGAGATAGTAGAGGCTTTGGTGGCGGATCTAACTATGGTGGTCGCCGTGAAGAAAAGCAATTATTTCCAGCTGTTTGTGGTGATTGTGGTAATGATTGTGAAGTACCATTTCGCCCAACAGGGGATCATCCAGTTTTTTGCCGCGATTGTTTTAAAGGCAAAGGTGGTTTTACGCCAAAACCTGAAAGAAAAAGTTTTGGTGGTGGCAACAGCTCTATGCCAAGTGCTGGAGGTGTTTCAAAAGCTCAATTTGAAGCGTTACAAGCAAAAGTAGACAAAGTATTGTCATTGGTACAAGTCATGTCATTAATGAACGAACCTGTAAAAGTAAAAAAAGCTGCTTCACCATCTGCACAAGAAGATATGAAAGTATCTGCCCCAGAAAAGAAAGCAAAAAAAGTTGCTAAAAAAGCGGTAAAAAAGACTGAAGCGCCAGCAAAAAAAGCAAAAACAACCAAAGCAAAGAAAAAATAATGATTATATAACTATCTTCAAAAACACCTCGACTCAGTCGAGGTGTTTTTATATGTAGACGAAGAGGGGTATTTAGGTTATGATAAAAAAGATATATACGCCTTGTATTATCATGATATACCTCGTTTTTACGAGACAACATGCACACAACGATGGTTTGTTAGTAATAGTTACACAAAAAGATATATGAAACATATGATGATACGACTCGTCCTGAGTACGGGGATACTCGTGATAGGTGGTTGGGGATTGATGACCGGGGTAGTATTTTTGCAAAAAAACATTGAGCAACGTGCGCACAAACAATTTGTAGAACAGGAACTCCAGACTATTATTTTAAAACGGCAAGAGGAATATACAACGCCCTCAGAAAATATTTTTGGCGATGATGGACGACTGTCATTATTACTTATTGGGTTAGATACCCGTGCTGATACGCGTGCGCCACATTGTGATGCAATTCAATTGATAGAAATAGATACACAAAAAGAGCAAATTACTATTACCGCTGTACCACGCGGGACCTATGCACGACTGCCAGGTGGGCCACATGAAGCAAATCAATATTACCTATCGAATGCCTGTGCTATTGGTGGAATTGATTATGGTATAGAACAAATTGAAAATATTCTTGGCAAACAAACAGATGCTGTCGCCTTTGTTGGATTTTCTGAAGCGTTAGGGATCTTTCGTTTATTAGATTTACCTGCAACAGAAACCTTGCAATGGTTACGTCACCGTCATGGGTATGCTATAGGAGAACCACAGCGAGCGCGGAATCATTCAACCTTTTTAAAGCAAATGATGATTCGCTTTGTTCCTGAAGATACAGATTCTTCTTTGGATACGGCGCTGTATTATGTGTTATATCGTATGGTGCAAACAGATTTGTCATTTGATCATATTCGTCAAATAATTGCTGCGGTAAGTAAGATAAACATTACAGAGCATCCAGACCGCATTCGTTTAGCGATGAAACCAGCCTATGACGTGCAAGATATTTTGTACGATGAAAGCATGATTAGTGATGAACTATCAAAAAAACTACTCCCTGTTGTTTCGTGGTTAGACGAAGGAGATTATCAAGGCTTAGATACAAAAGCTATAGAAGAGCGGCTTATCATGGTTATTGATGCAGAAATCAATAATCAAGAATTTATTTCATGGGCCTATGCTAATGATATTTGGCTTCAATTATCTGACCCTGAAATGCAAGCGAGTCGTCAATTTCAGATAGTAGAGCGGTATATTGGTTCTGTTACTGATACACAAGAAGCACACATGCTGTGGGCAGATTATATTCTTGAAATGGCACAGCGAGGCTTACCACTTTGGGAAGAACAAGGCAAAGAACGCTTACGAAAAAGACTAGAATAATTAGTATTTCTTGACAAAATAGAAGATATGTAGTATTTTGCAACTAAGTTGCATTATAAATTATGACAAATTGGATTGAAACAGCCATACAAGAAGCCGGTTATAAAATAACCGTACCACGCAGTACTATTGCCACATGGATTGAAACTCATGATGGTATTTTTTCGGTAAAAGATATTTTGCAAGAGCATACGCAATTAGATAAAGTATCTGTGTATCGGACAATTGAATTGTTGTTATCATTAGATATTATTAGAAATGCCATAAATAGAGATGACCAACAGTACTACGAAGTACATAATCATGATAACCATCACCATCATGTGGTATGCACTGGTTGTAAAACAGATGCCTGTGTTCCTTGTACCATGCCAGATCAACTTCCGCGCGTGAAAGGATTTTCTGATGTGCACCATGACCTTTCGTTTACAGGTCTTTGTAGCGCGTGTAGATAATAGTATATTTTATACTGAGCCTGCCCATATTTCTTTTTCGCCTGTGCTTTTTCAAGAGCAACGGCTCAAAAGTAACATGAGCAGGCTCAGAGAGAAAAAACATATATACATATGCAACAAGAGTTTATTCAGGTAGATCATATCAATAAAACATACGGAGATATTAGCGCGGTAGAAGACGTGAGTTTTTCTATTCCTGCAGGAGAAATTGTTGCGATTGTTGGACCAAACGGATCGGGAAAATCCACCTTAGTAAAAATGATGGCTGGACTCATTACGCCAACAAGTGGCACAATTACGATTGATGGAAAACCTCCGGCACAAGCGAGAAAAAAACTCGCCTATGTGCCGCAGCACTTTTCTTTTGATAAAACATTGCCTATTACCATAAAAGAGTTTTTACTCATTGCTCTTGAAACAGAAACAGAGACACCAGCACATACCCGTGTCATAAATGCACTATCCTTTGTTGGCTTAACTGATCAGATAGATAAACAGTTAGGCACGCTCTCTGGAGGACAGTTGCAACGGGTACTCATTGCCCGTGCTATTTTAGAAAAAAAACAATTGTTGATTCTTGATGAACCATCAAGTGGCATTGATGTATCAGCAGAACAAGAAATTCATCTATTGCTTAAAGCTATGAATGTTGAATATGGGACAACGATTGTAATTATTTCGCATGAACTTGATTTTGTGAGTTCTTTTGCACACAGTGTGCTTTGTTTAAATAAACAAAAAGTGTGTTATGGCGCGGTCGTAGATATGCTTACTAATCCAGAAATTTTGCATAAATTATATGGAACTGTTGTGCCAATGAGCCAACACAAACATGACCATATTTAATATTTTTTATGATTGAATTACTTCAATTTCCTTTTATTCAACGGGCACTTATTGGAGGCAGTATTATTGCGTTGTTGCTTGGTTGGATGGGAGTCTATGTGACCAGTAAACAAATGAGTTTTGTGGGTGAAGGGGTCGCGCATGCCTCTCTTGCGGCTATTGCTTTGGCATTATTATTAGGCATACCACCACTGCCCACTGCGATTATCTTTAGTATCTTCTTAGGGATGGTGATGTTTTATGTAGAAAAAAAATCAACTGTTTCTCGAGATACGGCTATTGGGATTGTTTTTTCTTTTGGGGTAGCCATAGGGATTATATTATTACAATTTTATGATGGCTATGTTCCCGAGTTAATGAGTTTTTTGTTTGGAAATATTTTAACCGTGAGTACGCTCGATCTGGGTATTATGGCCGGAGTCACCGCAATGGTGGGAATGCTGTTGTATATATACCGAAGACAATTTTTGTTTAGTACGGTTGATCCAGAAGGGGCATATTTAAGTGGCATTCATCGAGATTTTTTTGAACTACTTATGTATGTGATTACTGCCGTTTCTGTTGTGGTGAGTGTGAAAATGATTGGTATTGTTCTTGTGACGGCCTTATTAGTTATTCCGGCAGCAATTATGCGTTCGTTTTCTCGTTCATTTCGCTCGTTTGTTGTTGGAACAATGATATGTAGTTTTCTTATTGTGGAATTAGGATTATTTCTTTCTTTTTTTCTGGATTGGCCATCGGGCGCTACGATTGTTTGCGTTGGATCACTGATATTTTTACTCACTCGTTTTATAAAAAAATAAGCAGGAGTACCTGCTTATTTTTTTTGAAGGATCGCTTCTACATTATAGTTGATAAGATCAATATACGTTTCTGTTTCTTTTGATCCACCTAAGGGATCAAGCACGCCAATCGTAATATTATAATCATCTGCAAAGCGGGTAAGCACGCTAGAGGAGAGTTGTGGCTCACGATACACGCGGGTAACGTTGTGTTCTTCTATAATACTCTGTAACTCTTGCAAATATTGTGCGGTTGGTTCTTTTCCTGCAAATGGTTCCACTGTTGCTACAACGTTGATATTAAAATGATCAGCAAAGTAGGCAAAGGCGTTATGAAAGGTGATGATATTTTTATCCTCAAGCGTAGCAAGTTGTTCAGTCCAGATAGCGTCTTGTTCTTGTATACGTTGTTTTAATGCACTTGCCCGTTCACTATAAAGCGTTGCGTTATCCGGATCATTTCCTGCAATATAGTTACTCATCGTATCAATAATGATAATCATGTTATTTGGATCAAGCCAGTAATGCGGGTCATAGGCTCCTGTTTCTTCTTCATGATGAGTTGCGTTATGGTCTTCCTCATGGTCATCATGATGGGTATATTCTTTAAGAGGAATACGTAGGTCGACCGTAATTTTTTGTGCGCTATCAATTTGTGGCATGATAGCATCAACCCAGTTATCTAGCTCTTGTCCTATAGCAAATATAATATCAGCGCCTTGTGCTTTTTTAATTGTCGTACTTTTTGGCTCATACAAGTGTTCGCTTACCCCTGCAGGTAATAAAAGGACAACGTCTGTTTCATTTCCTGCAATAGTTTTTGCGACATCATAAAGGGGGTAAATAGTTGTTGCTACTTTTGGTTTTTGGGCGATAGGGCCACGGGGTTGTTGTATGATGGCATAATAGATTCCTGTGACGATGAGTACAATAATAAGTAAGGGGAGGTATTTTTTCATAGAATAAAAAGATGTAATATATAAAGGGTAAGAGTATTGTAGTGCAACACGGTTGCATTTGTCAAGCCTATGTATTGGGGGAGGCAATTTGAGCTCCTTTAGGCATGCGGAAAAAAACAATCGTAATAATACACAGCAAGGAAGCAAGCATATACGGGTAGAGCATACTTTTTGTAATAAGGAGTGCCGCAATAAGCATAATAGGAACTTCAAGGATACTTTTACATATATTAGTTAACGATAAACTCGTTGCTCTATTAAACGATTTCATTTTTTTATTAAGGTATGTGCTATACAGCGGGTTGCGTGTATTTTCTAGCATGGCAAAAAAAATAAAACAGCTGTAGAGAATATAGGGATTGGGTAATAACCATGCAAAGAGTAAAAAAAATACGGTCATGAGGGTTGTCATAGCGGTCATTCTATTGATTGTTTTTTCTAATGGTAACGAAATACGGGGAAGAATGTATCGAGAAATAATGTATGATCCTAATTGCATAAGTGACCAACCTATGCCAATAGCTAAGAGAGATATTCCCAGACTGCTGTAATACACTTGGGAATATTGCCACACCATAAGAGAGGCAATAAAAGGGAGCAGACGATTAATAATTGCGTAGAGTATCTCATGATCTTTTTTTATGAGAATAACGGCATCATGAAGAATACCAGCGTTTTGTTCTTCGATATCGTGAGTATGTTGTGGTTCCGTAAGACGGAGGCTAAATATTGCTGCAATAAGGGTGAAACATATATCGAGAACAATGATGAGTTGAAATTGCCATTCTAATAAATCTTTTGCTAAAAGAACAGCGATGATAGGGGTGATAATTTTAAAAAATCGTTTAGCAGAATAATAATGAGATAAATGTTTTAATCCATGAGAACCGTCTTCGCCTAATTCTTTGGCACTATCATAGAGCAATGCCTCATCTGTTCCAGACATCATCGCAACGTTAATACCATATAAGGCTGCCCCAATAGCAAAGATGATAAAAGAATCAGCAAAAAAATAGAATACCCAATACAATAGGCCTAAGATAACTCCCAACATGATTGTTTTTTTTCTTCCCCAACGATCGGCGAGATAGCTCGAGGGTACTTCGGTGAGTGTATTTGCAATAGCCCAAATTATTCCTAGGTATAGTATCTCAGATAACGAAAGTCCTCTGTGGAGATAAAATAATGAAGAAATTGCACCAAATAACCGGGCATTCATACATGCTTGGATCCAAAAGGTATAGGAGACATTCTTGCGTAACCCCTGAGCGCGTACGGCATCCATAGATTATAAGAAAAATTTATCAGCAATAGTATAGATACTGAATATGCCAAAGATGATAAAAATAATCAAGAGAATTGCTTTTCGCCAAAGTTTTGCCTGTACTTCTTTTGGCAGTTGATGATGATTCATCCAATTTACTAATCCTACATGAACAAACATGGCAACGGCATTAATGATTGCTCCAAGCGTAATAAGAAACCGTGGTTCAGAAATATTTAATATAAATAACATACAGCCAAATGCAATTTGTGACCAAAGAAAGATATAGTACAGACGAGAAAGATTTACTGTTGGGGTTTGTTGTTTTTCTATTTTTTTGATAGCCGCATTTTCTGCCATGATGCGACTGGTAGAATCGAGAATTCCCAGTTGTGTTTGAAATAACATGATCATGACCGCGATTAAAAACAGGAGACCCACAAAGGGGTGAATGTGTTCTGCGATCATGGCGCCTTCTGCTAACACAAATTGAATGCCTTGCCCCGTCGTGTTTTTGCCATAGGTCGTTGCATAGGACAACAGCATAAGTAAGAGCATCGCAACGGCACCCATAAACCAAAAGACAATGAGATGTTCTATATTCACCCGTCTCCACCACACATGAAAGCGAGACAGATTTTCTTTGTTGATAGAAAACGTTTTTCCACTCAGTTTTATTTGCTGTGCTTCTTTGCTTCTAAATAAGCCAGAGATTTTTTGTGCATAGGCACCCATGCCATAGCCTTTTTCTTTAATATAAATAGATTGGGTTAAATTCAAATTGCCTCCTGCTCCAGAATAGGCAAAGGCGGCAAAAAAAGAGGCAAAAGCAATACCTTCTGGCAGCCAGCGGTATCCGTCTCCATAGCCCAGTAATCCACTACCAAGCGCGGCCCAGTCAGCACCGCTTACAATAATAAGCGCAAGAATAAAAATAAACGGTACCGCAATAAAAATAATGGTCTGTGTTGTTTTTTCCATGAAATTATAGACGGTTTTTCCTAAACTGAGCATAAGTCCCATAGCAACAAGCATAAGAATCGCGAGGAAGCGATAATCTTGTATGTGCAAAAGTGACCCAAGCACTTGCGCAGACGCAGCGACAATACCAGGTAAGCCAAAGCCTATAAAAGTAGAAAGAATAAACCAGTAGGGGGCCAGGCGCCATTGTTTTGCTAAACCAACAAACACACTTTCTCCTTTTACCAGGGCATAGCGTTCAATTTCCATATTCATGAAAAATTGAAAAGTAATACCCAGTACCGCCCCCCAAGCAATGCCAAGCCCAACGGTTGAGGCTAAATAGGGCCATAAAATAACTTCGCCAGAACCAAGTCCTAAGGCCAAAATAATAAAACTCGGGCCAAGGAGTTTTTTTAGGGAGAGTGGGGGAGGGAGGGGATTCATATTGAGTATATAAATAGTTGACAACAAGCTTGTTTATATTCTAGCATACTTTGTCCTTTGGGCCATCTCTGGTTGTCAACTCTATTTTAGAGGGAAACATGACACAAGACGATTTTCAAAAAAAGTTGGACGATCTCAAAAAAAAAGGGTTTACAGATGCGGTCATTTGTCTGACTCAAACATCGATCCATCGAGTTCCTATCTACACTATTCGAGTACGACCAGGGGTAGTTATCTACCGAGACATCAACATGTCTTTTGGGTCGCAGATCACTATGGCGTATGAAGAAATCATAGATCTGAAAGGATTCAAGTCGTAGGGAGTAGCCTTCCGTGTTTGTCCCCTCCGTGGCGCAACAAACACGGGGGCAAACACAGTATCACTCATAAAGAGTGTTTTTTTGTTTATGCCAGCGTATAACAGCGCTTGGTTGCCTCGGCCCCTGAAATAGGCTATCATACTGACACTATGAGCGATTTTGTCCATCTTCACGTCCATTCCCATTATTCTCTTTTAAATGGGTTAACTAAGGTAAAAGACCTGGTAAAAACCGCGAAAAAACGTGGCTTTACGGCTATTGCCTTAACAGACTATGGCGCATTATATGGTGCCATAGAATTTTATCGTGCCTGTTTAGAAAACGAAATAAAACCAATTATTGGCTTTGAGGCCGCTATTGCGCCACGATTACATACAGATAAAGACCCTGAAAAAGATAAAGAGATCCATAGTTTGGTGTTGTTGGCACAAAATTATGACGGGTATAGAAACTTGATGAAGTTAAGTTCCATTGGTCAAGTTGATGGGTTATTTTTAGATACCGCAAGAATTGATAAAACACTGTTGAAAGAATATGGCAATAATATTATTGCCTTATCTGGATCTATGGATGGGGAGATTCCTAGTTTATTGCATAAAGGACATTATGATAAAGCACTGCAAGTAGCAAAAGAATACAATACTCTATTTGGCCAGGATAATTTTTATTTAGAATTGCAAGATCATCCAGCAAAAGAAGGGCAGTTAGCGGTAAATACGCAGTTAATGCAATTATCAAAAGAAACGGGTATTCCGGTGGTAGCCACTCGAGATGTGCATTACTTGAATCCAGAACAAGCAGATGCGCAAGATATTATGCGTTGTATTAGTGAAGGCTGGAAAGTGCACTATACCGATAGAGAGGATTATCGTCATATTGATCGTTCACTGAATACGGCTGAAGATATTAGTTCCCGTTTTCGTCATATCCCTGAAGCAATTCAAAATACTCGTCGTATTGCTGACAGAATACAAATTGATATCAAACTCGATGATTGGCATTTTGCGCCGGTACCATTGGATCCAGGAAAAACCTATGACGAGATGCTTCGCGATAATGCTTTTTTAGCTGCGCCGAGTTTCTATCCGGACATGGGAGAAGAAGTTGTTACGCGGTTGAATTATGAATTAGATATTATTAAAACAAAAAAATATTCTCCCTACTTTTTGTGTGTGGCGGACTTTGTGCGGTATGCAAAAGAACAGGGAATTGTAGAATCAACCCGTGGGTCAGCGGCAGGATCCCTTGTATCGTATGTATTAGGAGTGACAACGGTTGACCCGCTTCGTTTTAAGTTACCTTTTGAACGCTTTTTAAATCCATTTCGTCCTTCTGCTCCAGATATTGATACGGACTTTGCTGATGACCGTAGACAAGACATGATTGAGTATGTGACCAAAAAATATGGCGTTGATAAAGTGGCACAAATTATTACCTTTGGAACCATGCAAGCCCGTGCCGCTGTTCGGGATGTGGGGCGAGCATTGGGATTTTCGTATAACTTTTGTGATCAAGTTGCCAAGTTGATTCCTCCTGGAGCACAAGGCTTTCCCATGACGATTGATCGAGCACTCCAAGAAGAGCCTGATTTAAAAAAATTGTATGATACGAATCCAGATGTGTCTCGTTTATTAACCTTGGCAAAACAAGTAGAAGGTTGTGCCCGCCATACCTCTATTCATGCGGCTGGGGTGGTGATTTCTCCAACACCGCTGACCGATTACACACCAATACAGCGCGAAGTTGGGGGTGACAAAATTGTCACCCAATATGAAATGAAATCAGTCGAAGCTGCTGGCGTATTAAAAAATGATTTTTTGGGTATCCGAAATTTATCTATTTTAGGAAATGCGGTTAATATTGTGAAGAAAACAACCGGGGATGATGTTGATATTTATCATCTGCCACTCGACGATCAAAAAGTGTATGCCATGTTAGCACGGGGAGAAACCATGGGGGTGTTTCAAATGGGAGGCTCTGGTATGACGCGCTGGTTAAAAGAACTGAAACCCAACCGTATTGAAGATATTATGGCCATGGTTGCGCTGTATCGCCCAGGGCCAATGGAATCTATTCCAGAATATATTCGACGCAAATATAATCCAGCCTTAGTAGAATATCCTGATCCTCGTTTGGAAAAAATTCTCGAAGCTTCGTATGGGCTGCTCGTCTATCAAGACGATGTTATGTTAACTGCTATTGAATTAGCAGGCTACGATTGGATGGAGGCAGATAAATTTAGAAAAGCCATGGGAAAAAAGATTCCAGAAGAAATGGCAAAACAAAAAATACAATTTTACCAAGGATGTAAAACACATGGAAAATTAAAACAAGAAACCATTGATGCACTCTGGAGAGCCATTGAACCATTTGCTGCCTATGGGTTTAATAAAGCACATGCCGCAAGTTATGGTATTGTTGCCTATCAAACTGCCTATATGAAAGCGCATTATCCGGTACAGTTTATGACCGCGGTATTGCAAGCAGAATCTGGCGATAATGATAAAGTGGCTGCGATTGTTGCGGAGTGTCGTCGTATGCATATTGATGTGCGTCCGCCAGATGTGAACGAAAGTTTTAAAAGTTTTGCCATGACCTCTGCACAAGGGGAGCCTGGTGTTATTCGGTTTGGATTAATGGCGATTAAAAATGTGGGTGAACATATTTGTGAAACTATTTATCGAGAAAGAAAACAAGGCGGCGCGTTTACGAGTCTGGAAAACTTTTTAGAACGGATTCAGGATAAAGACATGAACAAACGCTCATTAGAGCATTTAATTAAGTCTGGTGCGCTTGACTGTTTTTCAGAAGATCGTGGCGTCTTATTATCTAATTTAGAGCACTTGTTATTTTTTAACAAGCAAGTGAAAGAAGCAAGCACGAGTAATCAAGGGTCATTATTTGCGGGTACCTCAATGGCATTGGATCATAAGGTGGTGTTAAAACCGGCTGCAACCGCGACCTTAGAAGAAAAATTATTGTGGGAAAAAGAATTTTTAGGGATCTATGTGTCTTCTCATCCCTGTTTACCCTTTGAAAAACGATTAAAACAGGTTATTACTTTTTTGCAAGATATTGAATCTAGTCCACGGGATAGTTGGGTGGTGGTGATGGGCGTGGTAGATAGCATTAAAAAGAAAATTACCAAAAAAGGGTCGATTATGCTTTTTGTTACGATTCAAGATACCACCAGTGCAATGGAATTACTTATCTTTCCCAAGGTCTATGAAAAAACACAAAGTATTTGGCATGAAGGAAGCATTGTGTGTGTGGTAGGAAAAACGCCAAAAGAAGAGGGAGATAATAAAATCTTTGCAGAAAATGTTCATCCTATCAACAAAGAGAGTATTGATCGGGTCGCTTCTCAATTGTTATTGGGTCAAGGAACGCTCAGTACAAAACAGGCCTCTTCTCGCGCGAGCACGTCCAAAGAAATTACGGCAGTGATATTAACACTTTCTACCTCAGAGTTAACCCAATATGAAGCTGCCTTAAAACAGTTGTTTAGTGAACATGGTGGTACTTGCGAGGTGCGCATTCGTGTTGGGAATACCTTAATGCGTTTACCAACAGGAGTGTTGTGGCAGCCAGTATTGAAAGAAGCCTTAGTTGCTTTGATTGGGCTAAACAATATTGAAGAAGTGCAGAGTTAAGAGGCTGGTTGATAGGCTTCGTATACTTTCCAATTAGGAGAGGCAGAGATATGTTGAAGCGAAGCGGTTGTTTTTTCTTGTGCATAATATGCCGCAACCGCAATCATTGCAGCATTGTCCATACTATATTTTCTCGGACAAAGTCGTAGCGGAACACGGAGCGCTGTTTCAAGACCTATGCGTAACTGCATATTTGCACTTACCCCACCGGCAAGTACCACTTGTTTGGGCTGGTATTGTGTAACCGCTCGTATTGTTTTTTGCACTAATACATCCACAATCGCTTCTTGGGCACTGGCAGCAACATCATATTGTTGTGGCTCTGTAAGTGTATAGCTCTGGTGATGTTTTGTGCCATGTTCTTGAAGCCAATACAACACGGCTGTTTTTAATCCCGCAAAACTCATATCATATGTATCCATATCTCGCATGGGACGAGGGAATGCAATTGCCTGTGGATTTCCTTTTTCGGCTAATCGAGCAATCTGTGGTCCGCCGGGGTATGGGAGGCCCATCATTTTTGCTATTTTATCAAAGGCTTCTCCTGCCGCATCATCACGAGTACTGCCAATTTTTTTGTAGTCGCCATGATTGTTCATAAGAAGTAATTCCGTATGGCCACCACTCACCACAAGGCAAAGGGCGGGAAATTGTATGTTTGCCGTTGGTGCTGCCCCTTGTTCTGGTAATAATACCGAATGAATATGGCCATCAATATGATTTATCGGAATAAGCGGAATGTTCCAGAGATAGGCAAGAGATTTTGCGGCTTCTATCCCCACTAATAATCCACTCATGAGTCCTGGACCTGCGGTTACGGCAATAGCGTCTGGTGTTTTTTGATCCTGCATAACCGCAGCAATAACAGGAACAATTTGTTCTGCGTGTTTTCTGCCGGCAATCTCAGGAATAACCCCACCGTATTGTTGATGAATATCAATTTGGCTAAAGGTTTTTTCACTGATCACCTGAATGTGAGTATCGCTTATGTCAATCAGGGCGGCAGACGTGTCATCGCAAGATGATTCAATACCAAGGATACGCATAGAAGATATAAAATAATAACAGTGGTATGGTAACAAAAAAATGGCGGTTAGGCCATTTTTTTAAAACGGCGAGTACCGTTTTTCGTTGTATCGCCAGGGGGAATCGAACCCCCGTTATCGGGATGAAAACCCGATGTCCTAACCACTAGACGATGGCGACATAGATGAATGCAAATAGTATAATGAAGTCAAAAACGTTTGTCAAGAATCAAGTATAATAATCCCTTTACAGCATACAAGGACGAAAGCAACTCGCATAGGGTGCCAGATGCACCCTATGCTGCGACTGCTTTTTTTGCCTGTATGCTGTAGCGGGATATCATATAGCAGTATGATTAAGCCCCCTTGACACTCGTTCCTTTATCCGATATACTCTTTCCATAACTTACCATAGACAGTAGCTTCTCGAGGATATCGGGATTAAATACGCTACCGAGGTATACTAAGGAAACATTCTATATGTTTCTTTACTAAAGGTCGTATACCTTCCTTCGTCTGTGGTTATTAAGCCACATTTTTTTATATGGCAAAAACAAGAGTACAAAAAGAACAATCAGTAGGCGCATTGGTAACAGGGTTGCAATCTGCAACATCCGTTGTCTTTGCAAACTACCAAGGACTTTCTGTTGCTGATATGGAAACCTTGCGTGCACAATGTCGAGAACAAGGCATTACCTGTATTGCAAGTAAAAAAACCTTAGTAAAAACTGCGTTGAAAAGCGCTGGTTTAGAGGTAAATACCAAATCATTCAACGGAGGTATTGCCACGTTCTTTGGAGCTGACGAAGTAAGTGCACCAAAAATTGTTGCAACATTTGCAAAAGATCATGAAAAAGTCACGATCTTTGGAGGGGTATTAGAAGGATCATATATCGATAGTGCGCAAGTAAAGGCATTAGCGCTTCTTCCTTCAAAAGAACAATTGTTGTCTCAATTGGTTGGAACACTCAACGCGCCAGTATCTGGATTTGTCCGTGTATTGTCTGGAAACCTTCGTGGTTTGGTGACAGTATTACAGGCAGTAAAAGAACAAAAAGCATAATAATTTAATTGTATTATCATATGTCAGAAGAAACAAAAATGGTAGAAGTACCAGAAAAGTTCAAAGCACTTGTTGAACAAGTGGAAAAAATGTCAGTTCTCGATTTATCAGAATTGGTAAAAGTTCTCGAAGAAAAATTTGGTGTAAGTGCAGCAGCTCCAGCAATGATGATGGCAGCTCCTATGGGCGGCGCAGCAGCTCCAGCAGCTGAAGAAAAAACTTCTTTCACTGTTGAATTAGTTGATGCTGGTAGTAACAAAATTGCTGTTATCAAAGTAGTAAAAACAGCAACCGGCCTTGGATTAGCTGATGCAAAAGCATTAGTTGACGGCGCACCAAAAGCAGTAAAAGAAAATGTTTCTAAAGAAGAAGCAGAAGCATTGAAAGCAGAAATCGAAGCAGCTGGTGGAAAAGTAGAATTGAAATAACTTTTTTCTCTATCTCATCTCGATAAAAAAACCCCGATTCAATCGGGGTTTTTTGTATCTATCAATAGGTTGTTAATTCGGAATATCAAATCGGAGAATACGGTTATTGTCTAAGACAAAGATGCGTTTTGTCTCATAATCCACAATCATAGATTGAGGAGAAACAAATTGGTCACTCATATATTGGGTAACGAGTGTCCCTTGTTTATCAATAACCACAATACGTTTTTGCTTCGGTTCTAAAATATAGAGGTAAGGGACATCGTTATAGGTCCATATTTGTGTGGGTTGTTCTAACACGGGGTCAAGGGCCGCAAGAGAAAATGCTTGTTTTTTTCCTGCAGAAAATTTACTTATCGCTCCCGTTGTTTCAAGAACAAAGATATCCCCATCAATGGTAAAGGAAACCGCATTATCAATAGAAATGCCCTGTTCTTGTATCCAGGCCGTCCCTTGGTCATAGCCAGTTTGTGTTTGTGAATGTTTATATATTTGATTGTTGATAGGGTCTAAGCTGTATACCCGTCTATTGTAGACAATAATATCCACAATATCACTTTGTTCTTGAGGAAAACGAATATCTTTTTTACTTATCCCTTGTGCCAATTTATCATATTCCGCAATACCATTGTCATTGGTTAAAAAGACAATTTTATCATGTTCTTTTGGCGTACTTGCTGCGATAAGTTGTTTTGCTGCCTGATCTTGTTTTATTTGTGTCTGCCCGGTTGTGGTGTCAACACTAATATAGTCAGTATATTCTTTATTAAAGGCAATAATGGTGCTATCTATTTGTGCAAAGCCAGTAAGTGTAATACCTTCGGGCGCAGGAAGCGTTGCAATCGTTTCTGCACTAACGAATTGTATTTGTCGCAAAGCCAGTAATTGTTCTTCAATAGTAGCAAAAAAGCGTTCTTGTTGAGTTTTTTCTTGATCTGTTTGTGTCGGTAATTGCTCGGTGATTTGTTTTGCCTCTTGTAATAACGATAGCGCTTTTGCCCGATCTTTATAAATAAGACTTGCTTGTGCTGCGTCTTGTTTATCCTGTATTGCTTGTAGTTGTTCTGTGTAGTGCTTTGCGTATGCTTGTGTTGCCTGTTTATGTCGTAACAGTACCATACTGCTGACAAACACCATAACGAATATAAGGGCGATAAACAAAAGTATTTTACTTATCATTGGGAGGCGCGTAAACCATTGTTTTTTTCTTGAAAGCGATTGTGTATACGAAGAAATAATGCCAGCGCGACGACCCTTATAATTGCTGAGGAGTATCGCCGTGGTAGAGAGCAGCCGTCCAATAGCAACAGCAATATTTTTTAAGAAAATAAGTAAGGCCGTGAGTCCCATAAATACCCCCTTGCCTAAGGCAATAAGGACTTGCTCAAGCATAGGACCCGTGGGTTCTTTACGTTCTTTTCTTGGGCGATAATTGGTTGCTTGCGTTTGTTGAGAGGGCTCTGGAGCATAGGCAGGATCGCTCGGGCGTAAGATGCCGCTAAATTTTTTCTTCGCGTTTCCTAACAGCGGAGGAGATAATAATTCTTCAGTATCTCTCTGTCTATTCACAAAACTATTTAACGATTGTTCTGATCCTTTGTCGGTATGCTTTGGCTGTTTTCCGCTTTTAGGAATTTCGTGTTCAAAGGGACGATAAATGAGTAATCCACCAAATGATTGGGCACTTTTAAGGGAGGCAAGGGTACGTTCAATATGTTCTGTTACTTCGGCGGGTGATCGGGTAAGAAATAATTTTTCTAAGCGATCCGAAGAAAAATAATTTGCAACAGAAGGAGTAGAAATAAAAATATAATCGCCGGTCGCGACATTGCCTTGGGTAACACTATCAAATAGCTGATTGGGGGTGCTTGATTCATTCACCAATCCAATATGTTTCCAGTCTGCATCTTTTTTATAAAAGACTTGTGCTTGGGGATTGCCGTGGGTAGTAAATACTAATTCTTTTCCACGCACCACGCCAATAAAGGCATGAATCTCGCCGTCCATGGCCAAAATATCTTGGCTCCGGCGATTCATAATTTCTATCGTACTTTCAAATGGATCTTTTTCATCACTACTTTCTTTTCTATCATAATAGGCACTTTCTATGTCATCAATAATTTGTTGCAGCCCTTGTATTTGCTGAACAGTTCCTTCTTGAATTTCACAGATAGCAAATAAATAGCCTTTTTTATAGTCTCCCACTTGAGGTTCACTAATATGAAGCAGCACATGAGAGCTGCGGCTATCCTTTCCTTCAACAAAAAATTCGTATAATTCAAAAATATCACGCATATGGCTTTGACTTAGTGGCATAAGCCTATTATACTATAAACAACATAAGAGGGGAAATGCCTTATACCTGTTAATTCTATGCTTGAACACCTTTTTGGATCAAAGACCCGATATCGTCTTATTAAGCTGTTTTTCCGCGAACCGGAGCGCCGTTTTTTTGTTCGAGAAATGACTCGGCTTCTTGATACACAAATTAATGCCATTCGTCGAGAATTGATTATTTTGTGTGATGCCGGAGTGGTGGAAGAAATAGAAGAAGTCGCTCTTCCGGATGCAACGGATTTGGAGCATCGTGGACCAAAAAAGAAATACTACCGCTTACATCGCGGCTCGTTGTTGTATCCAGAATTACAAGCCTTGTTGTTAAAAGAAAAAATGCTCACGGAACAAGAATTTATTCAACGCTTAAAAGAAAAAGGTGGTGAGATTGAATTATTGATTATGAGCGGTTGTTTTATGTCTGACAAAACAGCGCTTACGGATATGTTGATTGTTGGTAAGGTAAAAGAGCGAACTATTGAAAAAATTATTCGTGAGTATGAACAAGAATTGGGTATTCAGTTGCGCTATACCTTTATGAGCAAGCAAGAATTTGATGATCGTCGTCATGTCATGGATAAATTTATCTTTGGCGTGTTTGAGTCTGCGCATATGAAAATCATTAATGAATTGGGAATATAGCCTATGTATGTGCTCATAGATATCTGTGTTGATAATCAGATTCTCTTGGCGTTATTTACTAAGAATGGTCTGCAGAAAGAATATCGTTATGAACAACAGAACACTGATCTGTTATTTTGTTTTACCGAGCTTTTAAACCAAGCCTCCCTTACGAAACGCGATATTCTGGGGATAGCCGTTGTATTAGGAAATGGCCGCTTTAGTAGCACCCGTGTTGCCGTGACCGTCGCAAATACCTGGGGTTATGCCGAGCATATTCCTGTTGTTGCGGTTGACTATGCGCCAGCCTACGACTATGTCGCTATTGCAAACACGCTTGCCGCGCAAGTACCCGGGATTCCGCTTACCGCAACCTATAGTGCAGAACCAAATATTGGAAAGATACAAACCTAATTCTATTTTGTCCTTATGTCACAAGAAATTGTTTTTGATATTGAAACTATTGGAGATATTCGTGATTTAACCACCATGAAAATTACTGTGGTGTCTATTTATGAATATAGCAGCAACAGCTACCGATCGTTTGAAGAATCTGAGCTTGGTATGCTCTGGCCAATTTTAGAAAAAAGTTCTCGTTTGATTGGCTATAATAGTGCGCACTTTGATCTTCCCGTACTTGGCAGATATTACACCGGGGATTTAACCAAATTTCCTCATTTGGATTTATTGCAGGTAATTAAAACTTCAACTGGCAAACGCTTTAAGTTAGATGATTTAGCAAAAGCAACCTTGCAGATGCAAAAAAGTGGTGATGGGTTACAAGCGCAAGAATGGTTTAAAGAAGGAAAAATGGATTTGATTAAACAATATTGTGAGCAGGATGTAAAAGTCACGAAAGAGTTGTACGAATACGGAAAAAAGAATCGCATGTTATATTACCCAACTATTACCGGAGACTTAACGCCTTTTCCTGTGCAATTTGATGCCCCTGTTGCGAGTGCTGCTGGAACGCCTGGGGGAGCGGGGATTAATATGACCTTGCCGTTTTAGAGGTGCGAATCTACGCCTGCCTGTGTTGCGTCGCTGAAGCTATGCGAAAGCGCAGTAGTTATGTGTAAATAGGAGGCTGTTAAAGATATTCCAAATAAAGATATATGTTCTTTTATAACTAAAAGAACCAAAAGTTTTGGGGGTGATCGATGTTGCGATTGCTCCCAATCAGTAGATACTTCGTCAAAGGCAACGCTCTCACCCCCAAGCCCCTATTCTTTTCTAGTGCGGTTATGAGTACTATTGTAAGGGGACTTCTATCATCAACACAAAGGCCTCTTTATCAACGCTAAACACAATCTCAGTTGCATCGGTAATACCCGCTGCATCACCTTGAGACAAGGTGGTGTTGTCTAATGTAATACTTCCAGAAATAACAAACAGATACACACCATGCTCTTTATTTTTTAGCCCATAGACTACCTGCTCTTGAACAGAAAATTCTCCCCAAGACAAATACGCATCTTGGTGAATAATCGCAGAGCCTGCAATGTCGCCAGGGGAGACAAAACAGTCAAAGCGGTTGTATCTTTTTTGGGGATCAAATGTTTTTTGATCATAAAACGGAGGAATATTTTGTTCTTTTGTTTCAATCCAAATTTGTAACAAATGCGTTTCTTCCAAAGCAGAGCTGTTTTTTTCTGAATGAAGTACCCCACTGCCTGCAGACATGGTTTGAATGTCGTTTTTAGAAATAGTGCCTGCATTGCCCATGGTATCTTTATGAGAAATACTCCCAGAGAGGGGAATGGTAATAATTTCCATGTTGTCGTGGTGGTGGGTATCAAATCCACTATCGGGTGCAATGATATCTTCATTGAGTACCCGCAGTGTGCCAAATCCCATGCGCTCTCTATTAAAATAATTTGCAAAACTAAAAGAGTATTTGGTGTTTAACCAATCCATGTTCGCTTTTCCTCTTTCATTCTCTTTGTGAAATACGATGTTCATATATAAAAAAGTTAGATCTGTACGTCTGGATACGTTTCTTTGTATTGCTCATTTGTGGCGCCAAAGTAGGTAACGCTGCGTAAGACAAAGTCCACTTCGTAAGAAACGACACCCGCATGCCAAATAGCGGTTAAAAACTCCGGAAAGGTACTTTTTCCTGCTTGATCTGTGGTAATTGCCGTCATAAGCGCTTCTTTATTAAACGCGGCAATATCCGCCATGCCTTGTACTAACGGCGTGCCTTGCTGTACCACATTGCCGTAGGGAGTATGATAGATAGATTGTAACGATGGTAAGTACCAATAATTTTTCGTAATGCCGGCTTGGCGTAGGGCTTCTGCCAAATACGGAAAGCCACCTACGTTGGGGCGAATGCTCATGGCCTGTTGTTGGGCGGCTATCAGATGGTCTATTGCTTGGGACATAGTGTTGTAGGTATGTTTTTTTATTAATTATTTGATGTTTGCCTCGTCCTGAACCCTGTTACGCGCATCCTCCACACAGTCTGTTATAGGGGGTTCCAAAAATTTCAGTTGAGATAATTGAGGCAATATATAGCAAGAGTACAACGCTGAGTATGTATATACATATTCTTGTAAACGTTCGAAGCTTCTTTGACACGGGTAAAGAAAAATAAATATAGGTAAGTGCCGAAGTCCATGTTATTCCTAATATAAGGGTGCCAATTCTTATTGATGTTGAATAAGGAAGTTGATTAGTATCACTATACAGGGGATTCAATAATATAGTATATATGAGCGTATCGGTAATTGGAATAATGAGATTAATAAGGTCAGCTATGAGTAATAATGGGTAAAAATAGAAACCAATTAAATAACTTCGCGTGATTCCATGATAGTCATAAAAATTTTTTCCATCAATATAGTTAATAAGTAGAAATACTAATAAACCGATGAAAAAAGATTTTATTAATTTTGAATAGAAAGCATTCATAGCTATTTAGCAGTTGGTGATGTTGTACGCCGTTTTTCTTTGAAAAAATATAGTATTCCCATGAGTGCAAAGAATAATCCAAATAGTAGTGCAGTAAAAAAATGATCAGCTCCACATTTTGGCTCCATTCCATTAATGTAACAGCCAACGGGGATAGATAAAAATTTCGCATACAAAAAACATAATAACGCAACCATAAGTAAACTGGCACCACGGTAATACCATGGTTTTTTTTTCGTAAATCGCTCTATGGGAAAATACACCATAAAAAATACGATCGTAAACAGGAGGGTAATTGATACGATACTACGAAATTCGTTCATAGGAATAGTGTGATACTTATGTTTCTTTTTTAATCCATTTCTTATTAATTGCTTCTTCCAAATCAATCCCAAAAAGATGGGCGGTTACTATCGCCATTCCCACGACATCGGCTAATTCTTTTGCAATTTCTTTTTTGGATATTTCTTCAGGGACATGTTTTTCTGGCCGACTTTTTTTTCTGTGAATTAATACGGCTTGAGTAAGTTCACCAACCTCTTCGTATAATTTTAATAAACCAAAGTCTTGGTCTATGTCTACATGGTATTTTTTGCCGTAGTTCATGGCATTTTCTACGATTTGTTGTTGGAGTTCTTGAAAATTCATAACACAATACTGGTTATATAAAAGCAATTTCGCTATTTTTGTTTATGCGTAGTGTTGGCATATCCCTCCTTAGGTATGCAAGTTACATTTTCGTTAGCATTGGGGCTCCACAGCCCTTCGGGACTATGGAGCCGGCTGATTTATTGCTCAACCTTTACTCTATCGGGTACTAGCCAACCGATTAGCATCAATATCAATTTTATCAAAAGTGTTAAAAATTTCTAAAAATAGATTTTCCCAATTTTCATAATGTTGAATATTTTTTTGATGATCGTCTATAATACTAATTATGGGGAGTATCTCACATTTTCCATTTATATTAATTCCACTACCGCCTGTACCCCTATAAGCACCTAAATAAAAATTTCCAGTAAAAAATAGTAAAGATGCCGCTTGTATTGAATCAGAATCTTCTCTAGGATACCCAAAACTGGTATGGGCAAATACTTTATGACGAAATTGTATGAATGCCTCTATTTCTTTTTTTCTATTTTCAACATTTATTTTATTAAAAACAATTTTTATTCCTAGATGAGTTAATGTTTTTATTATTTTTTCATAGCTTCGTTCAAGAATTCTTTCAAGATTATATATAGTATTTAAATAAGAAGTGTAATTAGATAAGAATCTTAATTTTCTTTTTTTATATTTTTTTGTATGAGTTTCATCGGAATTTTTGTATTTTTGATAATCTTTTAACTCTCTTTTATATATATCATTGAGAATACTAATTCCTGTTTGTATAGCATCTATTTCATTATGGAATCCAAAAAATGGTGGTACCTCGATATAGCTGATTTTTTTTGAGTATACGTTGTAAAATTTCTTAAACATAAAATGCATCTGCAATTTATTCTATATATGTTGTTGGTTTACTTAGAGTGCATTCTTCATTTTTTTCTAGAATATCTCCAAATGTATCTTCTTCCCATCAACTCCTTTTGCCAACAATAACGCACGGGTATCTTTTACCATCTCCGTACTGCCACACAAATAAAAATCTTTGCCAACTGTAGTGGCGGGCATGTGCGTGGTAACGCGACCAGTGGCTCCTTGCCAACTACTGTCAGTGGCTCCTTGAGAAAGAGTGAGGGTATAGGTAAATGTAGGGTATTGAATACTCAAGTCCTGTAATTCTTGTTGCCAAAAAATATCTTGTTGATGACGCACCCCAAAAATAAGGTGAATAGGGAAGTCAGACTGTTTGTATATGAGTTCATCACGAATAATACTCATGATCGGGGTAATACCTGCGCCCGTGGCAATAGCATCGATCGCACCTGGGTGTGGATGGGTAAAATGCCCCAATGGTCCGCGGACAGCTACTTTGTCACCAACCGCCATAGCCGCAAAATGTTGAGAGGCTTTGCCTTCGGGGAGTATTTTTACACAAAAGCGTAGTTGGGTATCGTCTGGGGCGCTGGCCATGGAATAGGATCGTGGAACCGTAGTGCCACCAGCGACGGGAATCATAAATTGCAAAAATTGCCCTGCTACAAACGAAAGAGTGGCTGGTTTTTCAAAATACAGCTCAATAATATCTTTGGTAAGGAATTCTTTTTTTTCTAAAACAAGTGGAAAAGTAAGCAGTGGCATAGGGTTGACAAAAAATGCAAACATCTATATCATACTCATAAAGTATGAATTAGAGCAGAATACCATGATTCAAATAAGTAAACAAGTCGATTACGCCATTCAATTTTTGTTGGCATTACGATCATTGCCAGAAGGCAATTATTTAAGTGTACGACAGTTTGCCAAGGAGCGCAATATATCTTTTTTGTTTTTACAAAACATTGTTCGCTTGCTTCGCCAAGGGGGGCTCGTAAGGGCAACCAAGGGCGTGCAAGGGGGGTATCGCTTGGCAGTATCCGCGCAAGAGATTAATTTGTATACCATTACGCATGCCTTGCATGGGGAGTATAGAACGGTGCCTTGTATGAATTGCGGCAGTTGCCCAGTAGCAAAGACCTGTACGAGTAAAGAATTTTTTTCAGAATTTCAAAAAGATATGTTAGCACTCATGCAAACATATACGTTAGCAGATCAACAACCCCGCAGCTAATATGCGCTCTCTTTTTTCATCACAAAAAAAACACGTCTATTTAGATCATGCGGCTGCAACCCCGCTTGATGCTGTTGTGCGTGAGGTCATGCTTCCCTATATGAGTGATATATTTGGGAATCCCTCTGCACTATATGCACAAGCACAACAAGCAAAAGAAGCCGTGGATACTGCGCGTAAACAAGTAGCGACAGTACTTGCTGCGCAATCAGATACGATTATCTTTACGAGTGGGGGAACAGAATCCACCAATATGGCGGTGTTCGGTGTTACCCGTGCACAAAAAAAAGGACATATTATTACCACGGCTATTGAACATCCTGCCGTGTTACATCCTTGCCAACAATTAGAGCAGGAAGGATTTACCGTAACTTATTTAGAGGTGGATGACCAAGGACTCATACGCGCTGAGCAAGTAAAAGAAGCACTACGCCCAGATACTATTCTTGTTTCGATTATGTATGCCAATAATGAAGTGGGCAGTGTGCAACCCATTGCCGATATTGGCAGAGTCTTATTGCAATGGCGTAAAGCACAAAAAACAGTTTATCCTCTTTTTCATACCGATGCCTGCCAAGCTGCAGGAGCGCTGACGCTGAATGTAGAAAAATTACATGTAGATTTGTTGAGTGCCAATGGAAGCAAAATATATGGACCAAAAGGCATTGGTATATTGTATGTCCGTCGTGGTGTAGAATTGTTGCCACTTATGTATGGGGGTGGACAAGAAATGAATAAACGCAGTGGTACAGAATCTGTTGCAAATATTGTTGGCTTTGCGAAAGCACTCACGAATGTGGCATTAGACAGTAGTCGTATTGCGAATATGCGTGAGTATTTGTGGAAACAAATACAAGAGCAGATTCCAGATGTTGTCTTGCATGGTCCGGCGTTGGGAGAAAAACGCTTGCCAAATAATCTTAATGTTTCGTTTCTTGGCGCACAGTCAGAAAGTGTGGTGGTGTATTTGGATGCAAAAGGCATTGCGGTTGGCACCGGTTCTGCTTGTGCAACAGGGGAAGAAGAAGGCTCACATGTGCTTCGTGCCATGGGAAAAAAGACGCAAGAGATTGAAAGCAGTGTGCGTTTTAGTTTAGGAAAAGATACGACAAAACAAGATATTGCGTATGTAATGAAGCATCTTCCCGCTATTGTAAAAATGGTGAGGGGGATGACCCTACTCTAGATATGTCTATACAAAAACCAACAATCACTCTTGACCGTTCGCTCTACGATGACGCAAACGTAGATCGTTCAAGTTACAAAGCAGCGCCAGGATTATCCAAGGAGCTGATTATTGATATTTCCACACAAAAAAATGAACCCAAATGGATGTTAGACAAACGCTTAAAAGCTTTTGAATTTTTTCAACAAAAACCTATTCCAACCTGGGGGCCTGATTTATCTGGCTTAGATTTAGATAAAATTATTTATTATGTTCGCCCTGGAACAAAAGAAAGTACCACCTGGGAAGATGTGCCAGAAGATATTAAAAAAACATTTGATCGTTTAGGTATTCCTGAAGCAGAAAAAACAGCGCTTGCCGGAGTTGGCGCACAATATGATTCTGATGTGGTGTATCACAATATTCAAGACGACTTAAAAAAGAAAGGCGTGATTTTTGAAAACATGGATGTGGCAGTGCAGCTGTATCCTGATTTGGTAAAAAAATATTTCATGACCCAGTGTGTGCCGATTAATGACCACAAATTTGTCATGTTACACGGCGCGGTCTGGAGTGGGGGAACATTTATTTATATTCCCAAAGGCGTGCAGGTAGAATTGCCCTTGCAAGCGTATTTCCGCATGAACGCAGAGTCGGGTGGACAATTTGAACATACGCTTATTATTGCCGATGAAGATTCATCGGTGCAATATATTGAAGGCTGTTCTGCCCCACGCTATACCACCAATTCACTGCACGCAGGATGTGTAGAAATTTTTGTGCACGCGAATGCAAAAGTAAAATATTATTCGATTGAAAATTGGTCAAAAAATACTTACAACTTAAATACCAAACGAGCCTTGGTTGATGAAAATGCGAGTATGGAATGGGTGAGTGGGAACATGGGTTCTGGCATTACCATGTTATATCCATCATCAGTTCTGCGTGGTCGTGGCGCACACTCCGATAGTTTAGGCATTGCCTTTGCTGGGCCAGGACAACATCAAGATACGGGGGCGAAAGCGATTCATGCCGCACCAAATACTTCTTCTAATATTCGGTCTCGTTCTATTTCTGTGGGTGGTGGCATTGCCGGGTTTAGAGGCTTGATTAAAGTCACCAAAAAAGCGGTAAATAGTACGGCGCTTATGAGTTGTGACGCCCTTCTTTTAGATGAAGATTCTGTTGCCAATACCTATCCCGCATTGCAAATTGACACCAACGATGTGTCTGTTGCTCATGAAGCACGCATTGGAAAAATTGGTGATGAACAATTGTTTTATCTTATGAGTAGGGGCCTCAGCGAAGAACAAGCCATGCGCTTGATTGTTTCTGGATTTGTGGAACCGATTGTCAAAGCCTTGCCACTGGAGTATGCGGTTGAATTAAATAAATTAATTGAATTAGAAATGGAAGGGGCGATTGGCTAAAAATAGATTATGATGAATGATCATATCAAACAACAATTCCCGATTTTTCAACACCACCCTAACCTGGTGTATCTTGATAGTGCGGCAAGTACCCAAACACCACAAGTGGTGATTGATGCGATGAATAACTATTACACACATTATCGAGCAAACATTCATCGCGGGTTGTATGACCTCAGTCAACAAGCAACTGAGGCGTACGAAAACGCCCGTCAAAAAGTGGCAGCCTTTATTGGCGCAGCGCCGAATGAGATTATCTTTACCTCTGGCACCACTCAGGGATTAAATTTTTTGGCAAAGTCTTTAGGCCAACAATTACAACCCGGAGATAATATTGTTCTTACCAGATCAGAACATCATGCGAATCTTATCCCATGGCAACAACTGGCAAAAGAGCGGGGAGTAGAGTTGCGTTTTATTGACCTTGATGTACCGACCGCAACGCGTGCTGGAACCTATACCCCAACCAAGAGTTCTGCCGAACAGTGTATTGATAAAAACACCAAGATAGTTTCTTTTTCATTAGTATCAAACGTGCTTGGCACGATTACGCTTGCCAATGACATTATTGATATTGCAAAACAATATGGTGCTATTACTATTGTTGATGCGGCACAAGCGATGGCGCATATGCCGATAGATATAAAACAAGTAGATGCTGATTTTCTTGTTTTTTCTGGACACAAGATGTATGGCCCAACCGGCATTGGCGTAGTCTATGGAAGAAAAGAACGACTGGAAACGCTCGAACCCTATATGTATGGCGGAGATATGGTAGCGGAAGTAAGCTATCAAGATGCCACCTGGGCGGATATTCCAGCCCGTTTTGAAGGGGGAACGCCCAATATCGCTGGGGCAATTGGACTTGGTGCAGCCGTTGATTTTATTCAATCCCTGGGATGGAATACCATCATTGAACATGAAGTGCCGCTGACGGAAAAACTCTGTACTGAACTCAAAACTATTGAGGGATTAACCATCATTGGTGCCGAATTTGGCGAGAATAGAATTGGTGTGGTTTCTTTTGTGATTGACGGGATTCATAGCCATGATGTGGCAGAAATTTTGAATCGTGATCAGGTCTGTATCCGTGGTGGACATCACTGTGCTATGCCACTCATGCAGTATTTAGGATTGGGAGGAACCAATCGCATATCTGTTGGTATCTATACCTCGTGGCAAGATATTGATATGTGTATTGCTGCGCTCAAAAAAACAACACAGATATTTACTTAATCATATGGAAGATATTCTCTACAAAGAATTTATTCTTGATCTGTACAGACATCCCTTGAATAAAAGATATATGGATGACCATCAGGCGTCTGCGACAGAATCCAATCCAACCTGTGGGGACGTGATTCATCTGTTTGTAAAATATACCGATGGAACACATATAGAAGCGTCTCACCAGGGGCAAGGCTGCGCAATTTCTCAAGCAGCGGTGTCCCTCTTAACCGAAGAAGTAACAGGAAAAACAAAAGAGGATATTTTACAGCTGACAGAAAAAGATCTTGTTGCGATGCTTGGCATAGATATTTCAAGCAATCGTATTAACTGTGCCACACTGGGATTAAAAGCATTACAAAAATCAGTCGGACAACTATGAGTTTACACATCAACAATTTACATGCATCGATAGAAAAAAAAGAAATTCTGAAAGGGATTGATCTTAATATTGCTCCGGGAGAAGTGCATGTGATTATGGGACCAAATGGTTCTGGAAAATCGACGCTTGCGCAAGTGTTAATGGGCAATCCTGCCTACCACGTCGAACGTGGGGAAGTGATGATAGATAATAAAAATCTTCTTGCTATGCCGGTCAATGAACGCGCAACAAGTGGGCTGTTTTTATCGCAGCAATATGCGCCAGAAATTTTAGGAGTGAGTGTTACCAATTTACTGCGTTTGGTGGTAGAATCAAAAACAGGAGAAAAACAACATCCCATTAAATTTTATAAAAAAGTGGTTGCAGTATTGGAACAACTTGGCTTAGGAAAAGAATTTGCCTCTCGTTCGCTGCATGCTGGCGCCTCTGGTGGAGAAAAAAAACGTTTGGAATTAGCACAATTATTATTAATAGAACCAACCTACGCCATTCTCGATGAGATAGACTCTGGATTAGATGTGGATGCCTTAAAAATTGTTGCAGAAGGAATTACCACGTATCGTCGAGAAGACCGCGCAATACTCTTGATTACGCACTATAATCGCTTGCTTGACTATGTGATTCCAGATGTCGTGCATATTATGTATCAAGGAACCATTATTAAAACGGGTGGAAAAGAATTAGCAAAAGAAATTGAAGCGACGGGCTATGAATCATTTATTGCAAAAGCCTCATAAAATAGTATGATAACAAAAGAACGCGTGATAGAAGAATTAGAAACGGTCATGGATCCAGAAATTGGCTTGGATATTTATACCATTGGTCTTATTTATAATGTGACATTGGTGAGTGACAAAGAAGTATCTATTCTTATGACCTACACCACACCGGTGTGCCCGTTTGGTCCGGCCTTAAATCAAGAGGTAAAAGATGCCATGTATGAGCTGGGATTTTCTCGTGTGAATTTAGAAATTACCTTTGACCCACCATGGAAACCGCCAGAAAATTTGCGGGAAATGATGGGAATATAAATTATGAAAAAAATACGAGTTTGTAACAGCCGTTCCTGCACTGCCTTTGGGGCAAATCGGGTGATGGAACAAGTAGAAAAAGATACTGGCGTTTCTGCTGGTACAGCTAACAACGACTATGATGTTGATTATTGTGGTTGTTTGGGTTGGTGTTCTAATTCTCCGAATGTGCAAGTAGATGATGAACGCATTCTTTTTGATGTGGCTCCGGAAGACGCAATGCGTCGGATAAACAGTGAAGAAAACAATGAAGGACCCTATTTGCACATTGATCTATTGATTGATGACCCCTTTCTTAAACCATAAGTTGATTTTTTTACGCCGCTTTGCTATATTTTGCCCATATATTTATTTCTCGGTTATCACTATGGATGCGCAAACCATCATGAATGAAAATAATAAAAAAGCAGATGAGGCAACAGATATTGTTGTACCTGCTGATTTACCAGAATCAATTTCTCAAGGAATTAAAAAAGAGGGGAGAATTCGCCGCATTGTGGTAGACCGCCAAGCCTGTATTGGGGCTGGGTCTTGTGTTGTGGTCACCGAAAAATTATTTCAACTGGATAAAGAAAATCTTGCGTATGTGGTAGATCCAGATAGTTATGATGATGAAACCGTGCAACTTTCTGCAGAATCTTGTCCAGTACTCGCGATACTCTTGTACGATAAAGATGGAAATAAAATATTTCCTGAGTAATACCTCTTTTTCAAAAATAAAAAATCCCTTTACGCGCTTGCGTTGAAGGGATTTTTTATTCTCCAGTATTTTTTTGTAAAAAAATGCACTGGGGATGGCACGCAACGGGGTGGGATGTGGTTGTTGCGTGGTTTCTCCTTAGTTGGCGGCGTCAACCCCAGGGTCATCAGCCTCAGCCGCTCGATAATCGGGTGGTGGGTGGCAGACGACGTCCCCTTCTTGCAAGGGGTAGGGGCCGCCCTCTGCTGCCCCTTCAAACAGGGGCTGATTGAGGCTGTTGTTCCGCAACATCGCGGTGTAGTTGAGGCCGTACACCGCCGCATAGCGGCCGAGGGTATCGGGGTCCTCTTCCTTGACGATCCCGTAGAGAAGAGATCCACAGCGCCTTGCGTCTTTGCGCTCGTTGTTGCTGGGTTGCGGCTTCTCTTCCTCTGGTTCAACGAGCGCTCCGGTCTTTTCATCATAATCTTTGGGGACAAAGTGTCCCAAGACGTCACCCGCTGGGTCGGCGAGCCCGGCGTTCAGACGCAGGAGCGTGTGTTCGTCTGAATTGTGGTAGATAATAAAACCGGTTGCCACGAAGAGCAAGGATGCTCCGACCTGCCACTTCCAGGGGAGCCGAGGGAATGTGCCGAGGTACACGATTGCTGCATGTACCGTCACCCCCAGAAAGATGATCCCGCTGAGCATTGGGAAGAAATTCTGGGCGCCAAACACCGCCGACCAGGCAGTGCAGAAGATGAGCGTCATCGTTCCCCTGAGGAAGTTCTTCTGGGCTTTGGTAAACGGAGCTGTTTTCTTCAGGGGAGGAGGTTCTTCTTCGGGAAACTCCTGAGGGGGAGGTTCAGTGGAATCTGCTGGAGTGTATTTTTCTGTCATGATGTTTCTCCTTCGGCGCTGAGGGGGGCGCCGAGATCTGTTGTGTATAGATCATATCCCTCTGTTTACCTCCAGTTAGAGAGAAATACGATGTTCGACCCTAGCGCAGATTGGGGTTTTTGTCAAGCTAGGGGGGATATCCTAACGATCCCTTTTCAGCATACAAGCACGAAAGCAACTCGCGTAGGGTGCCAGATGCACCCTACGCTGCGACTGCTTTCTTTGCCTGTATGCTGTAGCGGGATAGGATTAGTTAATTTGTCTTACTTTTTTAGGGAGTATAAAAAAGCCCCTATACTATAGGAGCTTTTAATATATATATTGATGCCTATTTTTTCTTAACCGTAATACTATCCTCTTTAATACTTACTAACACCGTATCATTTTCTTGAATAGTCCCTTCAATAATTTGCAACGCAAGAGGATCGAGGAGTTCTCGTTGAATAATGCGCTTCAGTGGACGGGCGCCAAGATGTGGATCAAAGCCTTTTTCTCCCAACCAATCTTTGGCTTTTTTATCAACCGTTAGGGTAATTTTCTTTTCTTGTAATCGCGCTATTACTGCTGCTATTTGCAAATCAACAATATGGCGAATTTGTTTTTTATCAAGCGGGTGAAACATGATAATGTCATCAATACGATTCAAAAACTCTGGTTTAAAATGCTCGCGTAAGGTATCCATGAGTTTTTTCTTAATAGTTTCCTCATGATGTTTCATGCCACCTTGGTTATTTTCGCCAAAGCCAAGTTCACCACTTTTGCCCATGCGCATAATCATCTCAGAGCCCACATTACTCGTCATGATAATAACCGTATTTTTAAAGTTTACTTTTCTTCCTTTGGCATCAGTTAATTGTCCATCTTCTAAAATTTGCAACATCACATTAAATACTTCTGGATGTGCTTTTTCTATTTCATCAAACAATACCACCGAGTAGGGGCGACGACGAATTTTTTCTGTGAGTTGTCCACCTTCTTCATAACCAACATAGCCTGGGGCTGCACCAAACATTTTACTTACCGAATGTTTTTCCATGTATTCACTCATGTCCACCCGAACAATGGCGTTTTCATCATTAAATAAAAACGTGGCAAGGGTTTTGGCGAGTTCAGTTTTTCCTACGCCTGTTGGACCCATAAAGATAAATGAGCCAATAGGACGTTTTTCTTCAGAAATACCAGCACGAGAACGACGAATCGCATGCGATACGGCAGAAATGGCTTCTTCTTGACCAACCACTCGGGAAGATAATTCTTCTTCCATGCGAGCAAGTTTTTTGGTTTCACTCTCGAGCATTTTGGATACAGGAATTCCTGTCCAGCGAGAAACAACATTCGCAATATCTTCTTCGGTGACTTCTTCTTTCAAAATAGCTCTGCCTTTTTGTACGGCAGTTAATTTTTTTTCTAATTGGGTGATTTCTTTTTCTTTTGCAGGAATTTGTGCGTAACGAATTTCTGCAACTTTTTGTAAATCACCACGGCGTTCGGTAATTTCTGCTTCTTGTTTTAAGGTATCAATATCTTTTTTTGCGGTACGAATATTGGTAATAATATCTTTTTCATTTTTCCAATGGACTTCTAATTCATTACTTTTTTCTCTGGTGTTTTCTAATTCTTGTTGCAATTTTTGCAAGCGAGACTTTGAATCCGCATCATGTTCTTTTTTTAGCGCTTCAATTTCAATTTCTAATTTCATCATGTGGCGTTTCATTCTATCCAAATCATCAGGGAGAGAATCAATTTCCATACGCAGGGCCGCGGTTGCTTCATCAACCAAATCAATCGCTTTATCTGGTAAAAAGCGATCAGAAATATAGCGACCAGATAATTCTACTGCCGCGACAATTGCATTGTCCGTAATGCGTACCCCATGATGCACTTCATATTTTTCTTTAATCCCACGTAAAATGGCAATAGCATCAGATTGCTCTGGTTCTTCTACTAATACGGGTTGAAACCGTCGTTCAAACGCCGCATCTTTTTCTATATATTTTTGATATTCTTTCAGCGTCGTTGCGCCCACGGTATGAATTTCTCCACGTGCTAAGGCGGGTTTTAACATGTTGCTTGCGTCAATCGCCCCATCACTTGATCCTGCCCCAACAATCGTGTGGAGTTCATCTAAGAATAAGATAATTTTTCCTTTGGATTCACGGGCTTCTTTGAGGACTGCTTTAAATCGTTCTTCAAATTCACCACGGAATTTTGTTCCGGCAACAAGGGCGCCAATATCTAAACCAATCACTTCTTTTTCTTTTAAGGATTCTGGGACATCACCTTTCACAATACGCTGCGCGAGTCCTTCAACAATCGCCGTTTTTCCGACGCCTGGTTCTCCAATAAGCACCGGATTATTTTTTGTTCGTCGTGATAACACTTGCATCACCCGGCGGATTTCATCATCACGCCCAATGACTGGATCTAATTGTTCATTACGCGCGCGCTCAGTAAAATTAATGCCGTATTTTTCTAGTGCTTGATACTTACTTTCTGGCGTTTGTGAATCCACGCGTTGGGAACCACGTACTTGCGCTAATACTTTTAAGATATCATCGTATTGCACACCTTCGCGTTGTAATGCGTCGCTAATAGGATTTTTTTGTTTTGCATAGGCAAGTAACAAATGTTCCACGCTAATATATTCATCACCCATGCGTTTTGATTCTTCTTGGGCTTGTTGCAACACAAAAAGCATGGCTTGGCCCATAAGCACCTGCCCAAGCCCGCCAGAGATATGACCAAACTGTTTGGGTAATACATCGATCATTGCCTGCACATCACGTTTAATAGCAATAAGATTGACATCTAATTTTTGTAGTACCGAAATCACCACCCCATCTTCTTGCTCTAATAGCGCCATAAAGAGGTGAGGAGGCTCTACATGGGGTTGATTATTTTCATGCGCAATATGACTGGCCCGTTGTAACGCTTCTTGAGATTTATTGGTAAAATTATTTGGGTTAAGCATAGGAGGGGAGTAATCAGTAATGAGTAAATAGAGAGATTATCACTCTATTATATAGACTGATAATACTATAGCAGATTGAAAAAAGTTGTCAATTGTGCGAAAATACCGAATATGCTGATGGGGTTACCTGTCAGCTATCATATCCTATGACCATCCTTGGCGTTCGAATTGATGCCTTGTCACCAAGTGCTGCTATACAACAGGTACAGGCGTTTTTGGGTTCTGATAGGCCACACATGGTTGTGACGCCGAATCCAGAAATGTTGGTAGCCGCGCAAAAAGATGTGTATTTTCGCGAAGTCTTGAATGAGGCCCATCTTTCTATTTGTGATGGAAAGGGGATCGCATTGCTGACCCGTGGAAACCTTACCCGCTATGCCGGAGTAGATATGATGGAAGATATTTGTGCACTTGCTGCTGCGGAAAAAAAACGTATTTTTTTGTTGGGTACAGGAACCCGGCATACGCTAGAAAAAGCAGCCGCAGCCCTGCAACAAGAATTTCCTACGCTTATTATTGCTGGCATGCATCCGGGTATGCCAATTACAGAAAAACCCTCCCCGCACGACGCCACACGATTGATCTTGCACTATGATGCACCAGCGCAGGAAGAGCTTATTGATAGTATTATTGCTGCTGCACCAGATATATTGTTTGTCGCCTTTGGTCATTCCAAACAAGAAAAATGGATATATGAACATGTGGCTGAATTACCGAGTGTGCGAGTGGCTATGGGGATTGGTGGAGCAATTGATTTTTTTGCTGGTACTCGTCGTCGTGCGCCGCGCATGATGCAAGCGCTTGGATTAGAATGGTTGTGGCGATTGATACAACAGCCAACACGGATACGGCGTATTTGGCGGGCAGTGGTGGTATTTCCTATACTGTATTTTTCGAAACATAATCATACATAATTTCTTCTATGCTTTCTCTTAAAAAAATTCGCCAACTGCAACAAAAAAAATACCGCTATGAATACCGACAATTTTTGGTTGAAGGCGTAAAAGGGGTGCAAGAAGCTCTTGCCGCAAAGCGAGTTCGGTTGCTTATGATAGAAGAATCTAAACAACAGCTGCTGCATACGCTTATTATGGACGCAGCACAACAAGGCATAGAAATTCGTATTGTTTCTGCAAAAGATGCAGAGTCGGTTAAAACAACAGAAACATTTGCCGGCGTGTTAGCTGTATGTGATATGACGAGTGCATCACTTGCTGATGTGGCGGGAACGGTCATTTGTTTAGATACCCTGCAAGATCCGGGTAATGTGGGCACCATTATTCGCACTGCCGATTGGTTTGGTGTGTCTCATATTTTATTATCTGAAAATTGTGTAGACCCGTATAACGAAAAAACTGTCCGTAGTAGCATGGGATCCTTGTTTCACGTACAACTCTATCAATCAACCAATATAATTCAGGATGTGGGGTATTTGCAAAAACAGCATGGGTATCAGGTACATGGCTTAACCCTGCATGGCAGGCCACTGAGCCCTGATATCGTGTTTTCTGTGCGTGATTGTCTTGTCTTTGGCAGTGAATCCCATGGGTTATCGTCAGATCTTGAAAAAATGCTTCATGCGCGCTACACTATTCCCGGCATTGGCCAAGCAGAATCCCTCAACGTTGCTATTGCAGCCGGGATTGTATTATCTCGAGTATCGCTATGATAAAAGTAAGAACCCGTATACCGCCAAGTCCCACAGGCATGTTTCATGTGGGAAGTTTGCGTACCGCATTGTATAATTATTTGTATGCCAAAAAACATGGTGGTGAGTTTATTTTGCGTATAGAAGACACCGACCAAGAACGCTTTGTTCCTGGGAGCATGGAAAATATTATTGAAACCTTGGCTATTGCCGGTATTGCCCCAGATGAAGGTCCGTATATGACCGCAGAAGGAAGCATAGAAGAAAAAGGGGAGTATGGCCCATATGTTCAGTCTGCCCGCTTACCGATTTATAAACAATATGTTGATCAGCTTATTGCGCAAGGCCATGCCTATTATGCGTTTGATAGTGCAGACGCCTTAGAGGCAATGCGTGAACAACAACGTCTCAACAAGCAAGCTACCCGCTATGATAGGGCGAGTATGAAAAATAGTTTTACCCTCTCAAAAGAAGAGGTAGAAGAACGGCTCGCAAAAGGAGAGGAGTATGTCGTCCGTATGAAGGTGCCAAGTGAGGGGAGTACGAGTTTTCATGATGTGGTCCGAGGAACCATTACGTTTGATAATAAAGAAGTAGATGATCAAATTTTGTTAAAGTCAGATGGCTTCCCAACCTATCATTTAGCAGTGGTGGTCGATGATCATCTTATGCAAATTACGCATGTTTCTCGTGGAGAAGAATGGTTACCGTCAACACCAAAACATGTGTTGTTATATCAAATGTTTGGCTGGGACATGCCTGTATTTGCGCATCAACCCTTACTCGTGAATGAACAAAAACAAAAACTAAGTAAACGCCATGGCGATGTTTCGGTAAAAGATTTTTTGGAAAAGGGATATTTAATAGAAGCCTTGCTCAATTTTGTTGCGTTTTTAGGCTGGAATCCCAAAACAGAACAAGAAATTTTTTCATTAGAAGAATTGATTGTTGCCTTTGATTTAGATCAAATATCAAAATCCGCCGCCGTCTTTAATCGAGAAAAATTGGATTGGTATAATAAACAATACTTGATGAAATCTTCTGCACAAGAAGTCGCACGCCGAGCAAAACCGTTTTTTGATCAAGCCGGATTTACTCTTTCTGAACAAGACATTGCGCGTGTTATTCCTTTAGAACAAGAGCGGGTAACCACCTTAGCAGAATTTCCAGCAGCCCTGTCATTTATATTTCAAGATACGTTATCGTATGCCCCTGAACTGTTGGTGTGGAAAAAAGATACGCGAGAACGATCAAGAGAAATATTGCAGCTCTTAGTCACACAGATGGATACCATGCTTGCTTGGACAAAAGAAGATATTGAAAACAGTATCAAGAATTGGATTCAACAAGAACAGCTTGGGGTAGGAAATGTGCTTTGGCCCATGCGCACTGCCCTTTCTGGGCAGCAAAATTCGCCTGGTCCCTTTGAGATCGCAGCCGTATTAGGGAAAGAAAAAACCATACAGCGCTTGCAACAAGCGATTGACGTATTAGCTTAAATACACGTATACTAGAGCTATATATTTAATTCTATTGTCTATGATGGCGAAAAAATGTATTGGGTCAAAAGTGATCGCAACCCTATTGGTTGTTGGTGGTCTTAATTGGGGTCTTATTGGGTTATTTGATTGGAACCTCGTAAATGCACTTTTTGGCTCTGTTGCTTGGTTAGAACGAGCCGTATACATTCTTGTGGGTGTTGCTGCGGTTATGTCTATCTTTCATTGCAAATGCAAGATGTGTAAGGGCAACTGGGGCACAAAAGCAGATGATATGTCTTGTGGTGATGGCGGTTGTGGAGATTGTCATTGTAAAGATGGCGCTTGCAAATGTGAAGTAAAAAAATAGTTTTTTTCTATATATCTTCAAAAAATCCCTGATTCTGTCAGGGTTTTTTTATAGGGATTGACGGATATGCAATTATCTTATATACTTTTTTTCGTTGATAATACGCCGTCATAGCTCAGTCGGTAGAGCGCATCCATGGTAAGGATGAGGTCCCCAGTTCGATCCTGGGTGTCGGCTCACAATCGCAAAAACAGTCTTAAAAGGGCTGTTTTTTGTATTCTTTCGCATGGTTGAACTCTTCTCCTACTTTTGATAGTATAGTGCCAATATACCCCTTATTCCTTTTATGCAGATTCAGATAAAAAAAATAGTTGTGCCGCGTGTGTTTCTCTCTCGATTAACACTATGGAAACAAATGCAACAATCTCTTCGCTATGGTCTCTTAGGGTTAGGGATTGTTCTTATAACGCTTGGACCTCTATCGATCATTCCTATATTTATTATAAAGGGCTATTACCAAGGGCTTAATGACACCGCTAATACCTTTCTTCCTGTTATTCGCTGGATATTCTTTTGGGCATTCTTTTTTGTTCAACTCATTGCTGCCTATCTTGCGTTAGTGAATCAAGGGAGGTATGCCTGGCGATATGGAGTAGTATTAAGCGTTACTGTCGTGATTGGGTTTATATTATTTGGCATGACAGGTGCTGGATTTTGGGAAAAAACAGAAACAGATTGGAACATACTTTGGAAAGTGGTAGGAGTACTCTATGGTATATTGGGGATTCCGCAAATTATTAGTTCTTTATTCGTATCTCTGGTTTCTGCATATACAAGTAAAAAATTATCAGTATAGGTTTTTGTATATGTCGAACTGAATATTGTTTTCTTGTAGTATCTCATACATGGACTTCTTATTTAATATATGTTTTTATGCCCCTCACAAAACAAATAAAAACTATTCTCTTGTTTAACGTTATCTATATCACCCTGTTTGGTGCATTCGCTGTGTATCGAGAAAATTGGGAATTTTTATTTTATGTGTCGATTGTTGGGTTTTTCTTTTTTCTCCTGCTTAAAAAACATCAAACACTTGGCTTAACACCAGGGGTGTTGTGGGGGCTTTCTGTCTGGGGGCTTATTCATATGATGGGGGGAAATATCCCGGTGAATGGCAGTGTGTTGTATAATGTGCAACTTATTCCGATATTTTTAAAATATGATCAACTGGTGCATGCCTTTGGATTTGGTGTGACAACCGTTGTTGGCTGGCAGCTTATTCGACCGTATTTGAAAGAAACATATAATCGGGTAACAATTGGTATTTTGATTGTGATGATTGGTATGGGAGCCGGTGCCTTGAACGAAACACTAGAATTTATTGCAACCGTTATTGTTCCAGAAACAAATGTTGGGGGATATCTCAATACTTCACTTGACCTTATTTTTAATATGCTTGGGGCAAGTATTGCGGCGGTGTATATTATGAGTCGGGAGAAAAAAAGAATGTAAATACTGTCAGGTATACAACGCCAAGCCATCATTATATAAACGCAGTCTTAACCAGGCTGCTTTTTATATATCCCAAAGGCAACCCTCCATGATTGACTTTTTTCTTTGCTTATGATAGATAAGCTGCACAACTGAACCGGAAGTTCCGGAACGTAAGGAGGGATAGCATGTCAATTAGCTTTGGATTGCGTCGTTTTCTGCAGCAGCTCCGCTACGATGAGCTCCGGCTGTTCCAACAGTTCACACAGATGGCTGGTACGGGAGATCGCCTGTGTCTGAAAGATATTCCACCGGAGAAGGGAGAAGCGGTGAGCGCCTTCTTTGCACTGTTGGTGGAACAGGATATCCTCACCCTCGTGAGCGAACAAGGGGCACATGGGAATATCTGGCGTCTCAACCGGCGTTTGTATGACCAGCTGCTTCCTGCCAGCTACCAGACCCCCAAGGGGATTGTGCTGCTGGTGGCACAGGAATTCCAGCAGCCTGTGGCACATATTTTGGGTCATGAACACCGCAAACCTGCTGTGTTTGCCACGAAAGTGGTTGCCTGGCTCATGTACAACAATGGCCGGGGCACGACCTCCCAAGCTGATATCGGTAAGGAGCTGAACCGGGCCCAGTCAACCGTATGCACCGATATCATCTTCATTGGGCAGGCAATGCTCGAAGATCCGGCGTTCAACGCTCGGGTGATGCGGTTATACGCCCGCATCTACGGCTGATTTTCCCACCTGAAACGAGAGAATCCCACCTTTCAGGGCGGCAATTCTCGTTTCCCAAGACGATGCCACCCAATCTCTGTATATACTCGTATGTATGTAGAGATTGGAGAACAACGGCATCGTTTTGTGAAAAAATAAAACCCCGACACATGTGTCAGGGTTTTTTAATCTCTCATGGTTGTTTTCTTATGGAACCACGTTAATTTCTAAGGCATTAAATTGTTGTGTTCCGGTTTGTTCGCAAGATAAGTAAATTGTTTGTGGTGGATTCTTGACGCTAATGGTAAATGGTTGCGCATCGTAGCCGTCCAAGATAATTGATTTTGTTCCAATCGTAATTTTTTGTGGGTCTGCAGAGAATCCATCTAATAACACTGTCGTGCCATTTTTTACCAGCATTTTGTTGGTAGGAATGGTTTTACAATGTTCTATTTGGATACGCCAATCTCCGTAGGTCGCTAATGCTTTTTGATAGGTATCTGGATTTGCTTTTAAATGTTTTCCTGAAACAACTGGCGCGGCATTGTTGCCTCCGGTTGCTGGGGCGTCTTCATTTTTCTTTGGAAGAGTCATGGTGTTGTCACGTTCCACTGCGGTGCCTTCTGCAAAAGGAGAGGTGGAATTGCCATCAACAGTCATTGTCTCTTTTTTTGCATTGGTAATAAGAATACTCACAATGAATACCAATACAATAATACCGGCAATGATCAACTGTTCACGATACTTGGTAATGATGTCATTCATATATTTTTGCTTAAATGTATGCTGTAGTATGCCGCTTTTTATGGTGGTTTGTCAACTGAGTCTTGAAACATATATTCTGCAAAAAAAATATGTGCTATACTGATATACGTATGATTACGTTAACGAATGTTACAAAACAATATACAAAAGATAGCGTTGGTGTAGAAGATATTGACTTATTTGTGGACGCAGGTGAATTTGTTTCCATTGTTGGTCAAAGTGGTACCGGAAAAACAACGCTCATCAAACTCCTTATTGCGGAAGAAAAACCCACCCGTGGAAAAATAGAAGTGGGAGGTTGGGATATTACCAAAATTTCATACCGCGATATTCCACTGCTGCGCCGTCAAATTGGGGTTATTTTTCAGGATTTTAAATTACTCGATAAAAAAACTGTGATAGAAAATGTGGCCTTTGCGTTGCAAGTATCTGGGACACCGACGAGTCGGATTCGAGATGTGGTTCCCAAAGTCTTAAAAATTGTTGGGCTTGATAAAAAAATAGATCGTTACCCGCATCAATTATCTGGTGGAGAACAGCAACGGGTTGCTATTGCGCGAGCCTTAGTGCATCGGCCAAAAATTTTGGTCGCCGACGAGCCAACAGGGAATTTGGATACGATTAATTCTCAAGAGATTATTGATATCTTGAAAAAAATTAATGACTTTGGCACGACGATTGTATTGGTAACGCACGATAAAGATATTGTGAATCAATTGCGTCGTCGTGTGATTACCTTACATAATGGCCGCATTGTGGTCGATGAAAAAAGTGGTAAATATCAATTGTAATATATGATTTCTTTTCTTCGTATTATCCGATTTGCGTTGCAGGACATGGTGCGTAACCTGAGCTTGTCCTTCATGACATTGCTGATTCTTATTCTCATGTTATTGTCTATCAATACCCTTATTATTGTGCGGGTATTTACTGACCAGACTATTGAAACCGTGAAACAGCAAATAGATGTGAGTGTGTATTTTCATCATGAAGCAAAAGATGACAGTATAGAAGAAATGCGCCAATATATTACTGCCTTTCCAGAAGTTACCGATGTAAGCTATTACAATAAAGAACAAGTGTTAGAACAATTTCGTGAAACACATAAAGATAATCCAGATATTATTGCCTCCTTGTCTGAATTAGCAGATAATCCGCTTGGCGCCACCATGATTATTAAAACGCGTGATCCAGCAGATTACAAAAAGGTTATTGATGCGTTAAATGTTCCGGAGTATGACGGTATTATTGAAGCAAAAACCTTTGCAGACACAGAGCAAGCCATTAGCCGAGTGACGCTCATTACCAAACAAGTAGAACAAGCGGTATATGCCTTAACGGCCTTGTTTGCCATTATTGCCTTCTTTGTTATTTTTAATACTGTACGCGTCGCCATTTATACCCAAAGAACAGAGATTAGTATTAAAAAATTGGTCGGCGCAACAGATTGGTTTGTGCGTGGTCCGTATATTGTAGAATCAGTTTTATTTACCATCCTGAGTGTTGCGATAACAACTGGGATTATGTTTTTTGTCATTCGCTTTTTAGACCCCTATGTGAGTGTATTATTGAATAAAGAGGCATTCTTGACAAATTACGTTGAGTCTCATATACTGGTGCTCATAGCGACTCAATGTATCGTGGTTTTCTTCTTAACGATTGCCACCAGTGGGTTAGCAATGAGGAAGTACCTTAGAACGTAGTTGTCTAAGTTATATAGGATATACCGCCTACGCTAAAGCTACGGCGAACACAGTCGGGGATCGTCTAACGGTAGGACTCTAGGTTTTGGTCCTAGTTATCGGGGTTCGAATCCCTGTCCCCGAGCAAAATATAAATACACCCATATGGGTGTATTTATATTTATGATAGTGAAAGGGATTCGAAGGGCGCGAGAGCCCCGACTAAATGTCGGGGCGGTGCGCAGCGCCCCGGTACCCGAACGGAGTGAGGGGGAATCCCTGTCCCCGAGCTAAAACAAAAAGCGGCCAACAGGCCGCTTTTTGTTTATATACATTTGACACATTTTCTCAGCGGGTGTAATATCCCCTATAGGGGGATATATAATAAATTATTTTTATTTCTATGTATAAACCAAAAAATGAAAAAGAACGAATTACGCATCGACTAAAAATTTCTTTTGGTCATATGAAAAAAATTTTAACCATGGTAGAAGATGGTGCCTATTGCGTTGATGTTATTCATCAATCGAAAGCGGTGCAAAAAGCACTCAAAGAAGTCGATCATCTTATTTTAGAAAATCACCTTAATACTTGTGCTGCAGACGCCATAAGAGATGGAGAAGAAAAAAAAGCGATTGAAGAAATTATGGGCATTATAAGAAAAACGTAATCCTATCGTATCGTTTACTTACTTAATCATGTATATGCTTTACAAAACACAAACGTTTTCTGTTAAGGGGATGCATTGCGCGTCATGCTCCAATATTATTCAAAGAAAGCTTAAGAAGATTGAAGGAGTAAGTAATGCAGAAGTAAATTATGGTACAGAAACAGCAACGGTTGCCTTTGATGAAAGTAAAACGAACTCGCATCATCTATCAGAAGCCATCAAACCTCTCGGGTACTCTCTGGTGATGGCCCAAACAGAAAATCATTCCGTACATGCAGGGGCAAACCAATCTAAAGAGGAAAAACAAAGAGAAATGAAAGATTTTAGAATAAAGGTTATGTCAGTAATTCCTTTGGCGATGTTTAGCATACTCCTAATGGCTTGGGATATATTTGGGCAACTAGATATACTTGCTGAACCATCTAACGTGCTAAAAGAATTTTTTCACCATCTTCTTCCCATTTTTGCAACCTATACGCTTTTTATTGTCGGTAAGCCATACATTCTTGGGGTATATCGTTTTTTGCGTTACGGTAAAGCAAACATGGATACCCTTATTGGTATTGGAACATTGGTCGCATTTTTGTATAGTTTTATTGTTTCAGCATTTGAAGAATCACTTGCTCCGTATATTAATGTAGAGCACAGCTACTACGATGTTACGATCGTGGTTATTGCGTTTATCACTCTTGGAAAATATTTGGAGGCGACATCAAAGATTAAAACAGGTGATGCTATTGAAAAGCTTCTCAATCTTCAATCAAAAACTGCGCTTATTATCCGAGATGGACAGGAAATAGAAGTTCCTATTATTGATGTTAAACATGATGATAGTATTATTGTAAAACCTGCCTCAAGAGTTCCAGTGGATGGTGTTATTGTTGAAGGATCCTCTTTTATTGATGAATCAATGATTACGGGTGAGCCTATGCCCGTGGAAAAAAAAATAGGGGATACGGTTGTTGCGGGCACGATGAATACGTCAGGAAGCTTCACCTTTAGCGTAACAAAAGTTGGGTCAGAAACTTTTTTATCTTCTATTATTCGTATGGTTCAAGAGGCGCAAGGCAGTAAGGCGCCAATTCAAGCATTGGCAGATAAAATTTCTTCTGTCTTTGTACCTATAGTAATGGTGCTTTCATGTGTTGCACTTGCGCTGTGGCTGCTTATTGGGACACAATATGTTGGTTTTTCACAAGCGCTTTCGTATGGGCTTACTTCTTTTGTTGGGATTCTTGTTATTGCCTGTCCTTGTGCCTTAGGTCTTGCAACCCCAACAGCCATAATAGTAGGTGTTGGAAAAGGTGCACGAGAAGGAATTCTTATTAAAGACGCTGCAACCCTTCAAAAATTTCATAAAGTAACTACTCTTTTGGTAGATAAAACAGGCACGATAACAAAAGGAAAACCCGAGGTGGTGTCAGTAAAAGCACTTGCTGATATGTCTGAAGAAAGAATTATTTCTACTCTTGCTGCTTTGGAATCTCGCTCAGAACACCCCATTGCACATGCAATTATTTCTTATGCAAAAGAACGATCGCTTAACATATCAGAAGTTCAAGAGTTTGAACTCGTTAAAGGAAAAGGCATAACAGGAAACGTAGAGGGGGTTGTCTATGTTGCTGGAAATAGTACGCTCATTGCTGATACACATCTTTCATTTGATAAGACAGCATTTCTTGAAGAAACGAAGCAAGGAAAAACGCCTGTGATGTTGGCAAATAAAGAAAGCGTTTTGGGTATTGTTATGGTAGCAGATAAGATAAAGCCTGAAGCAAAAGATGCTGTTGAACAATTAGATCAGCTTGGGATAAAAGTTATTATGTTAACAGGTGATGATAAACATACCGCCCGTTTTATCGCTGATCAAGCAGGAATTGATGAAGTCGTTGCAGAAGTGTTGCCTCAAGACAAATTAGAAAAAATTAAAGAATTACAACAAAAAGGTGAAATTGTTGCTATGGCAGGAGATGGGGTGAATGATGCTCCAGCGCTTGCTCAAGCAGATGTTGGAGTCGCTATGGCAACAGGAACCGATGTAGCAATTGAATCAGCAGGAATTACACTCCTACACGGAGACATGTCCAAGCTCGTCAAGGCGATAAAACTTTCTAACATAACGATGCGAGGAATAAAACAAAATTTGTTTTGGGCGTTTATTTATAATATTATTGGTATACCCCTTGCTGCAGGATTGTTTTTTCCTGTCTTTGGGTGGCTTCTCAATCCTGTATTTGCTGGTGCGGCCATGGCCTTTAGTTCTGTTTCTGTTGTATTAAATTCTTTACGTTTAAAACAACGCAAGCTTTAATTTTTATATATGGAAAATACTAATCTTATTGTTATTTTTATCACAGGACTTATTACGGGTGGATTAACCTGTCTTGCGACACAAGGAGGATTGTTAGCGAGTACTATTGCACAACGAGAAGAAGAACGCCTCAAAGAAGGAGTAACACAGGGGAATGCCAAACCAATCTTCTACTTTATACTAGCTAAACTTGTTGCGTATACGCTTTTAGGGTTTCTTTTGGGGTGGTTTGGGTCTCTTTTTCAACTCTCAATTAAAGCACAAGCCATTATGCAATTTGTGGTTGCAATTTTTATGATCGGTACCGCGTTGAATCTTTTGAATGTTCATCCAATTTTCCGTTATGTTGTTATTCAGCCACCAAAATTTCTGACTCGTCTTGTGCGAAGTACCTCAAAGAGTAAAGACCTCTTTGCTCCAGCATTGCTTGGTGCGTTTACGGTATTTATTCCCTGTGGTACGACACAAGCCATGATGGCACTCTCTATTGGATCAGCAAGTCCACTCTATGGTGCGGCTATTCTTTTTGCCTTTGTCCTTGGAACCTCACCCTTGTTTTTTATTCTGGGGTACTTTGCGACAAAATTGGGTGATGCTTACCAAAAGAAATTTTTTAGGGTTGCGGCCGTTGCTATTATTCTTTTGGCATTATATAACGTAAAAGGTGCGCTTGTATTAAGTGGATTTAATATTGGGGGAGAGGCTAAAGCAGAGCTTTCAACACCAATTTCTACTAGTGATGAGGTTACGATCCAGGTTCAACCGTCTGGATACAGTCCAAATACTATATTTGTAAAAGCTGGATCCACAGTTACCTTGCATATTGAAAATGATGATGCATATACCTGTGCTCAGGCATTTACAATTCCCAAACTGGGTATTCAAGAAATAGTCGCTCCTGGTCAACAACGTACCATTGAGTTTACGGCGCCGTCGAAAGCGGGAAATATTGTTTTTTCTTGTAGTATGGGAATGTATAAAGGCATTATTACTGTTATATAATCTATATGGAAAAAAAGATTCAGATCAACATTGAGGGGATGCACTGTACCAGTTGTGCGATGAATATCGACGGGGAGCTTGAAGATATGGGAGTTAAAGAATCTAGTACAAATTATGCGAAAAGTAACGCAACGGTTACTTTTGATGAGAGTAAAATTTCTGAAGAAAGTATTGTGGAGGCTATCAAAAAATTAGGCTATCTAGCAAATATTTCAGAATAAAATTTTTTATTTAATTTAAATTATATTGAAAATCTTAAACAAAAAACCCTGCACTAGAACGGTGCAGGGTTTTTTATCCTGTTTTCATTTTTATGACAACGAAGATTGATACAAATGAAAATGGGCTGGGGGAGAGTCCAGCTCTCCCACCCTCCTATTTTTTTGTGCAGTGGCTAATCCTGCGGCTAGCGGCGGCGCGTGAGTCCGAATTTGAAGAACTCCCACAGAATCGCGCCAAACACGTCATTGTGGATCTGGTGGATCTGCCGGCATTCGCCAATCAGTCGCGGATGCGTGATGCTCTCGAAGCCCCGGGGCATCAAGAAGTCATCATCGGCGATGCCCGCCACGATGGCCGCGTCGAAGATGTCGGTGAACGCCGCTTCTTCCTGGTCGGAAGAAAGCCCCTGAAACAGCCGCTCCCAGGCCGTGAGCGCCTTGGCGCTGCTCCGTGAAAACACCCACGTCCAGAAGGTTGGTCTCGGCAGCGCGACCCAGCCCGCATCTGTCTTTGCTTGAGTGCTGATTGGAGGTCGCTGTTTCGGGAAGGTGCTGAAGTATTTCACCCTGTCCCCGTGGTTGATACCTGTGATCAGGAAGATCATGCGTTGCTCCTTGGTGGATATGGCAGTATTGCCATGACCGCAGTACACAAAAAAAACGAGCTTTTGTCAAGCCGAGCAATTAACATTTAACAATTAGCAATTAACAAATTTGTTTATTAATTATGTATCCTAAATCAACATCGTTTGTTAATTGATTTCCACAATAGTAAAAATTTTTTTATTGAATGTAATTGTTTCTCCCAATTTTTTGCCAAGTAATAGATTCCCCAAGGGAGAGGTATGAGAAATAATACCTTTTGCCGGATTCGTTTCTGCTGATCCTAAAATCGTATAGCTTCGTTGCTCTGCCGTATCACTCATGATAGTAACGGTATGACCAATCTGCACGCGGTTGTTGTCTTGTTGAGGAGAAATAATCTGCGCATGATTCAGTTGCGCCTCTAATTCTAAAATAGTCTGGTTGATTCCACGCAGCCGACCTTTGGCTAATTGATATTCAACGTTTTCAGAAAAATCACCCATCTCTGCTAGGCGACTTACTTCTTGTGCAGCAGCAGGGCGTTCTGCATAGAGGCGGTCTAATTTTTTTTGTAAGGCCTCAAATTTTTGCTGGCTTAATATATTATCCCGTGTTTGATGGGTGTATTTGCCAGGTTTGCGGTAAGGGAGTTGCATACAATCGGTTACTGAACACTAATTCCTTTTTTTTGTCCAATGACATCTTCTGCAAGCGAGGTATCAATCCCACTGTGTTCTTGTACGATTTGTGTTTCAATAAAGGTGTCAAAGCCTTCTACTTGAATAGGTAATAGTAAGGGGAGTACTTTTCCGCGATCTGCTTCTGTTGGGGTAATCGCAAGTTCAATATTTGCACTCACGGTTTGTCCAGGGAGTATTTCGCGTAAATCCCAGCGAATATATCTATTTGTTGCTGTATATTGCAGAGGTGTTCCGTGGCTGACACTATGACGATCTGTCCAGACTACCGTATTGGGAAGTCGGGTAGTTAATACCATATCACGTACCCGACTGGTGGTATTTTGTATTCTAATAATGGCCCAGTATTTTGTTTCTTTTCCTACTTGTGGCGGAAGAGGACCACGTCCTAATTGATCGCCTTCATTGGTATAGTAGCGGCTGGTTGCCATAATAGAGAGATGCGTGCCAACCATAACTGCATTGCTTGTCGCAGTTTTTTGAATGCGTCGTTGCTCTGCTATACCGCTTACTACGGCAGAAATAGTCGGAGAAAACGATAATCGAAGATTGTTACCACGTAATACGGTTCTGAGAGGAAGCACAATTTGTATTGTTTGTGAACTGCCTGGAGCAAGATTGGCTAATGCAGCAGAATGATTTTCTGTCATCACAAAGGTATTCCCTCTATAACTGCCAATATTTTCCTGACGAAATGCGGTCATATTGATGTGCTCGTCGAGCGGCAGTTGTAATTCCAGTGCTTCAAACGCCTGGTCCCCAGTATTGGTGATATCAAGCGTGAGAATGGTCTGTTTTCCAGGAGAAAGAGCGGTATCTCCGACACGGGCTGCAATTTGTATGGCAGGGTGCACGACCTGAACGATTTGTTCAAAAGAATTTTGTGGAATAGTCGTATTATTTACCAAAATGCTTGGAGTAATGCGTAGTGGGACAGCGGTGATGTCGTCTGAAACAGTAATGGTAACCTCCCCGCGAATCGTCACCGGGGTGTTTGGCGGGAGAAGGGGAATAGTAAGGGTATTGTTATCAATAACACCCAGAGTACTGGTAACGTTGCTCAATGTCATACCAGAACCAAGAAAAAGGGGTAATGAGAGTGCTGGAATAGCCGTGGATCCTTTGTGTTCTATGATAATAGCTATCGGGACTGGGGTGTTTGCAATAATGGTGGAAGGCAGGGTTGCTTGTATACTGAGCGCTGAGTCAGGGAGATTTTGCACAATACGGACAATTTTAATTTCTTCTTCAGTACGGCCTGGTTGGGTATACGAAAGAGTAGCGGTAATATGATCTTCTTCATTGGGAATGGCATAGATAATACCATCAACCGTAAATGCGGTTGACCCACCGGGAACAATATCGGTTATATGAATAACATGATCTTCTATGTGAAATGTTTCTGGCAAGGTACTGCTATTAATAACAAAACCCGCAGGTAAGTTGAGGGCAACGCGAGGATTCACAAGCGTGACATCACTATTGTTTGTTATATGAAGCCGGTAGCTATTTGGTTCACCACTTTGAATGCGGTCTTGGTTACTCGTAAGTTCTAACCGCACGAGAGAGGTTACCGTGGGGTCATAGTGAAACCAAAAGATAGTACTGCCAATAAGAGCAACAATACTTGCAAGCAGTAAGAGGTCAAAGAAAAATAATTTTTTTGCATGACGAAAAGTAAGATGATATTTTTGTTGATAGTGGCGTTCAGCTACATGCAGGGGAGAAGACAGGAATGCTAAAAACCATTTGTGTGGTGCATGAAACAGCTGGTGTTTGGTAAGGTGTTGTTCTACGTATTTCATAAAAAAGGGGAGAGAAAAGAGTGATGCTAGTATAGCAGGTTTTTTAATAGAACTCGAAATATGCTATACTGTTCTGACAGAAAAGTAAAAAAGCCTCATGATTATGAGGCTCTATCGGCTGATTCATCAGCGAGCGGGGGTGATGGTTTAACCAATTTTTTACTTGGAGAGTATAGTTTATTGTTAATATTCCATTTACTGACATATTGTCCTATACCGCTTTTATTGGTTTTGTTTCGAACAGTGGTTTTTTCTTGAGACCATTTGACCAGACTTTCAAAATGAATTTTATAGCGGCCAGCAACGACAATATAAATAACTTCTTCTTGTTTAATGGCGCGGCGAATCGTTTGTTGGCTTACGCCAAATAAGCGTGCTGCCTCTGAAATAGAGACACGGATCATTTCTTTTTGAGAATCATTGGATAAAGAGGCGTGATTCATAGAAAGTTTGTATATACTAGCGTATACAAACATATCATAGTATCGAGTGTTTGTCAAGCAGTTTTTATGAGCGGTATGTAGTTTTTGTATAGACTAGTGTATACAAAAATGTCATTTCACCCGAGTACACGAATAGACTTGATGGCTGTTTTCCTTCCGTGATGTACGCAGCAACGAACAAAAAATATGGTATAGTAGCCCTCGTAACCTTGATTATTTCGCTGTTTTCTGCTAAGATTTACGCGATTTGGCGCAGACGTATCTTTATTGAATATCGTGAGATTGATTAAAGTGTAACATTTTTCTTAAATCCCCGTCTTCTTATATGAAGAGCCTCAACACCATAATTCAAGAAAAAACATTGTTGTACAGGATTAGTGTTCATAAAGACGCAGATGCCTATGCAACAATGTATGATGTGTATGTTGAGAAAATATATCGCTTTGTGTTTTTTAAAGTAAATAATACCCAAGAAGCAGAAGATATAACCAGTGATGTGTTTTTAAAAGTCTGGCAATATCTTATTTCTGAAAAAGGAAAATCTGTATCGCATTTAAGCGGATTATTATATAGAACCGCAAGAAATTGTATTATTGATACCTACCGAGAACGAGCCAAAAAGCCAACAACCTCGCTCGATCAAGCCGAACAACTCCCTGATGAATCTCACAAACATGACATTCATATAAAAGAAGAGTATCGGCAGCTCCTTGCATCACTTACCTCATTAAAACAAGAATATCAAGATGTGCTCTTACTCAGATATGTGGAAGAAATGAGCATGTCAGAAATCTGTCGTATTTTAGAAAAAAAACCATCCGCGGTGCGCGTATTATTGCATAGAGCCACAAAAAAATTGCAAGAACTCCACCATATATAATATATGAACAAACGATTGCGTGAACAATTAAGATCGTTAAAGCAAGAACATGCTTCTTTGCGCCCATCACAAAACTGGGTTGTTTCGCATAAAGAACGGTTGCTCACGCAAATTAAAAATACCGTGACCGAAGAACAACAGGTGCCTGTGTTAGTTCGTGTACAGCATGTGGTGAGTAGCATGTTTTCTACCCAGCGTGTGCTTGCGTTTCGAGGAGCGTTTGCTGTGGTATTAGTGGTTGGATTAGCAACCAGTGGTTTAGTTGCGAGTGCAAGTCCATTACCACGAGACCTGTTATTTAATGTAAAAGTGGCAATGGTGACCGTAACCGGAAATGCAAAAGCAAAAGGCAAATTACATCTCGACGAAGCAAATTATCAAGCACAAGAGTTACAACGAAAAGTTGCTACGGGATCATCTGAACAAAAAGACGTTGAAAAACAATTGAAAAAAATTAAAAAGCAAGTAGATTCTGCAAAAAAAACATTAGATAATGCACAAGAAGCAGATAGAACGGTGTTAGCAAAAGATTTAACGAAAGAAACCACGACCATTGCACAATCATTAAAAGAAGTAACCGATGGTGCTGCGACAACAGACGCGACGGTAAAAGAAGTAACCGCGGTCCGACAAGATGTATTGTTAGCAGGGATTGATGGGTTGGTCGTATTAGGAGAACTCATTGATCAGCCAACGGATAGTTTAGGAGCACAAGAAGTCACAGAAATTCAACAAGTAGTAGAAGAAAAAATTGTGGTTATTTTAGAAGAAGCCGAAGCAATAAAACAACAAGTGATTGAAGATACAAAAGTGATTGTTTCTGAACAACAATCCACAACCACCCTGCAAGCGGTGATAGGATCAACAACACCAGCAATGAGTGATACCACAGCCTCTTCAACCAGTAATAACGTATCGTCTACCCCTGTATCTGTACAGCAACAAGTAGAAAAAGATATACAAACATTAAGTGAAAGTGCGCAAAAAACAGATACGGCGGTTACACAGGTAAAAGAATTACTCGGAGAAAATCAAGTAGGAAAAGCCGTGGAAGCGGTGAAACAATTACAAACGATTGCCCAAGAAACAGAAGCGGTATTAATTAATGTACGAGAAGTGATTAAAACCAATACTGAACCATCAACCACTGCCACGCTGCCTGCCGCAACAACTACGGTAATATCACCAACCACGACCCTGCCTGCGCCAGCAACAACATTATAAATACAGGTAGTGATGACGATAGTCGCTTCGATTGTATCGGCATCATCCCTGTGTTTGTAAAAACACACGTTAATAGAAGATTATATACAGCTCCCAGTACTGTATGGCTCTGCTTTCTATCCGCCGATGAGGCGAATGGAAAGCGACTGCCATACGGTAGCCCAAATCTACCGGGCAGGGGAGCAGCCTCCCGCAAGGGAGAACATATCATTAGAAAAGTCGACTCTGGAATTCCAGGGAATGATATGCTAATAAAAATTCCTTATTTTGGAAGATTTGTTCCTTTTATAGGAATAAACGCTTTCAGATAAGCAGTATACTTACTTATGACAGACGTGATTAAATTTAGTAAAAAAGCATTTACCTGGTCTGTTGTGCTCATGACAATTTTGTGGAGTATGGGTGTTGCGGCTCTTATGCCAGCATCTGTACAAGCTGCAGAATGTCCTGCACTTGACCCAGGAACCGACTTTGTTGTACGCGGCGCACGCGCTGTATACAACCTTGATCAAAATTTAGAAAAACGCGCGTACCAACACGAAAAACATTTTCGTATGTGGCGCCGTGGTGAAGGCAATGCCGTTTTCTCTGGCGTTGTAACAATCGACCCAACATGTGCTGATGCATATGATTTACCAGGCTCATTGCCAATTTGGGTGGGTCCTTTCCCAGGTACTCTTGTTACCCATGAAGAAACACGTAACGTGTACGTTGTTGCTGATGGAAACAAAGCATACCGCGTTCCTTCTGAAGAAGTTGCAAAAGCATTTTGGGGATCTAACGTGTTTAAACGCGTTACTACCATCTTGCCTACATACTGGGTAAACTTCTCTATCCAAGCAACTGATTTTAGTGGAGACGCTCCTGTAGAAGGATCTCTCGTTCGTCGATCTGGCGTTGTATACGTTATGATGGGCGGAAAACTTCACCGTGTAGAAGGTAGTATGCCAGCTGGTGCATTAGCACAAGCAGTGGACGCTACTGATGCACAATGGACATCTTGGGTTGGTTCAGTAGTTGACCAAGCGGTTACTGCAGAATCATTAATTTCAAACCCAGGTCGTACAACTGGAAGTTCTACTCCAACTGATCCAAACACACCTCCAGCAAGTAATGCTGCAGTTGCGTTAAGTTTGAGTGCAAGTACTCCAGCAGGTGGAACTGTTGCTGTTAACGTTGATAACGTTGAATTCACCAAAGTTGTTTTCAAAAACAATGGTAGTGATGCAGCACGCGTAACATCTGTACGTATTGGCCGTTCTGGACTTGGTCAAGTTGGTGATTTTGAATCAGTTACTTTGTATGATGGTGCTACCAAACTTGGTAATACTCGTACTTCATGGACTGAAAACAAATACATGAACTACAACATTCCAGAAGGTTGGGTAATCCCAGCAGGTGCATCTAAAGTATTGACCATCAAAGGTCGTTTAGACACCGCTGCTACTTACAACGCACTTGGCGTTGAATCTCTTACCCTTTCTGGTGGAGCAGTTTCTGGTCTTCCAGTATTCGGAAACGAAAAATTGGGTGTAGCAGTAACTGTTGGTGGAGTAACTCTTACTGGTCGTGGTACTGACACACAAACCAAAAAAATTGGAAGCAATGACGTTACTTTAGCAGAATTCCGTTTAGCAATGAACTCTGTCGAAGAAGTTGAATTGCAATCAATTACCTTAGAAAACAAAGGAACTGCTAACAATGATGATGTTGCAAACTTACACTTATATCGTGGATCTACCAAATTGGCTGGTCCTGCACAAATTAATGCAAACGATCAAGTAAGTTTCGTTCTCTCTGAACCATTACTTATGGAAAAGAGTAAGAACTACGACTTCAAAGTTGTGGGTGATATCGTTGATGGTATTGATAAAACCGTTGTATTGGTTCTCGATGCATCAACCGATTTAGGAGCTGTTGGTTTAACCTACAAGAGTAGTGTTTCTGTAACATCAACTGATTTTGATGCAAATGCAGATAATGGAACAACTCAAACCACCATTGATGGTGCTGAGTTAAATATCAGTTTCACTTCAGTAGCACTTGATACTACTGATGACCGTGATGACGTAGAATTTGGTCGCTTAACCTTAAGCGCTGGATCTACTGATGTTGAAATCTCTACCTTAATCTTTGGTATTGATGAAGAAAACGGTGATGCTGATGCAACAAATAACGAAGACGTAACTGACTTCGAAATGGTTGACGTTCTTGATGGATCACTTTACAGTGGTACCATGACTCTTGGTGGTGACAACGATGCTGACAGTGAATTGTGGACCTTTAGTGATGAATTATACTTGGTTGCTGGTCAACCTCGTACCTTCATCCTTCGTGGTGACCTTCCTGCAGGCATTGGAGACAACGATTCATATCGTGTTACCTCTACCATCAACACCACAAATGTTGTGGCAGAAACCAAACCAGGAAATGACGCAGTAGACAACTTCTCTATTGGAAGCTTTACAGGTAAATTAGTTACTGTAAAAGGTGCTGAATTAACTGTTCGCTCAACCAACATGAATGACAGCAACGCTGTATTCACAGAAGAAGGTGTTGTTCTCTTCAAAGGTTCATTGGAAGCATCTGTTGCAAGTGCACTTGATGTTGACCGTATGAAATTCGAAGGTGCGCATGAAACTGCAGGTAATACTACAGAAGTAAATGCAAACTTTGATGAAGATAACTGGTCTGAAATCGCACTCTATACCTGGAATAAAACAACTGGTACATGGGTTCGTCAACAAGCCTTAAATAGTTCAGACTTAGGTGATTCTATTATTGACTTCGATGATCTCGACTTTGAAGTACCAGCTGGTGCTGCAAATCGTGTAGACTTTGAAGTTCGTGGTAGTACAAAATCTGTGTTTACTGCAAATACAACTGTTCATATTCAATTGGACACTGTAGAAGCAAATGATACAGATGGAGATGATCCAACTATCGTAAATACTGCTGGTGTTGCAATTCAAGATCAATTTGAACTTGAAACAACCCGAAGTGTTACCTTGCAAGAAGCTGGTGCGTTACAAATTTCTATGCGTACCACCGATGCTGGCTTTAACAAAGACCGCATCTTCTTAGCAGGATCTGGTATGTGGGTTGGTAAACTTCGCTTACGCGCATTATACGAAGATATCATGATTGAAGATCTTCGCTTAAAAAATGCAAACGCAGGTGAAGAAGTATCTGTACAAAGTGTCTGTCTCTACAAGAGTACTGTACTTAGTGCAGAAAACCTCGTAGCATGTGCAAGCATGGACGAAAATGACGTGGTAGTATTTGATTCAATCAATGTTACTGTTGCTGAAGGAAGTCAAGATTGGTATATCTACGTTACCGCTACCCCAATGGGCGACGATGACGGTGATACCGCTGTAACACAAGATGTTATTGAATTACTTGTGGACAGTGCGACAACTGATTACGTTGTTGCTAAAGGTATCGGATCTAACACCGTTCTTGGTGCTGACGATGGTGACGAGGTAACTGCATCAGGAGAAATTACTTTCGACGCAGATAACGATGGAACCTTTGATGAAGCTGGAGATACAACAACAGCAAATAGCAAAGAATTCACTATTGCTGGATCTAAAATTACTGATGTTTCAATGGTTTCATTTATCGGAAACTCACAACAACCAGATTTGACGGTTGCTGCAGACATTAGTGGAACCAGTGAACACATTATTGCTATCTTAAAAGTTGAAACTGCTCTCCACAGTAATGAACGTGCAAATGGTGATGCCTTGAAACTCGCGTTGGACGAATTTATGTTCTACGTAGAAAAACAAGCAAGTACCACAATTAGTGGTGCAACCATTCAACGTTGGAGTGGGTCTAGTGGTACTGTTGCGTTAACATTAGATGGTGTTGACACTGATGGAGATACTACTGGTACCTTAACCTTAGCAGCGCCTACCTCTAGTTTAGGTGCTGACGCACAAATTGACGCAGGTCAAACTGCATACTTTGTGATCAAGGGAACCTTTAACGCCTTGAATAATTCTGCAAGCGTTAAAGACTTCATTACTGTTCGCTTGAACAGTCTTGATACCGCAACCAACAACATTGACTGGGTTGATGGTTACTCAGGATTCTTAGGCACTGCCTTTGAAGAATTGCTCTTAGATAAAACAAGTGCTCCAGGTATTCAAGTTGATGAAGACCTTTCATAATCATACATAACTGTTGATTAGGACGCTTGCTTTCTAAGCAAAAAGACACCTTACCCCTTGGGGTAAGGTGTTCTTTTTTTTAAAAAATACCACTCGACAGATAGACGCTTTTCCTATATACTCCCTGTACTATATTTTTGTTATCCTTATGTATACCCATGCGTCATTGTTATTAAAAACCATGCTTATTGCCTTGTTTGTTACGCCCTTGTTGGTATTTTCTGATCTATTTATCTTTCCCTTTGTTGTCTCAAAAGTATTTGTGTTACGCTCGCTTATTATCGCGCTCGCTGCAGTTTATCTTATATTGGTACTCAACAATTGGCAGCAGTATAAAGTAAGCCCACATCCCTTGCATTACGCGGTTATTCTTTTTTTACTCAGTTATAGTATCTCCACCTTTGTGGGAGTAGATTGGTACCGAAGTTTTTGGGAAAATCATGAGCGTATGTTGGGCTTGTTTACCCTGGTTCATTACATATTGCTCTATGCTATTGCCTCAAGTAGTTTACGCAGCTGGCAAGATTGGCGAACCGTTTTTCGTGGCATAAGTATCTTTGGGGGCATTGTCATGGTGATTGCCTTATTACAACAAATAAATCCGGAGTTATTACTGAACAGAGGAAACCGCTCTGCGTCTACTTTAGGAAATCCTATTTATGTAGGCGGCTACGCCTTATTTTTATTGGCGGTTGCGTACCTCCTCATGATAAAAGAAACGGTTCGTTCTTGGAAACGGTTTGCTCAAATTGCTGCCCTCCTTGCATTGGGGGGACTGCTTGCAAGTGGCACGCGTGGATCCTTGCTCGGCTTATTTTCTGCGATTGTTGTGTCGTTAGTTGGGTATGTTATTACCATGAAACAATCCGCCGTTGTTCGTAAATGGGTGTCTATTGGCGCGGCATCATTTATTGTATTGATTTCGGTACTCTTCTTTTTTAGAAACACGGGGTTTGTTCAATCTATTCCAACGGTAGGTCGTGTTTTTTCTCTTTCTTTTTCTGCTACCACGTTAAATACCCGTTTAATGGCCTGGGATGTTGCCTGGCAAGGAACACAAGAGCATCTCTTGTTTGGCTGGGGACCAAGTAACTTTTTCTATTTGTTTAATAAATACTATCAACCAGAATTTTTGTATTATGGATATACAGAAACCTGGTTTGATAATGCGCACAATGTGGTGGTAAATACCCTCGCAACGCAGGGAATAGTTGGTGTTGTTGCGTACCTTGGGTTGTTTCTCACTCTTGCGTATTGTCTTATTCGCGCATATCGTCATCGTATGATAGACGCGCATGTAATGATTATTGGACTCGCATTTTTTGCGGCGCATTTTGTTCATAATCTCTTTGTGTTTGAAAATGTAACGTCCTATTTATATTTCTTTCTCTTTTTGGCCTTTTTTGCGAGTCAAACAACCATAGCCGTTGATAAAAAAAATACGGCGCTTGTGCGTAAGCCAGTGTCATCAGTGATTATTTGGGCTATTTGTCTGTTGGCCCTCGTATTCATTTGGATAACCAATATCAATCCTGCTCGAGCTAATGCACGAAGCCTTGTGGCATTACGCCAGTTGAATGCGCAATCAGAAGGGGTATTGGATTATTATGAACAAGAAGTTAAATCAATACCTACGCCACATCGTGATGATGTTGTTATGGATGTTTCTCGTATATTTATTGCCAATATTGATGATTTGGTAAAACAAAATCGTTTAGAAGACATAGAGGCAGGGGCGTTACTTATGGAAAAAGACATGGCCGATATTCAGGCATTACACCCCTTAGATGTTCGTTTATACATTCAACGAGCAGAATTATATAGAATCATGGGAAATTATGCGCCCAGTGTTTCATTTTTTTATACAGAAGCTGAGAAATTATTACTCACCGCAAAGGAACTTTCTCCCAAACGACAACAATTAAATTATTTGTTAGCGGCAATTTATGCCATGCAAGAACGTCATGATGATGCCATTGTCTTACTTGAAGAGGCACTTGCTGCTGATACTCGTGTGGGTGAATCATGGTGGCGCCTTGCCGTGACCCACCAAGATAAAGGAGATATAGAAAAAGCGACAGCGCTTATAGAAGAAGCGTTTGCGAAACAAGTACTGTTTGATACACGGGGACTTGATGTGATTCAAAATGTCTTACAAATGACCTTACCACAATACCTTATTGAAACAATATAATATCGTGTTATATGGATATTTATACGTATATACAACAAAAAGATATTCGCGTGACTGTTATTGGGTTAGGATATGTTGGCTTACCCTTAGCAATACTCGCCGCCACAAAAGGGATTACGACCTATGGCTACGATATTAGTACTGATCGCATTAATCAATTGAGATCCGGCATATGCTATGTTGATGATGTATTGAGTGCTGATGTTGCGCGTTTTGTTGAAACAGAAACATTTATCCCAACGAATGATGCTTCTGTTATTGCGAATTCTCATGTGGTAATAATTTGTGTTCCCACGCCCCTGACAAAACATAAAATTCCGGATGTAAGCTATATTACAAAAGCAGCAGAAACGGTAGGAACCTATGTACAAAAAAATACACTGGTGATATTAGAAAGCACTACCTACCCTGGCACAACAGAAGAAGTCTTGGTCCCCCTTATTGAAAAACACAGTGGATTAATTTGTGGGACAGACTTTTTTGCTGCGTTTGCGCCGGAACGCGTCGATCCCGGTAATCAGCAATTTACTTTTCAGCAAATCCCGAAAGTCGTTGGGGGCATAAGCCCAGAACAAACAGCGGTAGCCGTTTCTTTTTATCGTCTTCTGTTAGATAACGTGCATCCGGTTTCCACAACTCGTGTGGCAGAAATGACTAAGCTGTTGGAAAATATTTATCGCTTGGTAAATATTTCTATGATTAATGAAATGGCGCTGTTGTGTGGCAAAATGGATATTGATATTTGGGAAGTGATTGAAGCAGCAAAAACCAAGCCCTACGGGTTTCAGGCATTTTATCCTGGACCTGGAGCAGGGGGGCATTGTATCCCACTCGATCCATTTTATTTGTCTTGGAAAGCAAAAGAATATGATTTTCAGGCTCGATTTATTGAATTAGCAGGCGACGTTAATTATCGTATGCCAGAATATGCGATGAGTAAAATTATGTTTGCGTTAAACCAACATAAAAAAGCATTAAATGGGTCACGTATTTTGGTGTTGGGGGTTGCATACAAACGTGACATTGCTGATCCGAGAGAATCACCTATTTTGCGTTTACTCGAACTCCTCATGAAAAAGAAAGCGGTGGTAGAATTTTATGATCCGCATATTGAGTTGGTGCATATGGAAGATGAAGAACATACACAAATTTCTGGAAAATCATCTATACAGGCGAGTGATTATGCGAGCTATGATTGTGTGGTCATTGGTACTGATCATAATGCTATTAATTATGATGATGTGGTAAAACATGCCCCGCTCATCGTAGATTTACGCAATGCCATTAAAGATCGCTCACACGCGCATGTATATCGGTTTTAATCATCTATGAAACGGGTGCTCATTCTTACGAGATTTTTTCCCCCCGAACAAGGAGCCGCACAAGAGCGAGTACGATTTTTTGCAGAACGAATAGGGCAACAAGGGCACACCGTGTCTGTATATACGACCTATCCTTCATATCCAGACTATCGTCATCATACACAACCAGACGTGGGTGCAACTTCTTACACGCTGTATCGTTTTTGGGCACCGGGTTGGGGAAGATCTTGGCGCGCACTTACGGAACTATGGTTTGCCGCTCGGGTGACGGTGCAACTCTTGCTTAGCAAAAAACCGGATATTCTTATTGTGAGTAGCCCTCCCTTTTTTTTAGCACTGGTTGCCGTATGTGTGCGATATATCCGTCGTCTTCCCTATATTGTCGATGTACGAGACTTGTACCCAGATTCATTGGTTCATGTTGGCTGGATTAACGCGACCCATCCACTCAGTAGACTATTGTTTACCTTAGAAAAACGCGTATATGAGCAAGCAAAAGGAGTTATTGCGATAAGTGCACACATGAAAAAAACCATTCTTGCAAAAGCACCAACAGCGGTTGTGAGTACCATATATAATGGTTTGGATTATACGCAATATAGACAATATGAAACAGCGGTACAGATAACACCGCCCTTTGTGCATTCCGATAAAAAAACCGTTATCTATATTGGTAACTTTGGTCGTGTCTATGATTTTATGACCATATTACAGGCGGCGAAACAATTGCAAAAAACCGCTTGGCAGTTTGTGTTTGTGGGAGCAGGTCAACAACAAAAAGACATGGAACAGTATATTCGAGAACAGGGCATAGAGAATGCTTTTTTGCTCCCAATGGTCGGAATGGAACAGATACCATCCTATGTAAAAGCGGCAGATGTTGGTATTGTTTCGTTAAAAGATATTCCTTTAGCACAAGGGAGTATTCCAACAAAAATATTTGAATACATTGCAGCAGAGCTGCCCGTATTAGCACGGGTGTACGGAGAGGCACAAGAGTATTTTGATGGATATATTACGCCATTTTCTACTGCAGAGGATATTGTGGCCTTTTTAATGAAACCGCTCCCAAAACAACAGCCGTTTATAGAACGGTTTGATAGGGAACATGGGTTACAGACATTATTATCAATAGTATGAAAAAAATCATGACCGTGGTTGGCGCACGTCCACAATTTATTAAACTTGCCCCCTTGGCAAAAGCGTTGGATGACCATGCCTTCTTTAGGCATATATTGGTGCATACCGGGCAACACTATGATAGCAATATGTCACAGGTTTTTTTTGATACCTTAGGCATACGATCTCCAGACTATCAATATACTATTTCTGGTACAACGCAAGCAACACAAACCGCAGAAATGATGGTGTTGTTAGAACAAACATGTATAGAAGAGCTGCCCGATGCGGTGGTGGTATTTGGCGATACCAATAGTACCCTTGCCGCTGCCCTTGTTGCTGCCAAGTTGTGTATCCCAATCGTGCATATAGAAGCTGGGTTACGGAGTTTTGATATGCGTATGCCGGAAGAAGTAAATAGAATTATTACTGATCATGTGAGTAGGTACTTGTCCTGTCCTACGGATCAGGCAAAAAATCAATTAGAAAAAGAAGGAGTCCATGAAAAAGCGACCGTGGATGGTGATATTATGGTAGATACCCTTCTGCATTTTTTACCGCTTGCAGAACAACGCCAAGGGCTCTTGGATACTTGGAACGTACTTCCAGATACGTATTACGTGTGTACTTTGCATAGAAATTTTAATGTAGATAACGAAAAGAATTTGGCAGCTATTGTTGGTGCTTTAGCAGCGACGAGAGTCCCTATTATTTTTTCACTACATCCTCGTACAAAAAAACAATTAGAGCACTTTTCGTTATATAACAGACTTATTTCATATTCACACATTCATATCTGTGAACCCCTCGAATATATTGATATGTTGGCGCTTATGTACTTTTCTCGAGGAATTATTACTGATTCTGGAGGAATACAAAAAGAAGCGTATTTACTCAAGAAGCCCTGTATTACTGTGCGCTCAACAACAGAATGGGGAGAGACCGTAGAGAGTGGTTGGAATACACTTGTCTGTAATAAAAACACCGGTATGATTGATGAGACGTTACTCACAACCGCTATAGAACATCCTACCGCACATAGAGAAAATTGGATGCCATATTACGGAGATGGTAAAACTGTTTCGCGTATTATTGCTCTTCTTGAAACGATCTAACGCTGCTATGAAAAAAAATGTTTGCCATATTGCCCTGAGACATCCGTTATTTGATACGCGTGTTTTTTTTAAAGAAGCTCTGCCCTTATCACAAGCAGGATACCATATTACGATAGTGGCGAAAAAAAGTGAGGGGACGGCCCCCGTAGGGATAGAAGCAATATCCTGTGATTCTTTTTTCACAGGCCTGCGTCTTTTATTGTCAAAAAAATTTGATGCGTATCATGTACATGATCAGACGTCGTTGCTATTAGGAATTATATTATGTAGCATAAAAAGAACCCCCTTAATTTACGATATTCACGAGCATTATTTTTTATTTCCTCGGTTACGACGAGGATGGAAAAAAAGGATATTAAATCTTGTCTATGCCTATATTATTGAACCGCTTGGCATACAGCTCGCGGATTTGTGTATAGGGGTAACACCGACGATGCAACGTGTCTATGGAAAAAAATCAAAACGATTTTTATATTTTCCTAATTATTATGTAGGGGAGATGAGCGCAACGATGCCTGTAGAAAACAGGGAAGCACCGTTTAAAAATCGATTCGTGTTGTTGTATCAGGGGGGGATGAAACGAGAACGGGGGATATATCAATATATAGATATTGTCGATGCGCTTCGGAAGAGCTTTCCGAATATTCTTTTGGCATATATAGGCCCCTTTGATGGTGCAGAAGATAAAGAGCTATTTATGCAGACAATAGAAAAAAAACAATTACAGGATAGTGTGTGGTATGGAGGGGCACTTCCATTTCAGGATGTGGGGAAATATACCGCACAAGCTGATGTGGGATTAAATTTTTTAGCAAATTCATTAAATAATAATTTGGGTATCCAAAATAAATTGTTTGAGTATCTGGCACACGGACTTCCTATTTTTTCTTCGGATAATGTTGAGTTTGTTCGTGATATATTAGTTCCTCAGGGCCTGGCTGTCATTGCGCCGTATGATAATGTTGCTATAAGTGTAACGCGTCTCTCTGAGATGCTCGCACAAAAAGAATCGTATGTGCAGTCGGTGATACAGTATCGCGCAGGCTATCAGCAACAGCAGTATATTCCTTCATTAATTGCGGCATATAAAGAGATTGTGGGCTAATGGTCTTTTGATAAAAATGTTTTTTCCCAAAGAGCTACACTATAGAGTTTCCACCAAACCTGCGGCGATGTTATCCGAATATGTGAAGAAATAGGTTCAGAAAACAAGGAATCAAGGAGAACACTCTGTTGGATTAACTCTGTTGACCCATCAATATACGATTGATCGGCATATAACAGGTCAATTGGTGCCTCAAATCCTTTTTTATTCGTGCGCCAGACAATATTTTTTGGTAATCGCTTGTCCATGGTTTTTCTTAAAATATATTTTGTCCATCCATCATGAATTTTTTCTTGTATGGGCAAATTGATTGCGTGTTCAACTAACCGATAATCCAAAAGTGGTAGGCGGGTCTCAATTCCGAAGTGCATCGCATTTTTATCTTCATACCGTAACAGATGCGGTAATTGATGAGAGAGCTCTTGTTGTTGTAATGAAAAAAGGGAAACAGATTTTTTTGTTTTTTTATTTATCTTGTGACGCAATGTCGGTTCTATGTCAGGAAGCCGTCGTAGGCGTCGGAGCTGTTGGTAACGAGGAAAAGAAAAATAACACCAATACAAGATAATAGTAAGCAGAGAAAGGCCTGTGTGTTTTTGAATATTGCGTATTGCGTTCGGGTACTGTCGGTAGGGAAGGCTATGGAGATAGGGGACAATATAGCGGTCATATCCTAATAATAATTCATCTCCACCTTGGCCATCTAACATCACGGTACAACCCAGGGCTTTTGCTTTTTGCATCACAAAATATTGCATGATAATAGATGGGCTAGCAAAAGGTTCTTCTTGAATACGAACAACCGTGGGTAGCGCGCGAAGAATTTCTTCAATCGACGGGCTCGTGACATGAAGTGGTACCCCGCAATGGGTGGCCACGGCTTGTGCATAGGCAGACTCATCGTGTTGTGGTGATATGCTTTGCGCATGGATGGTATGAAAGGTATCTTTTCCTGTATACAATGACGCAGCAATACTACAGACGGTTGAACTATCTAACCCGCCACTTAAACAGCCACCCACCGGTACGTCAGAACGCAAACACAAATGAATAGCATCCTCAAGTAAGGTAGAAAAATCTTTTGGATCAGTCGGGCTGTGTATCCCTGATTCTATGTGATACCATGTGTTGATTGTCTTTTTCCCGCTTGGTATATCAAACAAAAGAGTTTGTCCACCCATCAGTTGCGTTATATCTTCAAAAAATGTTTCTGGGGTATCGTTTTCTTTCCCGTGAAGTAAAAAGTCTAAGACGATTTTTTTATTTGCGTTTACGTTAGAAAGAAAGGGGAGTAATTGACGAATTTCAGATCCAAACGCAAAAAGTTCTGAGGTAGAATAATAATAAAATGGTTTTATGCCATAGCGGTCTCGGCTGCAAAATACCTGTTTCATCTGTGCATCATAAATAGCAAATGCCCACATGCCATTAAATCGTTCTACACAGGCTTCTTTATACAAATCATAGGCAGCTAAGATCACTTCTGTGTCTGTTTCTGTAGAAAATGTATAACCCTGTTGTTCTAATTCTTTTTTTAATTCTTTATAGTTATATATTTCTCCATTAAACACTATTGTATAGCGTTCTCTATACGTCATGGGCTGCACGCCCTCGGGACGAAGATCTAAAATAGCAAGACGTCGATGTCCCAAACCAATATGCGTATCATAAAAAAAGGCACTGGCATCTGGTCCACGATGGGCTACGCGTTCTGTCATGGCAGCAAGATGCTCGGAGATATCGTCTTGATTGTTACTAATAATACCAGCAATACCGCACATATTATTTGATAAAGGTTTTTATCTTATTTTTTAATTCAAATAGCCATGCATTGGACGGATAGTCTGCAAATGTTTTATTTGGTTTTTGCAGGATATGTTCAAATTGTTCTTTGGTCAAGCCAAGTTTTTTACATACATACGTTATATCATCGTCAAGCGTTTGAGGCGTATACACCGCTTGATTCATTTCTTGCAATGCCTGTTCTCGAGTGATTTCTTTATTTACAATAAGATTAGAAAGATAGGCTCTTCGTTCATCATAGCCAAATTTTGTTGGTCTATAATAGGCTTGTTGAAATTTTGTGAATCGAGATTCAAAATGTTTACCACCATAATATCGCCAACCCAATGTCTGTAATAGAGCCATGGCGTCCTGTTTTTTATAGTCAATAAAATTGAGTGGTTTTATTACTTTCATCCGTTTAATAAGGGGATAGTAAATATAGTATTGAAAAAAGTTTACGGTAGGGTATGAGTGTAATGGTTGTTTGCCAAAGCGTGTATGTACGGCTTTGAGATGTCGTAAATCCATAGCATTATATGCCCAGCTACTCGGCATAATTGCTTCTGTTGCCAAGTTACTGCCACTCAGTACATAGCGTATATGGTGTTTGGTCGCAAATGCATATAATCCTGCAAAAAACGCATGATCTTGAGGAATATCTTGGTTTGCCAGGGCTGCCTCAAAAAAGGCACGTTGTAAATCTTTCATTTCTTCCCAATTAATCACTATGGTAAATAAATCCACATGAAGTCTATTTACTAACTCTTCAATATTTTTTACCGCTAACTCGGAATTCCATCCGCCATCAACATGAACGACAAGTGGACGTAATCCCCATTCTTTTGCTTTGTATAATAAATACGAGCTATCAACTCCGCCACTCAGCCCAATAATACAGTCATATTCTTTAGACGCACCTTCTTTTTTTATTTGATGAATAATGGTATCTAATTGTGTTTTGCGTAGGTCTTCCGATGCTTGCTCTGCGATTAATTTTCGCATGTTGGTACAATGATAACAATCACCTTGTTCATTAAAGCTAATCATTGGATCGCTCGTATCCATAATACAATAGCGACAGATGCGATAGGGGGATGGATTATTGCTCATAGGAGGGGATATCGAAAAGAGAATCAATCTCTTCTGAAGATGGGTATTGTATCAAAACTGCCTTATGCTTACCATGAAAAACAAATAAACTGCCCGCCGCAGCTGCACTGGCGCCTGCTCGTATGACGTCACGACATTGCATAAGACTCCCTGCGCCGCCACAGGCAATAACAGGAATACGCAATTGTGCGGTGATAGCGGCAATGAGCTCAAGATCATAGCCTTGCATCATACCATCTCTTAAGATCATATTTATGCAGAGTTCTCCTGCGCCTTCTGCTTCCATGCGTTTTGCTGTCTCTTGTATAGATAGGCCAGTAGCTTTTTTTCCGTTGTGTGTGTATACGAGTGATTGTCTTCGCCAATTTGTTTTTACATCGAGTGTTGCAATAACACTACTTGCGCCAAACCGACGAGATGCTTGTTGTAATAACTGCGGTTGAGTAAACAATGCACTGGAGAGGGATATTTTTTCTACCCCAGCAGCGTACAAGGTTTCCATTTGTTCGATAGTGCTAACGCCACCACCATAACTTAATGGCATAAAACATTCACTTGCAATATCTTGGATAAGCGCCATGTTTGGTCCTGTTGCTTGTGTTGTCGCGTCAATATCTAAGATCAACAGTTCATCAACTTCTTTCGTATTAAAAATATTAATGGCATTAATCGGATCACCAACGTATATTCTTTTTTTGAATTGTATCGTTTTTACTAGCCCATTGTGAGATAGTAATAAACAAGGAATAATACGTGGACGTAACATACAATTATAACGAAAGGAAATTCGTTAGTAAGGTCATACCAAAGGAGTGACTTTTTTCTGGATGAAATTGCACACCAAATATATGTTCTTTTTGTATAATAGAGGTAAATGGGTAGCCATAGTCTGTTGTCCCAATACCCGCTGCTGCCGTATGGGGAATATGATACGAATGCACAAAATAAAAACGAGCATCAGGCCGCATATTTTTGTATAAGGGGCTCTCGGCTGTTTTATCAATAGTATTCCATCCCATATGTGGAACAGGGAGACTATGGGTAAATTTTATCGTGGTCGTGTCAAACCAAGAAAGTCCTTTTTCTTGTCCTTCTTCGCTGCTGTTTGTCATGAGTTGCATGCCTAAGCAAATGCCTAATATAGGGGTTTTTTTTTCAAACACACAGTGTTCTAACAAAGGAATCATCCCTCGTTGTTGCAGTTCTTTCATCCCATGGTCAAAAGCACCGACTCCGGGGAGAATAAGATGAGAGGCCTGTGTAATAGTGTCATGATCATCGCTAATAATGGCTTGTTTGCCTATTTTTTTTATCATGTTTTGCACAGAACGAACATTGCCTACATTGTAATCAATAATAACAATCATAAAACAATAGAGGAATATACGGCTATTTTAGCAGAAATAGGCAAAAAAACAAGAAAAGTAGGCCTTGCGCATTGCTTTACTATAAGTAGACTTTTTTTGCTAACTAGGCTACTATTTCAATAGTATTCGTGTATGAAAAAAGCATTTATCAAAAAAATAGCCTCACCCGGTATATTGGGGATACAACTAGTATTGCTTTACCTAAGTAATGCGATTTTTTTTCTATTGTCATATATCGTGCGATTTCCGAAATATACCTTTGTTATTGGGGTGCACGAAGTAGCAAAAAATATCTATCATTTAGGTAAAATTTTACCAAACGCTGCGACGGTTTGTTTATCGCGAGATACCTATTTTCCGCAGATTTCTTATTCCTATCAATCAACCAACAAAGTGGTTAACCTGCTTTATGGGCCAATTATGCTGGCCTATTTATCTCAAAAATCGAGTAATTTTTTTTATATTTGGAGCAGCGGATTTTTAATTGATAGGGCGTATGAATTTCGGTTTTTAAAAAGAAAAAAGAAAAAGATCATCCTCTTTTTTTGTGGCGATGATATTCGTTCTCCAAAAATAACAAAAGCGTATTATGATGCGCAACAAAAAGATACATTTATTAATTATTATAAAGAAGTGTATCCATTCTTTTTTACCGATGCCTACGAAAGACAAAAACAAAAAATAGCAGCAGATGCTGATATGTATGCTGATGTAATCTTTAATAGTCCCTTCGATCAGCGAGGTTATATTACCAAAAAGACCTATCCTATTTTTTACATGATTCCTCTGGAAGAATATTCTTTTGATGCTCATAAACATCGTACCATGCAAAAACCTATTATTGTGCATGCGCCTAGTTCTTCTTTAACCAAAGGTACTCCTCTCGTGCGTGCAGCGATTAAACGGTTACAACAAGAAGGCTATGAATTTGAGTATATAGAGATAATGAATAAATCAAATGATGAAGTAAAGGCCTTACTGTTGAATAGTCACATTGTATTAAATCAATTTTATGCTGATGCTCCAGGATTTTTTGGTATTGAGGCATTAGCAACCCATAATGCAGTTCTTATGTCCGCTGATCCGGAATATAATACCGCTGATCTTCCTGCTGACGCGAAAGGAGCCTGGATGGTGACTAATTATTGGCAAGTATATGATCATCTGAAGTATTTGTTAGAACACCCACAGGAGATATCTGTATATGCGCAAAAAGGACGATTGTTGGTGGAAACATATTTTGATATTTCTGCAGCAAAAAAAAGATATTATACGGCATTAACAAAAGAGGGGATAACGGTATAAGATGATTAGACGAGTATTAAAAGATGGCATTATTTATACTATACCAGTACTAGTTACCCAAGGTATTTCATTATTATTGCTTCCTATTTACACCCGTATACTATCACCAGAACAGTATGGTGCCTTAGATATCCTTTTACTATCATTTATTATTGTTCATATTGTTATTGGATTGGAAATTTCACAAGGTATTGCACGCTATTATAGCGATACACAACATGAGAAAGAGAAAATTGTATATGCCTCATCGGCTTGGTGGTTTATTGTATTTTTTTATTTGGTCTTTTTTCTTTTGGCTTTTTTCTTTGCCGCACCACTAGCAACGATGCTTTTGGGGGAATCTGGGTATACCGTTATTTTACAAATGGCAGTAGTTTGCAGTAGTATTGCTGGTCTTTTTTCTTTTGTATTGAATCAATATCGTTGGTCTTTTAAAAGTAAAGAGTATGCGGCATTAAGTATATTGGCATCGATACTTTCTTCTGTCTGCGCTCTGTTTTTTGCGGTATATAAAGATTTAGGACTTTTGGGTATATTACTTGGGATGTCTGCAGGAACAGGGGTCGCGCTTATGATTGGTTTAATTGGATTACGTAAGACATTCCTCTTTACTTTTGATAAAGCTAAACTTGCGGACATGCTTGCTTTTTCTTTTCCCCTCGTGCCTGCAGGATTAGCATTTTTTGTTAGTTCTTATATTGATCGTTTGATGATTAATCATTATTTATCCTTAGAAGACGTTGCCATATATAGTGTTGGAAATAAAATAGCCACCATTGGATTACTTGCGATGGTCGGATTTCAAGGGGCGCTTACTCCTCTTATTTATACACAGTATCGATCACCAGAGACCGCAAAAAAAATTGGATTTTTGTTTAAATGGTTTATGATTGCTTCATTACTCTGTTATGTGTTGGTGAATATGTTTGCAAAAGAAATTATACAAATACTTGCAACACCAAATTATTATGCAGCAAGCACGCTTCTTATCGTATTAATTCCTGCAATACTGTTTAACAAAATGTATATTTTTGCCCCAGGATTAAGTATTGCTAAAAAAACAAGTCGTATATTGCTTATTCAGATACTAGGGGCCTGTATAAATTTATTTGGTAATACCCTCTTTATTCCCTATTTTGGGTATATGGGAGCTGCCATAAGTACGCTCGTGAGTGCAGGACTTGTATTTTTCTTTTATATACACCAAAGTAAAAAATATTACACAATCGCGTATCAAGGCAGACCTTTGATTATGCTTTCTTTGGTAGCAGTATGTTGTTCTCTCTATATACAGTTTATATCGACACAAACAGGGGGAGTTCTTTGGTTAGTTCGTATAGGAATTATAACTCTCTTTCTTTACTGTATCGTGTTATTTCGCATAACGTCTATTAAAGAAGTAACGCAGCGTATCATTCAATATAAAAAATGATGCTTTTTTATATTGGCATAAGAAACTTTTGTATCATTTGAGCTGGGTACTCATGTCCACCATCGTGAATACCGCAAGTCACATGTGAGAGTTCTTTAAAAAAAGTACATGTTTTTTGTTCTATTGATTCTTCTTTGTACGTACCTACTTCTTCTTTTCCATAGGTAAATAGAAATTTTGTTTTCATTTTTGATATTCTTTTATGAATATAGTCTGCGTTTAATTTTTGGTATAAACCGGGAATAATGATTTGATCATGTCCTGACCATAAAATATCGTAATCCATAATCGAGAAACCACTTGCAACGATGGTAGCATCTGGTTCTGATTGGAGAGAATTAATAAGCGCAGCTGCCCCACCTTGAGAAAGTCCGACAATCATTGTGTATGAGTATCGGTTTTGTAAAAATTTAGTAATAGCCAAACTGTTTGCAATGTAGTGTGCGGAATATGATCCACCAGTATTTATTTGCCAATTAATGATAAAATCTTTATTCAATTTATATTTCTCATTATGAATCGCAAGGGGACTACCATTGGGTTTGATTAATATAAATTTTTGGTATTCTTCACCAAGGATATCAATAATATTTGACTGATAATTTGTATTCTTTCCTTCATGAATTTCAAATGATTGGTTAATACCCGAACCTGGTATAATCAAAGCTGCGGGCTTCTCTGTAGTAACGGCAGCTGGGGCATACGCATAGGCGGTGTATGTTTTGTTTCCCAGACTATAAGTGAGTGTTAAGATATTGTTGTTATCATCATTAATGAATGTATAATCAGTTATGGTGATATGTTTATATGCATCAAAAAAATGTTCGACTGGAAGAAACATTAATTCATTCATTTTTTTAATATCATCTAAAGAGTCAATTGGTTCAAATATTTTTTCTTCTTCTATTAAAGGATCCGTAAATGCAAGATCGATTAAATTTTTATCTTCAATCATGTGTGCCATGACGGATTGTTTTATTTTTTTTAACAAGGTGTAGGGAGGAATATGGTATTGCATGACGGCTATTCCATAGATAAAAGACAGCAGTAGCGCTGCTATAATAGAAAAAATTGAAAATTGATGATGATATATCGTATTACTGAGATGCTTTATATTCATAGATATATTTATATCATATCAAATTCATCTTCTTTTTTATCTTTCCTCCATAATCGTATAAAAATCTTTTGGCCATCAACATAAAAAAAAGCAGGATAATCGTCTGGGTCGCAGGCCCGTATTTCATGGTATAGTGTTTCTAAATTTTTTTTCGGATCAATTTCTGAATCTTTTGGAGTACGTATCTGAGTATAGCTACTTGCATCTTTTTCATTTTGTTCTATCCCTATAAGTTTTTTTTCTTTTATTTTTTGGATAACCTCATATAACACTTCTGGTTCTAACTCTTGTGTTTTTCTCGAAAGACTTTTTGTTGTATCAAAAGGGCTAAGAGGAAATGATTTTTGCGCATAGATTACTCCTTTATCCATTTCTTCTGTTAATTGGTGAACGGTTACCCCACTATTTTGTTCGTTATTTATAATGATATAGGGTCCACTACGATATCCTCTATACTTTGGCAATAAGGTGGGATGCACATTAATTGCATAAGGTGCTGCATCAATAACCGTTTTTTCTATAATAAATGGAAAACCACAAGAAACAAGAATATCGTAATCAAGGTTTTTTATTTGAGAAGCCAATGATGCTTTCGTCACCGGAATAACAGGTATAGAAAATTCTAATGCCGTGGTGATAACGTCTAAAAATCGTTGATTTTTTTCTGTATAGGTTGGCGTAATAACGGCGACCACCTGTTCTCCTTTTTCAAGTAAGTATTTTAGGGCTCGATGGCGTCTTCCACCACTGAGAAATAGTATTTTCATAAAAAAATTAATTATATGTTAATACAACGTAATGTTATTTTTTATAAATATATTACAAATACGCTCAACATCCTTTTTGCGAAGCGTTGGATAGATAGGAAGGGAAATAGTATGAGTAAAGGCATGCGTTGCATGAGGGAATTTGCTATCTGAGAGTCCTTCAGCTTGATGTAAAAGTGTATCCACACCCTTTCTAATAGCAATATTGTTTGAGGCATATATGTTATGTATATCATCGAATCGCTCATTGACCTGTATGGGAAAACGAAACCAGTTTCGTTCATCATACGTTTTTGGTATGTTAAGAAGTTTGGTATATAAATTAGCCAAGGTATTTCTTTTTTCTAAAAATGTTGGAAATTGTTGTAATTGCGATAATCCAAGAGCTGCTGAAATAGCAGAAGTTCTTTGTGGGTTTTTGATTGGGGATTTACTAATAAGCATTCCTCCCTCACCTGTGGTCATGCATTTAGTTGCATGAAAAGAAAATAATGCATAATCACCAAGAAGGCCTACATGTTCTCCCGTAGCCTGTTTTGTCCCTAGGGCATGCGCGCAATCCTCTATAATAGGAATATGATTGCCAAGAAGGGGGGAAAAATCAACGGCAATACCAAATGTATGAACAACAATAATGGCTTTGGTATGTGGAGTGATCTTATTTTTTATTTCAGTTACATTCGTTATCCAAGAAGACGGTGCATTATCATAATATGTTGGTATGGCACCAAGCTGCCGAATAGGTGATAGGAGTTCCGGACAAACATAGCTCGGCAAAAGAATTTCATCTCCTTGCGTTATATTAAGATCTTGTAATATTAATAGAAGAGCGTCTGTTCCGCTATTGGTAAACAATGCAAATTCTTTTGTTGAAGCATTCAAATAGTGTAAAAATGCTTGTTCAAATTGGTTTACGATTACCCCGGATGCAATCATGCCCGTAGCAACTTGATTTTTTACTGCTCGGATATCAGCAGAGGTAATCGTTGGTTTTGAATGGGGTATAATGGCCATAGCTATTTTTTATCGTAAGGAAACACATAAAAAAACGGGTATTGCGTTTTTAATATGTCTAACGGTTGTTGTACTATATCTTCTTGATATATCTTTGTATAGTAGTGATAGATGGTGTCTGTCGTATTCCATCTTTTTTTAAAACGGTGAACACCTTCTTGATTTATGTGAGTGCCACCCCAATTCCACGTTGTATATCCCTCATCAATGGCATCTTGCATTGCTGTATAAATAAGAAGAGAGAGGGGTTGTTGTGTACGATAGGATGCTGTAATCACAGGAGTAAAATATTCAACAGTTTTTTGATAATAAAGTAAAAGTAATCCAGCAACGGGTACATTATTATGTTTCGCTATATACAGCTGATACATGTTTTTAGGGAGTGTTGATACCAGGGCGTAAAAAAAAGTGCTCTCTTTTGCCGTTCCACCAATAGCCACCATGTTTTCTCTATGTGTGTGTATGATATAGTCAAGGTCTTCTTTTTTTTGAGATCGAGATATTGTTATGTCTGATTTTTTTGCTATTTCAATAGCATAGCGTGTTTTTTTATGAAGCATGCTTTCATCCAATCGTGATGGAGAAGAAAGAGCGGTAATTTGCCCAATGCGCGTATCTAAAAAAGTATATTTCCATTTTGTATCAAACCATTCTTTATGAGACATTTCTGGATGATCAATAATTGTCCATGCGGCACAGTTGATTTTTTTTAGGAGGGACTCTGCGTATTCGATAAGAAGTGTTCGCGCCGTATCTTTCTCAACAGATGATAAGGTGTGTGATAAAAAAAATGAGCCATGACTACCATAATAAGGGAGAGAATTGGCAACCGATGGGCCTTGGTTAGTAGGGGTATGTACCATGATGGGGAGAACGCCTTGTATCTGCTGCTGTGTATCTAAGAGAATAATATAATAACTAGAAACAGTAAGATATATTTCTAGGAGTTTTTTATATTCTAAAGAATAATACAGGGGAGTATTTTTTTGTTTTGATAAGAAATGCGTATAGTCGCTCTCTTGTTGTTCTGTGAGAAGTATTACCTTCATATTAATGAAAAAATATTCGGCACCACGACTCAAAATTTAATAATGACCAAATTAACAAGCGGTTATTTTGTTTTTTTTCTATATGATCAGTGACAATTTTTTTCACATAATCGTGATTGATAAAAGCGCTTGATGCCGTATTTGCATCCAACAACATTTCTTTTACATAGGCAGCATTTTCGCCACGATACCAGCTTTCATCAGGAGAAGAAAATCCTTGTTTTTTTCTTTGCCGCAGTTCTTCTGGCATATATTGCTCCATCGCTTGGCGAAGAACATTTTTTCCATCAGTATATTCTTGATACACAAATTTTTTTCTTTCTATATTTTCGTCAATTCTTTTTATTTCTCTTGTAAGGTTTCCTAATTTATGGCGAACAGGAATTTTTTGTGCAAAGTTGACCAGATCATTATCGAGAAAAGGGAAGCGTTCTTCAAGTGCATGCGCCATAGATAATTTATCTCCAACCAATAAAAGGCCAGGCAGAAATGTCTTTATTTCAAAATATAATGAATTTTGTATATAATCTTCTGGGCGCGTGTATTCTAATTTAGGATTAAATAAAAAGACTCGCTCAAATAGTTTTTTTGGTTCGTCTATGTTAATTTGAGCAAAAGTTGCTGGGGTAAATAATCGCTGCTTATCTTCATCCTTTACCAAGCGTTGCCAGTATGTATAATAGTGATCAAAAAATTCTTGTTTGCTTAATGAATCAAACACTTGATAATATCGCCAAGGGTATCCACCAAACAACTCATCCCCGCCGGTGCCTTGTAAACATACTTTTACTACTTGTGACGCAAGGCGAGCAATATAATAATTGGGATATGACATTCCCATACGGATATCCTCAATATGGGATACGACTGATGGAAGAGATCGTTTAATATCTCCTGCCACAATCACTTGTTCATGATGCGTGGTTCCAACATGCTCTGCCATAATCCGCGCAGCCTGTCGTTCATCAGAGTTCATTTCTTTTCCCGTAACCTGTGACATGTCAAAACCACAAGTAAAGGTATGCAGTTGTGGAATCGTGCGTGCAGCAATTGCCGTAATGGAACTAGAATCTAATCCTCCAGATAAATAAGAGCCAACGGGGACATCGGCCACGAGTTGTCGTCGTACGGCTTGTTCTAACAGTCGTGCGGTTTCTTCTTTCGCTTCTTGAAAGCTCATGTGTTCATCGGGCTGAGAAAAATCATAATCCCACCAAGATTGGTGAACAATGTGTGTTGTACTGGTGGTAATGGCTATGGTGTTCGCGGGGGGAAGCATTGATATCCCATCAAACAAGGTACGGTAGGTAAAAATATTTTGAAAGGTAAAATATTCGTTTAATGCGCCATAATTCATTTTCATCCGATATGCGGGATGTTTGAGAATAGCTTTTATTTCTGACGCAAAAACGCAGAGTCCATCTTGAAACCAATAATATAAGGGTTTTATGCCATAGCGATCACGACTTAAATACAGCTGTTGTGTGTGTTTATCCCAAGCAGCAATAGCAAACATGCCATTGTATTGTTCAAATACGCTTGGGCCAAATGCAGATAAGCCTTCGACAATGACTTCGGTATCACAATCAGAAATAAAGGTATGACCGCGAGAAATAAGTTCTTGACGTAATTCTTTAAAATTATAAATACAGCCATTAAATATGATGACCCAGCGACCATCTTTGGATGTCATGGGTTGTGCGCCTTTATCACTCGTATCTAAAATAGCCAGGCGATTATGCGCAAAACTGATATGTGCTTCTTGGTATATACCGGTGCTATCTGGTCCACGATGAGCAATTGCTTCTGACATCTGTTTCAAAAGAGAAGCATCTGTTCCTATTGGTTGTTTTGTAAATACGCCAGCAATACCACACATACGTATTTAGAGTAAACGAGTTATAGCGTCAACAACGGTTTGTTGTTCGGTAATAGTCATATCATGATAGAGGGGGAGGGTAAGACATTCATGATATGCAGAAAGACTTTGTGTCATTGTTCCTTCAATGCGTATAAGCGGATGATTATTGAATGCGTTGTGCATATGCAAAGAATAGGTACCAATTTGTACTTCAATACCTTCTGCACGCAGTGTTTGCATAATACGATCACGCTCCGGAACAAATATGCAATACGATTGGTAAGAATGAATCGCATTTTTTGTCACCGTGGGGAGCATTACACGGCTATTGTTGGTGAATAATGTATCATATTGTTTTGCGAGTGCTCTTCTTTTGCTAAGGAGCGTATCAATAGATTTCATTTGGACCACGCCAATAGCAGAAGCAAGATTAGATAATTTATAATTTGTGCCAATGATATCAAACATCATCTGCTCACGATTACTATCTCGGTTACTAATACCAAAGCGTTTGTATGAGCGCATCCATTCTGCCCAAACAGGATTATTGGTCGTGATCATACCACCTTCCCCTGTGGTAATAAATTTTCTTGGATGTAAACTAAATACAGAAATATCTGCTTGGGTTCCGACGCGTGTATTGTTATATTCAGCACCAATGGTACAAGCGGCGTCTTCTATAAGAAACAAATTATGTTCTTTTTTTATGGCATTCAGCGCCTCATAATCAAGTGGGTTTCCAAATAATGATACGGGAATAATGGCCTTTGTTTTTGGCGTAATAGCGTTTTTTATCGCCGCTATGTCAATGAGCATGCTTTGTTTATCAATATCAACAATGACGCAGGTAGCTCCAACAATAGCAACAACGGCAGCTGTGGCGGGATAGGTATAATCTGGAACAATGACTTCGTCCCCTGGGCCTATACCAAGTGCGCGTAGCGCAACTTCGAGTCCTGTCGTACAAGAGCTTATGGCAATGGCTTCTTTGCAGCCAATGTAGGTTGTAAATGCGGTTTCAAATTCTTTTGTAACTGGGCCTTCGGTAAGGTAGCCACTGTCTAACACCGCAAGAACTTTTTCTTTTATTTCATCGGTGATAAAGGGCTTCATGAGGGGAATAGTGTGCATCATAAAAAAATTATTTGAGGGACGTACGCCATGCAATAAGTTTGCGGAGACCCTCTTCTAAACTATACTGTGGAATAAACTGTAAGTCTTTTTGAATTTTTTCTGTTGACCCAATACGATTTTTAACAAATTGACGCGCATCATCTGCTGTATAGGGGATATACTCAACTGATACAGTGGATTGTGTTAATCGAAGCATCGTATTACACAAATCACGAATACTTGTTTGTATGCCCGTGCCCACATTATAAAAACCATGCGTAACAGGAGCCGTAAGGGCGGCAATATTTGCGCGTGCAACATCATCAACATACACAAAATCATAGGCTTGTGAGCCATCGCCGTTTACTTGTGGAGAACGCTGTGTATCAATACTATTTAACACATTTGGTATTACTCCCGTATAGGCTGCTTGTTGATCTTGATGTGGGCCATATACATTCATATAGCGTAATCCGATAACCGGTAATTTGTATCGATCATTAAACGCCGTACACATCGATTCTCCTGCAATTTTTGTTGCTCCGTAAAAATTTTTATTATGAAAGGGATGTTCTTCTGTCATGGGAGTAAAAGCCGCATCGCCATATACAGAAGCAGACGAAGAATAAATGAGTTTTTTTACTCCGTGCTTTACACAGGCTTCTAACACATTAAATGTTCCTGCGATATTTACTTCAAATGCCGTGCGAGGAAAATCTTTGCAATGGAGTAACCACATGGCTGCTAAATGAAATACATAATCAACACCTGCAAATGCGTTATCCAATACATCAACGTCGCGAATGTCTCCGCCATAGGGAAACAGGCTGCACCGTGGATCTTGCAGACTTTCAGTAAGATATTCTTTTTTTCCACGAGTAAAATTATCGTAAATAACGACTTCTTTTACTGGGTGTTTAAGGAGTTCTTTTACCACGGCACTCCCAATAAATCCCGCACCACCAATCACGAGTACTTTTTTATTATCAAGAGGAAAATCCATCATACTACGTTACGATTATGTATCTAATAAAATAGGCAAACTCAACACGGTGTTACACAATTGTTCAGAAATAGGAAAGTCACCTGTTGTATACCCTAAATACGCAAAACAGGGCTGGGTATGTAAGGGTTCAGGATAATAGATCATCGTTGGTATGCCTTGTTCCTCAAATTTGTGTATCAACGCATCGCGGTTGGGTACTTGTATGGTGTATTGATTATAACTATGCCCACTTGCCGCAGCAACAAAAGGAATCGTGATATCACTTTCTGAAGAAAATTGTTCATCATATTTTTTTGCTTGTGCCTGTCGTGCTGCAATTTCCTTTGGTAGATAGGGAAGTTTTACTCGTAAGATTGCTGCTTGTATAGTATCTAATCGAGAATTATGTCCTAACATTTCGTGGTGATATTTTTTTGTCTGTCCTTGTAATTTTAATAAGCGAATTTTTTCAGCAAGCGCTGCATCATTGGTGCTAATAGCACCCCCATCACCATAGCAACCTAAATTTTTGGTTGGAAAAAAAGAGAAGGTATTAATATGACCAAATGTACCGCTTTGTTTGCCGTTCCAGGTTGCCCCAGTACTTTGCGCGCAGTCTTCAATAACAAAAAGATCATGTTCTTTTGCCAGTGTCATGACCTCGTCCATATTCGCCATTTGTCCAAATAAATGTACGGGGATAATTGCTTTGGTTTTTGCTGTTATTTTTTTTCTTGCTTCTGCTACATCAAGAGTATATGTTTGTTGATCAACATCACAAAACACGGGTGTTGCGCCAAGGTGCGCAATAACATTTGCTGTTGCCACATAGGTAAAGGCAGGAACAATGACCTCATCGCCCTGAGTAATACCCAGTGCTTTTAATGCAAGAAAAAGCGCATCAGTCCCATTTGCACAACTGACAACATGCGGTATTCCCAGATAGTTCGCGAATTCTTGTTCAAATAATTCTACTTCTTCGCCCCCAATAAAAACACCTGCAGATAATACTCGTTGTACTGCGTCGAGAATTGCTTGTTTATAAGGTTTATTGTCTAGTGAGAGGTTTATGAAGTCCATAGATTAAACGTGTATGTGGGGTGGTTATTAACCCCCTCCAGCCTCCCCCTTGATAAGGGGGAGAGTTATTTATTTGATTATATTGCCTTCCTCATCTATTTTCCCTTGTACTTTTGCTGGATTTCCATAGACAAGGGTATAGGGGGGAACATCTTTGGTGACTACTGCGCCTGCGCCAATAAACGCATACTCACCAATGGTAACGCCAGCAACAATGGTTGCATTTGCTCCAATGGTCGCTCCTTTTTTTACCAGTGTTTTTTTATAGATACCATGTTTGGGAAAAGCACTGCGGGGATTGCTATCATTGGTAAAGACCACACTTGGGCCACAAAATACCTCATCTTCAAGTGTCACGCCTTTGTAGACAGAAACATTATTTTGAATTTTAACCATATTTCCAATGGTAACACCGTCCGCAACAAACACATTTTGTCCCAACACACAGCTGTGCCCGATTGTCGCGCCAGACATAATGTGAGAGAAATGCCAAATGCTGGTGTTATCGCCAATGCTGACGTTATCGTCGATAATAGAAGAGGGATGGATAGTGGGGGACATACATTATGTATTTGTTATTTGATTCACTAATGCAATCGCTGGCCGGGCGTCTGCAATACGAAAGCCATTTCCTTTCAGTGTTTCTTCATAGACCTTGGTATGTAAATCAGTAAAGCCATCAGAAAATTCCATTTCTTCTCCATCAATGGTAATAGAACGGTAGGTACGTTGTCCTGTTTGTTGAATCTGTGTTGGTAGGTCATTGCTATCAATAGACAAAAACCAACTCACGGTCGCGTGTTCTAATTCAATAACCCCACGCATGCGTTGTTGTTCTGAGAGCTGTACTTCTTGCTGTTGTACGCTACCAAATAACCACAGCATCATATCAAAAAAATGCACCCCAATGTTACTTGCTAATCCCCCAGATTTTTGGGGATTATTTTTCCAGGATTGTAAGTACCAATTTCCACGAGACGTGACATAGCGAATTTGTACCTGTTTTTTTGAGGCAGGCGATTGTTTTTTCCACGCCTCTATGTCTTGTTTTATTTTTTGTATCGCAGGATGTACCCGCAATTGTAAAATAGTATAGACCCGTTGTCCTGTTTCTTTTTCAATTTGTTCAAGGGCGTCTAAACTGTGGAGATCTAAGACAAGTGGTTTTTCACAAATGGCGTCTGCGCCTTGTTGTAGCGCCATGCGAATATGCGCGTCGTGCAAATAATTGGGTGAACAAATACTGACATAGTGTACGCGTTCAGTTTCACCACGGCGGCGTAAGATATCGAGGTGTTTGGCAAATTGTTCTGCTTCGGTAAAAAAAGCAGTATTGGGAAACGATTTATCTAAAAAACCCACAGAATCATGGGGATCAAGGGCGGCAACAAGGCGGTTTCCTGTTTGTTGCATGGCTTCTATATGCCGGGGAGCAATGTACCCAGCAGCGCCGATAAGAGCAAAATTTTTCATAAAAAATAATAAAGAAAGGCATTCATGGAATTGCCTCTCTTAGTCTACCCCAAGCGATTCTCTTTTTCAAGCAAAAATAAAAAATCCCCCTATAGTCATCAAAAAAATATATTGATGAACATAGGGGGATGGGCGCGGGGCAAGGGTGACGAAGCCTTGCGCGCGCCGAATTGGTAATAAGGGGATTAAGGCTGCAGGTGCAGCCCGCATCCCTCATGATCGTATGCGGACGGGGGGGATGCCGGGTTGAGGATATCTCGACCCCGGATCAGGTTGCCGCCGGAGTCGTAGTCGAACTCCTGCAGCAGGGTCACCTGACCGTTCCCATTCCGGATACGCAGGGTGGTGGGCAAGCGGTCGTTCACGTTGACATACGTGAACGTCCACTCAAATTCGGTCCGGCCCAGGTTGTCCTGGACCAGGATGCGGCGGAGGAGATTGGGGTTGCCCCCGTACTCCCACACCCAGGGGTTCGTGGGAACCCCTTCGCACTCGGTGTTGGCGTACTGGTTCCCACGGGTGGGTCGACCAGCGCCATCAAAGTTCGTGACCAGCACACAGGTGCCGGCCACAAAGTCGATACGGCGGCTCCAGTAGGTGCCGCCCTGCCCATCACTGACGGGCAGGAATTCTGCGACCACCTGGCCATTGACCAGGCTCCGACAGGCCATTGCCGGGGCGCGCACCGTCGATGCGGCACAGCCTTGGCACAGGCCCTCGCCGTTTTCGCCGCAGGCACCGCTGCCCGGCACCCCCAGGGCGCATTGGCCTTGGGGGGGCTGGCAGGGAGCGCCGACGTTGAAGTCTTCGTCGACGGTGCCGTCGCAGTCTTCGTCTTCGGCGTTGCAGAGCTCGGCCGGAGCCGGGCCGCATTCGCCGCAGGCGTTGACCAGGTTTTCGTCGACGGTGCCGTCGCAGTTGTCGTCGATGTTGTTGCACTGAGCCCCTTCGGGGCGGGGAGTCACCCCACCCACACAGGCGGCCCAGGCGCCGTTGACGCAGGTCTGCGTGCCTTCGCGGCACGCGCCAACATTGCTCCCGCAGTTGCGGGTGGTGTCGTTGGCGCAGGCACAGCCCTCATTGGCTGTGCCATCGCAGTCTTCGTCGAGACCTGCTTGGTCGCAGACCTCTTGGGGCACGGGGCCACAGGCGCCACAGGCGTTGAACACACCTTCGTCGATGTTGCCATTGCAGTTGTTGTCGATCCCGTCGCAGATTTCCGGCTGGGCAGGACCCGGCTGGCAATCTGCGACGAGTTGACCGTTTTGGCACACCATCTGACCAGCGCTCTCACACGCGCCGGTGCCGCACATCGTGGGACTTGCGGCGATCCCTTCGTCACTGCGGCCATCGCAGTCGTCATCTTCGTTGTTGCAGATCTCGGGGATGGGTTGCCCCGCACCCGAGCAGGCACCAAAGGTGCCATCCTCGAGACAGACCTGCACCCCGGGGGTGCAGCGGCCGACATTCTCGCCGCAGGGGCGGCTTTCATCGGGGGTGCAGCCGCAGACCCCGTCGTCCACGCTGCCGTCACAGTCGTTGTCAAGGTCGTCGCAGACTTCCTCACCGGGGGCCCCGGCTTGGCAGGCTGCTTCGTAGGCGCCGTTGATACAGCGCCGGTTGACCTCACGTCGGCACTCGCCGACGCCACAGCTCTCCGGAATGGGAGCTGCGTTTTCGTCGCTGCGGCCATCGCAGTCGTCATCGATGTTGTTGCAGGTCGCATCAGCCGCGGCCGGTTGCCCAGCCTGGGCATTGCAGACCACGCCGTTGCCGCGGGGATCGCAGACGTTGATCCCGTTGGAGCGACAGGCGCCGACGCCGGCGTTGCAGGCCTGCCCCAGAGTGGGGAAGCTCTCGTCGATCGTGCCGTCGCAGTCATCATCCAGGCCATTGCAGGTTTCAGCCTGAACGCCCGGACTGACATTGGCGGTGCATTGCTCGCAGCCGGTCAAAACACCGGCGGCGCATATGCCAGGCAGGCTGCTGTCGCAGCCCGCCTCACCTTGGCCGGGGAACGACTCATCGCTGCGGCCGTCGCAGTCGTCGTCGAGGCTGTTGCAGGTCTCCTCCCCAGGCATGCCCGGGGTGCAGGAGCGGTTGGTGAAGCCACCTTCGCAGGTGACCGTCCCTTCCGCCCTGCAGATGCCTTCGCCGCAGAGGATTTCCTCCGGGACGAATTCATCAGGATCGCATTCGCAGTTCTCGTCGACGTCGCCGTCGCAGTCGTTGTCGCGCTCGTCGCAACCGTCGTCTTCCGACTCCGGCTCGCCAGGCGTACACTCGGGTACGCGCTGCCCATTCAGGCAGACTTGCCGTCCGTTGCGCTGGCAAACGCCTACCCCGCAGTTGCCTGCAGGAAATGGCTCAAGGTCTTCGTCGACGTTGCCATCGCAGTCGTTGTCTGCGTCATCGCAGCGCTCCGGAGCAGGTCGCTCGACCTGCTCACACACGAAGGCTCCATCCGCCAGGCAGCGGATGAGGCCAACGTGGCAGACCCCCAAGTTGGGGGTGGTGCAGGGCGCGTCGTGGACACAGGCGGGCGGCCCTTGGTCAGGGCTGCCATCGGGGCGCGGGGTCTCTGCGTCGGTTTGCGGCTCGCCCAGGTCGGGCGCCGCCCCGTCTTCTTCTACGCCGCTGTCGGAAGGAGGGGTGATCTGGGCGTCAGCAACGACGCCCGTGTCAGACCCGCCCTGAGGCGGGTCAGGAAAGTCTCCGGGGCAGCCCGTGAGGCTGCCGAGAAGCAGGGCCCAAAACAGGGCCGTCATGAGGTTCTTCATGGTATGTCTCTCTTTCTCCTCGTATTCGACGAGGGTGTGTGTATGGGTTTGCGTTTACCAGGCGCTCACCCGGATTCTGTTGCAACAGGCAACAGAGAAAATATAGGGAATACCCTATGCTTTATCTGTTGCCTGTTATGTGTATAGGTATATCTCTTATTGTAGAGAGCAAGCGCTTCTTTGAGTATACTGTTTTTGTTATCGCAAAAACAGCTTTTTTGCCTAAAGAAAGCTCCTATTTATGCCATAAATAAGCGAATTTGTCAAGTGGTATAGGTACTCATGCTACAGGGAAAGTGCTTCTTTGTTCCTTCATATCGCCTGTCTGTATCCCTGTGTTTCAAGGGGGAATATATACGTTGCTCATTACGCAAAAATGCGTTACACTACCCATACTTATTTTTGATGTATATTGTGTATGAACTACCTGGTTACTGGCGGTGCTGGATTTATTGGTTCTCATATTACAGACACCCTACTTGCTCAAGGCCATAAGGTGATTGTGGTCGATAATTTATTATTAGGAAAAAAAGAATTTGTTCAACCACAAGTCCAATTTGAACAAGTCGATATTTGTGATTTTGATACCCTACGCTCTTTGATGAATGGGATTGATGGGGTGTTTCATGTTGCTGCAGATCCACGTTTACCTATTTCTATTGAAAATCCCCGTGCGACCCATGAGAGTAATGTAAACGGTACCCTCAACGTACTCGTTGCGGCAAAAGAAGCTGGCGTGAAAAAAGTGGTGTTTAGTTCAACCTGCGCGATGTATGAAGATAACCAGCCATTACCTTTGAACGAATTGTCCCGTGTGAATCCAGAAAGTCCCTATGGCTTGCATAAAAAAATAGGCGAGGATTATTTGCGCCTCTTTGCAAAGTTGTATGGCTTGAAAACAATTTCTTTGCGCTATTTTAATGTCTATGGTCCAAGAAAAACTGCGGATGGCGGATACCCTATGGTGATTCCTATTTTCTTAAAACAACGAGCACAAGGTGTCCCAATGACGATTGTTGGGGATGGAAAACAAACACGAGATTATGTCCATGTGCGTGACGTGGTACAAGCAAATATCTTAGCCATGAATAGTGACATAGGAGATGGTCGTGTCTTTAATATTGGATCTGGCAGACAAATAAGTGTAAACGAAATTGCCGAGATGATTGGTGGAGAAAAAGTGTATTTGCCACAACGTCCCGGAGAAATGCGCTTTATTCAATGTGACGCCGCTGCGGCAAAAGCCGCTTTTGGTTGGGAATCGACCGTTGTCTTTGAAGAGGGGTTGGAAGAATTAAAAAATCAGGCATCTTAGCCTGATTTTTTTTGCCTCTGTTTCCCGCAGTGTAAGGTATTTAAGAGTAATCGTGCAACCGTTACTGGGCCCACACCACCAGGGGTTGGCGTAACGTATGCCGCAAGGGCAGCAACACTCTCTATATCTACATCGCCATACATGTTTCCGTTTTCATCATAATCAACCCCCGCGTCAATAATAATGGCGTCTTTTTTTACCATGCCTGCATTGATTAAGTGTTTTTTTCCTACACCACTAATAATAATATCTGCTTGTGTTGATATTTTTTCTGGATGATCTGTTGTGCTATCAATTACAAACACCCGTGCCCCTTGATGGCGGGCAATAAGTGCCATAGGTTTACCAACGAGTACGCCATGACCAAAAATAGCAACGGTTTTATTTGTAAATGACATACCAAGAGCCTCTAAAATAGAGCAAATCGCTCCTGGTGTTGGGGGAAGTAAGCGCAAGTCACCCTGTGCTAATCGTTGCATCTGTATGTCAGTTAAACAATCAACATCACGGTCAGGGTCAATGGCATTGAGAATCTGTTGTGTATCAATATGCGCGGGAAGGGGGAGCTGTACAATAAGGCCAGAAGGCGCTTGTTGTTGAATGTTTGTTATCTCTTTGAGCAGCGCTTGCTGTGTAATGGTTTCAGGAAATTCGTATCGAGTAAAAACAATACCACATTCTTTTGCGGCTAATTCTTTTTGTTTTACATAACTGTGAGATGGTTTGTCGTTTCCCACTAATATAACCGCCAAAGAAACCACCATACCTTGAGCATGGAGTTCTTGCACTTGTTTGGCAATACTTGCGCGTAATTGTTGGGCAATGGCTTTGCCATCAATACGTATCATAGTCGATATCATCATATCACAGTGTGGTCGAGGGTACCACGAAAAAAGAGAAAAATCAAGATGATCGGCAAAAGAATCAAAATATGTTACCATATAGATACCTCATAACCTCGTAAACTAAGATACCATCGTAGCCTATGAAATCCATATCCAATTATTTTGCCACTGCTGTCGAAATGAACGCATCGGATCTTCACTTAGTGGGGGGATCATTGCCTTATGTTCGTCAACAAGGAGAATTGATTGAATTAGATAAAAAGCCCTTGTCTTCTAAAGAATTAGAAACACAAATTTATTCGCTGTTAAGTACTGATCAAAAAAAACGTCTTATTGATGAACGGGAATTAGACATGGGCTATGAACAAAAAGGCTCTCGCTTTCGGGTGAACGTGCATTGGCAAGAAGAATCAATTGGGTTAGCGGCACGTCTCATTCCACAAACCATTCCATCAACAGAAGCCTTGCAGTTTGAAGAAGTATTACAAGAATTACCTCATTTGCTTGATGGCCTTGTGTTAGTGGTTGGGCCAACTGGGCACGGAAAATCAACCACGCTTGCCTCAATGATTGATCAAATTAATAAAACTCGCAAAGCCCATATTGTGACGATTGAAGATCCCATTGAATTTTTATTTCAAGAAGATAAAAGTTTGATTGAACAACGAGAAGTGGGGAGTGATACGCAATCGTTTGCAAACGCGCTTAAGCATGTGTTGCGGCAAGATCCGGATGTTATTTTGGTAGGAGAAATGCGTGATCCAGAAACCATTGCTACAGTACTCACCGCGGCAGAAACCGGGCATTTGGTATTTTCTACCTTACATACTTCTTCTGCTGCGGAAGCCATTGAACGTATTGTCGATGTATTTGACGGCGCCAAGCAAAAGCAAGTATTAATTCAACTCTCTACGGTGTTGCGTGCGGTGGTTGCGCAACAATTACTTCCTGCGGTAGATGGCACACGGGTGGCTGCTCGCGAAGTATTGATTAATACCCCTGCGGTGGCGAACCTGATTCGAGAAAATAATGTCGCCCATATTCCGAGTGTGATTCAAACCAATGCCAAAGACGGCATGATTCCTATGGATACCTCGATAAAAAATTTGTTGAAACAAAATCTTATTAGTAAAGAAATTGCCGAAAAACGCATGGGACGACAACGAAAGATATGAGTGACTTTGTCATAAAAAAATCAAGCAATAAAGCAGGTACTGGTGACCGACGATTGCAGATCGCTGCTCTGTGTATTGCAGGGATCGCTGGTATTATTATGGTACGGCTTTTTTTTCTTATGGTCGTGAACCATTCCTTTTATGAACAACTAGCGGCAGGTGCCCATGATTTATATGCGCAATTATTTCCTAAAAGAGGGAGTGTATTTATTCAGGATACCAGAACCAAAGAAACGTTTCCTTTGGCTATGAATCGCGATGTATTTTTGTTATACGCAGATACGAGAAATATTACAACAGACGATGAAGCAGAAAAAATTGCCGAGACGCTTGCGCCCCTTCTTGGCTATGATGATGAAAAAAAATTTGCATTGTTTACTGCGATAAATAAACGGACAGATCCCTACGAACCAATAGAGCCACAAATTGAAGAATCGGTAAAACAGCAGATTGAAGAAAAACAATTGCCTGGTATTCAGTTTGTTCGGCAGTCAAAACGCTTTTATCCAGAAGGACCCTTAGCTGCTTCTGTTATTGGATTTTTAGGAAAAAATGAAGAAGGAAAAGATATTGGTCGTTATGGTATTGAAGGGTATTGGAATGATACCCTTGCCGGTGTCCAAGGATATGTCGCTGGATTGCGAGGAGCAGGGGGGAGTGTGATTACGTCTGCAGGAAGAGTATTTGAACCAGCGCAACATGGATCTGATGTATTGTTAACGCTTGATAGGACCTTGCAATACCGTGCCTGTGAAATATTGCGCGAACGTATGACAGAGTATGGAGCCGATAGTGCCTCGCTTATTATGATGAATCCGCACAGCGGGGCGATTATTGCGATGTGCAGCTTGCCAGATTTTGATCCCAATATCTATTCTCAGGTGGATGATGCTGCGGTGTACAACAATGCGAGTATATTTACTCCATATGAACCAGGATCTATTATGAAGCCCTTAGTGATGGCGGCAGCGATTAATGAAGAACTCGTGACCCCAAATAGTGTTTTTTTTGACAGTGGGTTTAAAGAAGGGTTGTGTCAAAAACCAATTCGTAATGCGAACAACAAATCATACGGTGATCAAACCATGACCGGTGTATTAGAAAATTCTATCAACACCGGGATGATTTATATTGCTGAGTTACTAGGTAAACAACGGGAGATTGCGTATTTAGAACGCTTTGGGTTGGGCGTAAAAGAGGGAATAGAGTTGGATAAAGAGAGCAGTGGCACCCTTGAAAGTTTATCATTAAATAGTGGAGATAAGATTGATTGTTATGCCGCAACCGCGTCGTTTGGTCAGGGAATTACGGCAACACCGTTGCAAATGGTAACGGCCTTTTCTGCGATTGCAAATGGTGGGCTCTTAATGAAACCGTATATTGTGGAAGAAATTCGTCATAGTGATGGACGTGTAGAAAAAATAAAACCAACACAAATTCGCCGCGTGATATCTGAACGCGCTGCAGGACTCGTGGGAGCAATGATGGTAAGCGTGATAGAAAAAGGGCAAACAAAAAGTGCGGTAATTCCGGGCTATCATGTGGCGGGAAAAACAGGAACTGCGCAAATTGCTGAAAAAGGAATATATGTTGATGCCACCAATCATTCCTTTGTTGGATTTGTTCCGGTAGAGGATCCCGCGTTTGTGATGATTGTTACCTTTGAAAAACCAGATCGTGGATTTGCTGACTCAACCAGTGGTCCCACGTTTCAAAAAATTGCATCGTTTGCCTTGCAGTATTATGGGATAGCACCCAGAGGACAGTAAATAAAAAAGCAATGAGTTGTTCATTGCTTGTCCTAAAATTTCGCGTAACAAGGGGGAGATTCGAACTCCCGACCTGAGGGTTATGAATCCTCCGCTCTTACCAACTGAGCTACCCTGTCGTCGCCCCTAAAGGGAATTTTTGTTTCCTAGCCAGTATACGGTATAAAAAGAAATATTTCAAGAGTCTACTATTGTTCTCCTGAACATCATCCGTATCTACGAATAAGGTATTTGGAGTGGGAAGTGCATAAATGCCCTTCCCATACCGGCAGGTGAGCCACCGCGTCAATCGCGTTGGTTGCACACTGTTTTGTGGTTGTTACTTCTTCACGGCGAGGAAGTAGGTGTTGGAGTCCCACTTCTCGGGCTCTTTCTCCGAGAATGAGAAGCTCCGCCATTCGTCAAGGCTCAGGGAAGCGAAGTAGATTGTTTCGCGTCCACTGTATGTTTTAATGGCGTAGTGCCAGCCAATGGTCACGATCGGACCTTTGGCAAACATCCCTTTGCTTGCCTCGGCAAAGGAGAGAATTTCTCCCAGTAGGGCCGGTTGCAGGCCTCGCTTGGCCAATTCGTAGGACACTCCTTCGCTCGTCATCGGTTGATCGAATTTGATGATTTGGAAGGTTACATTACGGTAACCGTCGATCATCGGGAATTGGATCTCGTCGACGGTGCCCCGTACACCCCAGGGGAACACCGTAACGTTGTCGAGTTCGGCCAGCGCGAGCATTTCCCGCAAGGTCAATCCCAGGTCAAACTTTACGTCGAAGGTATCTCCGGGCTTGATCTCGCGATAGCCTGCAGGCATGAAGCGCCAGGGATCGAAGGAGATACGCGAACCCTGGGAACATCCCAGGGTGACCTGCCAGCGGTTGATGGGGTCAGCCTTTCGTGAAAGCAGCATGTAGCTGCATTTGCACTTGCAGCGCATGGGAGTGTTGTCGTCCTCGACGTCAGTCAGGGTGCGGAGCTCCCAATCCCCGCCGCCGTTGGCGTTGAAGTGGCGCGCGATGGCCTGAAGGCGCAGGTTTTCATCTTGATCCGGCTCCGTCGCGGCGTTGGCCGCGTTCACTCGCTGCTTCACTTCTTCGGGCAGCGCGTCGAACATCTGCGCACGCCAGGAGCGTTGCGTGTCGGCCTGGCTTTCGTGCCAGGGCTTGATCGTGGGGCGGGCTGCTGTGCAGGCCGCCAAAAACCAGCTGATGATCAGCAGAGAAAGGTTTTTGAATTTCATCGAGATATCCTTTCCTCAGGTGTTGTTTCGCCCATCATATTTCACACTATGTGGCTTGGGCGCGTAGCATGTTGTTTACCAAACATTGATACACAATATGCTCTGCGTCAATTGGTTTACGAGGAAGAATAAGGCATAGAGTATATATACAAAAAAAGAGGTTTTGTCAACCTCTTTATTGTAGCCCCAAGGGGAATTGAACCCCTGTTACCTGGATGAGAACCGGGCGTCCTAGCCACTAGACGATGAGGCCATTGCCTAGCACCCATTACACGTCCATGGTTGCGTCAGTCGTATCAACCGTTGTTGGTTCTTCTTGTAAAAGCATTTGTTTAGAAGAAAACGGTTTTTTTCCTTTTAAAGCATCTTTTAATGCTTTGCCTGCTTTAAATTTTGGTACGGTTACTGGGGGAATTTGAATTTTTTCTTGTGGATTTTGTGGATTTACCCCAATACGTCCTGCGCGAGTTTTGGCACTAAATTGTCCAAATCCGGCAATATTTACTGAATCTTTTTTAAGAAGTGTTTCAACCACAACCTCAACAAAGGCATGCACCATTTCTTCCGCTTCTTTTTTCGACATGCCAGCACGATCGGCAATTGCTTGTGCAAGGGCTGCTTTATTCATAGTACGGATATGGGGATAAATATATATAACGCAGTTATTATAACGAAAGAGTTTTTTTATGTCAATGGAGCGCAATTATTCCCTCTATGTGATCTTGACAAAATAGAAAAAGGTTTGTAGGCTGAAGTGCTTCTTTCCCATGGTGGGAGAGAAGGTGTGGTACTCAAACATGACTGGAGAAATGTCATGAAGAAGATTCTTTTGTTGTTGCTCCTCGCTGGGTTGGGCGTCCTCGTATGGAAAAACCATACCCCCAAGAACACGTTGGGAGGGGACGCGCCGCCGGTAGTGACGGTCGCACAGAAGATGACTGAGCTGCTCACTGCCTACGAGGCGCTCCATCCCCAGCCGGATCATTTCTGGTTGACGGGTGGAGATCAGCTGATGTTGATCGGTGCTCCCGCGTACAACAAGCTCCTCCAGACTTGGAAGGCGGACGCCATCGCGGGTTTGCGTCGCAACATGGAGGCGCACCCGCTCATGCACGACCTCATGAGCGAGTTTCCTGACTTCCGGATCACTGAGGTGGTTCGGCAGGGAAATAGCTACGGGTCCCGGGCGGTGTTCCCTGGAAAGATTGAGGGGAATATCGAACAGTTCATGCAAGAGCAAGGGAAGTTCCTCGAAGTCGCCCTCATCCCAGAGCAAAACTGGGATCACTCGGCGTTTCCCTCTTGCTTGTACTACAACAAGGGATGGGGAGCCGTGATGGTGGTTGGCGTGGACATCCCTGCAACGTTTGGCACGGCGCTGTTGGCTCATGAACTTGGGCATGCGTTGCGTCATCGCCAAGGTGCCGGGTCTGCAACCGCTCACCCGAGCACGGATCTCTTCATCGGCGAAGAGGTGGAGATGCATGTTCTTGAACATGAGGTGTTGAACTTCGCGGTTCAGGGCAAGTTCAATCAGCTCTTGGATCGCATCATCGCCCGCGCGGCCAACAAGCAAGACATGAACCAGGTGATCAAGTCTGTCACTGCAGAAGACCTCAAGGCCTACGACCAGCTCTTCGGGCTTGAGTCTGCTGGCAAAGAGATTGCCTCACTTGCCCTTGGGCAGTTCCTGTTGTCCTTGGGCTTCCGCATGATTGACGGCTACATCACAGAGCCGCAAGCCGCACATGCAGAGAAGATTCGCTTCTATCGTTGGATCAGCAATCCGGCGAAGTAGCTTCTTTCTCATGTGCTTCTGTCGCGCAGGGTAACAACACCATGGTTGCCCTGCCGACTTCCTTCCATATATAAAAAAACAAGGTGTATCACCTTGTTTTCTTTTTTATCGGTTTATCTTGCGTATTCAATCACGCGATTTTCGCGAATTAAGTTTACTTTAATTTCACCAGGATATTGCAATTCACTTTCAATTTTTCGTGCAATATCTTTTGCAAGATTATAGGATTGATAGTCATCTACTTCTTTTGGATTCACAAATACCCGAATCTCACGACCAGCTTGGATAGCATACACTTTATCCACGCCAGGGAAATCTTTGGCTGTTTTTTCTAAATCTTCTAAGCGGGCAACATATTGTTCATAGGTATCACGACGTGCACCCACACGAGAAGCAGAAATAGCATCTCCTGCCATACATAATTTTGTCAGTAAAAGTGGGGGATTGGTATCATGATGGGTTAACGCTACTTGCGCTGTGTCTTCATCTACATTGAATTTTTTCAAAATAGTATAGCCAATTTGCGTGTGGGTTCCTTGTGTTTCATGGTCTACTGCTTTTCCAATATCGTGGAAAAAGCCTGCTTTTCTTGCTTTTGCTGGATCCATGCCCAATTCTTCTGCCATTAAGGCAGACAAGTGACCAACTTCAATACAGTGGTTTAATACATTTTGTCCATAACTGGTACGGTATTTTAACCGACCAATAATAGAGATGAGTTTTGGATCAAGGGCAATAATACCCATTTGATGCGCGGCTTCTTCTCCTGTTTTACTTAAGTCAATCGCTAAATCACGTTTTGCTTCTAAAATATATTCTTCAATTTTTGCTGGTTGAATACGTCCATCAGCAATCAATTTTTCAATCGCTAATTGACAGACGCGTCTGCGAATAGGGGAGAAACTAGAGACCACCAATACCTGAGGAGTTTCATCAATAATCAATTCACAGCCAGTCATTTTTTCAATGGTTTTAATATTGCGGCCTTCTTTTCCAATAATACGGCCTTTCATTTCTTCACTTGGCAAATCAATCACCGTTCCGGTGGTTTCTGCTGCATGGTTACAGGCAGTTCGTTGCATTGCCCCAACAACCACTTCTTTTGCTTTTTGTTCAATTTCGTCTCTGGTGCGTTGATCTAATTTTAATTGCAAATTGAGCAAGGTTTCTTGAGAACTTTTTTCTACCTCTTGAATTAATACTTGCTTTGCTTGATCTTGAGAAAGAGCAGACACCTTTTCAAGGCGAGTAATAACCTCTTGTTCTTTTTGAGATATTTTTACTTTAATTTCTTCTATTTCTTTTGCTTTATCTTCAATCTGACTTTTTCTATCGTCTAAATCAGCAATTTTTTTTACAAAAAGACCTTCTCGTTCTTCAAGGCGTTCTCGTGCTTTGTCTACTTCTTTTCGACGCTGTTCTTCTTCTTTTTTGGCTTCATCAATAATCTGAATGGCCTTTTCTTTTGCTTGTAAAATTACTTCTTGTTCTTTTGTCTTGGCTTCAATTAAGCGTTTTTCAGCCAAGGCTTCGACAGAGTTTGCTTTGGTTTGAGCAACGTGTTTGCGGATAACATATCCCGCTGCTCCTCCAATGCCGGCGGCAAGGAGAAAAATAAGAATATACATAAAAACCTATATTACAAAGGATATAGGCATAGTGAGTTGCTGTATTCTCTCAGGAGAGAGAATGAACAAAAATAGACATGAAGCACTTAGGACTTCATGAGGAAGAAAAACGAAGGGAGAGACAAGGTTCGGTTCGTATGCATAGTCTGAATAACGGTCTTTTCTTATTTCTGGTTAACAACTCAATATGAGGCATCCTTTCATAAATTATATACTGTGATAAAGATAGCATGAAGAAGGGGGATTGTCAACCAATCTTTTTATCACCCTATAATTGCATATCCGCTCTAAGTATCGTACAATAAGCACATCTTTTATGATGTTTCTTCTATGCGGATTACCCAAAATGCCAGCTACATGACCATTGCTTCTATTGCCCAAAAAGTAGTGGCATTTGTGTATTTTACCCTTATTGCAAGAACCTTGGGTCCTGAACAGCAGGGCATATATAGTACCGCCTTAACCTTTACCACGATTATGGTGGTATTTATTGACCTTGGCTTAACCAATGTGCTTATTCGCGAGGTGGCAAAAGCAAAGGATAAGGCACAAACCTATTTATCCACCGTTGTTGCTATTAAAATAGTATTGGGGATACTTACCTATCTGGCAACCGTACTTATTGTAAATGTTGTTCCGTATGATCCGCTGTTAAAACAGTTGATTTATGTGTCTGCTATTACCATGCTGTTTGATTCTTTTCACACCACCATGTATGGGGTGTTGCGTGGTTTAGGTGATTTGCGCTACGAATCTATTATGGTATTTGGGAGCCAGTTATGTACCCTCGCGCTCGGATCAATTTTTTTATTTTATGGCCTTCCCATAGTCTTTTTGATTCTCGCGTTTACCATTGCGAGTGCGGTAAATTTTTTGTTTGCCTTTGTCATGATGAAAAAACACTACGCGGTTCGGCTTATTCCTTCATTTGATCCGGAAATTGCTCGTTTGCTTATTCGTATTGCTATTCCCTTTGCCTTAGCGGGATTGTTTGCGCGGGTGTACTCGTATGTAGATAGTTTATTATTAGAACGGTTCCTCGATGTGCGTGCTGTTGGTTGGTATTCTGTTGCCTATAAAATTACTTATGCCTTTCAATTTATTCCGCTTGCGCTTGTGGCCGCTTTGTATCCTCAACTCAGTAAATATTATAAAGAAAACAAAGAACGCTTGGCCTATATATTTGAGCGTGGCTTGGTGTATTTGGCGCTGGCCGCGTTTCCTATTGCCTTTGGTATTGCGGTATTGGCAAGGGATATTATTTTGTCTATTTTTACCGTGGCTTATGAACCATCAATTATGCCCTTACAAATATTGGTAATCAGTTTAATATTTTCGTTTATTGGCTTTCCTATTGGGGCCTGTTTAAATGCCTGTGATCGTCAAGCAACCCAAACAAAAATAGTGGGAGCTGTGATGGTAGTAAATGTTCTATTAAATATACTCTTTATTCCAATCTGGGGGCCAAGTGGGGCAGCGGTTGCCGCACTTATTGGAAACATTCTTCTTACCGTTATTGGGTATTTGTATATTCCCTCTATTGCTGCCATTTCACACCGATATATTTTTAAGAATATTGGTCTTATTGCTCTTAGTGCCGCAGTGATGGCAGCGGTTGTGTTTGCCGTGCATAGCTCTGTATCCTACAGTATCTCAATTATTATTGGGGCCTTTGTTTATGCCGCTATGGTTATAGCCACAAAAGTGCTGCGCCCAAGCCAACTGGTTGAATTGCGGTTATTGTTGCAAAAAAAATAATCTCTTTTTATGAAAAAAATATTGATTATTACCTTAGAATATCCTCCCATTATTGGCGGCATTGCTACCTATGTCGAACAATTTGCTCGCTCCTTGCCCTCTGGGAGTGTCGTTGTTCTTGCCCCCTCAGATACGGGCGCACAAGAACATGATGCTATATCAGGAGTTACCATTGTTCGTCATCCACTTTTGTTTCCACGGTTTCTGTGGCCGCGCTGGTTGCGTATGTTTGGGGTGGTAAGACGTATTGTGAAACAAGAACAGATACAAGCAATCCATGTGCACCATATATTACCGGTTGGCTATATTGCGTGGATAATGAAAAAACTATTTGGCATACCCTATCTTATTTTTTCTCATGGGACAGATATTGCCGCAGCAGCGTCATATCGATTTAAGCGTCGTACCGCAATGCTGGTTGCGAAGGGAGCTGAACAAATTATTGTGAATAGTCAGCATTTAGCAGAGCGTTTATGGGCGGCTTTTCCTCTCTTACAAGAAAAAACAACCGTGTTGTATCCCTGTCCTGATGCAACATTTTTTACCGCACCAGCGCAAAGTGACATTGACGCGCTCAGATCTCAATATGCGTTGGAAGGAAAAAAAGTATTATTAACGATTGCCCGTTTTGACGAAGGAAAAGGCTTTCCGCATCTTATTCGAGTTATGCCGCGTATCTTACAACAGTATCCGCAAGTAGTATGGTTAATTATTGGCGATGGTACGAATGAGAAACGAGAAGAAATTATTCAGGCAATACAAAAAGAACAACTGCAAAACATTGTTCGTTTTGTGGGAAAAATTCCTCATGACAAATTAAAGGCCTATTATTATCTCGCGGATATGTTTGTATTATTAACTCATCCCGATGCGCGAGGAAAAGAAGAAGGGCTTGGCTTAGTGTTTTTAGAAGCCGCTACGGCTGGTTTGCCGGTTGTTGCCGGTAAAAGTGGGGGGGTAGAAGAAGCCGTGATTCATGGACAAACCGGCATTGTGGTTGACGTACTTGCTCCGGGAACACAAATTGAAGAGAGCATTGTGTTGTTACTGCAACAACCCGCATATGCCAAAAAACTCGGTCTTGCGGGTCAAGAACGCATGCAGCGTGAATTTCGTTGGGAACATCAAGTGACCCGTATTCAACAGTGGTTGTAACCATCATATGGAAATGCCCCTCATCTCTATCATCATTCCCGTATATAATCATGCGGATATACTAGTACGCTCACTAAAAACGCTTGTTGCCCAGACCTATCGTCCGCTTGAGGTAATTATTGTTGATGATGGGAGTGTGTCACCAATCGCTATGTATCGTGAAGATATTTTTGCATTGGGATTTTGTGACAGAAGCGATACACCTCAAACCAGCGGATCCATTCCCATATTGCTGCTTCGCCAAGAAAATAAGGGAGCCCCAGCAGCAAGAAATTTGGGGACAAAACATGCGCGAGGAGAGTATTATCTGTATTGGGATGCGGATATTTTTGCGACAACAGAGATGATTACCCGTTTATTTGCTGCGCTTGAATCCACGAAAACAGCAGCATTTGCGTATGGCAATCTCTCTATTGGTGCAAAAAAAATGCCAGCAAGAGCGTATGATATTGCGGCACTACAAAAACAAAATTTTATTGCGATTGCGGCACTCATTCGTCGTTCTGCTGCGGTGCCGTTTGATGAGACACTCACACGATTTCAAGATTGGGATATGTGGCTTACCATGGCAGAACAGGGTAAGACTGGTGTTTGGGTGGATAAATATCTGTATCGTGTGGAAACACGGGGCAGTACCATGAGTGCGTGGTTGCCGTCGTTTGCCTATCGTGTTCCGTGGAAGTATTGTCCATGGTGGTACCATACCGTCCGGCGCTATGAGAAGGCAAAAAAGATCGTAGAAAAAAAACACCACAAATGTATATAATAACCGTATTTTGACAAATACGTTCCTACATCGTTATACTGTAGCTATTATTCAATTATTTTTTCTCTATGGAAAATCGTGCCGTTCCTATTGGTGAATCCATTCGCGTTGGATGGAGTGCAACCAAAGAACATATTGCCTTCTTTATTTTACTCTTCGTGGTGTATCTTGCGGTATCGTTTGGTTTGAGTATGGTCTTAGGTTTTTTTGTAGATTATACGCTTGTATATATTATTCTTAATATCGCTATATACGTAGTTGATGTCTTACTGTCGTTTGGGCTTATTGCGATTTCGTTAGCGGTCCTTGATAAAAAAGAACTATCTATTGGACAATTATTTAGCCAAACACACATATTAGGAAAAGGTATTCTTCTCTATGTTGCCTATTATGCGATTGTATTACTCGGGCTCATTCTTTTTATTATCCCAGGTATTATTTTCGGAATAAAATATAGTCAGTCATTTTATTTGTTACTTGATAAAAATCTTTCTGTAAAAGAGTCATTAAAGCAAAGTGCTGCAATGGTGAAAGGATTAAAGCTAGAATTATTTTTATTTGCTATTGCCCTTGGGTTTATTAATTTGCTCGGGTTGATTGCCTTGCTCGTTGGGTTATTTGCTACCGTGCCTCTTACGATGATTGCCTCTGCCTATGTGTACCGGGTGATGCTTAAGTCTATGCCTGCCGCCAATACAGAGACGGTTACTGTACAAGCATAAAAAGATACAATACTGTAAAAAAAGAAACAGGGTGCGTTACCCTGTTTTTTGTTTTATCTGCAAGAGCGTGATCGTTGCAACCAACAGCACCACCCCAAATACATGCATAAACACGGGGGCAAATATGGTAATAATCATGTAGGCTCCGGTGCTTGCGAGAATGCCAACAAAAAAAAGCTCCTGTTCTTTTTGCTCTTGTATCTGTTTTAACAACTCTTTACTTATGCGAAGCAACAGATAGAGTATAAGAATAAGTCCTGCAATGCCTAATTTTACCCAGAGTTCTAAATAGCCCCAATCAAATTGGGTTGTCTGTATTTGCGTATGGGAGAGGGGGTGCATAAAGGTAAGCGTGGTCCCGAGTCCCTGACCAAGAAGGGGGGAAGAAGAAATATGCGAATATATTGGCGGCAGTAAACTCATGCGGGTGTAGGTACTTTCTTCTATCTGTGGTTGAATAATACTTTGGGTACGGATACCAAGCAATGACAGTCCCCAAGATTGTCCGCCACTTCCATACAAATGCAGAGAAAAAAAGATACTCAAAAATAAGACCGTATTTATAAGACCAATACCTAGCCATTGTTTCCATGATTGTTTGTATAATAAGATAAAAAAAGAAACAAACAAGGCAAGCAGATATGCCCGAGACAAGTTAATTGCCATAATAGATAATGACGCAGCAAGAAGGAGTATTTGGAGCCATAGTCTCTTCGCTTGTTGGGTATAGGTTGCAGAGAGGACTAAGACCGCAGCAGGAATAAAGAGATGTTCCGGAAATACCACACGGAAAAATCCGGTTTGCATATTGGTAATTTTTCCAGCAGCAACATCCCGAATCCAGTTATAAAAAGGTTGATGAATTTGCTCCGTACCCGTAACAAAGAGAATAAATAGACTCATGCCCCAAATGGCGGAACCAATAATGCTCGCGGCAAGTAATTGTTTGATATAGCGCGTTGGTATGCTCGTTTGTTCTTTCACATACAAATGGTAGCTGGGGATCAACAGGAGAAAAAAGGCAAATGGAAGCGCATCTCTGACCACGTTCATAAAGGGATAGTGGAGTATGCCCTGTACAAAGGCAATGCCAATAACAAAAAACAGAACACAGATACTATAAAATAATCGTTGGGGTACCCACAAGGTTTCTTTTTTATGGGTATAGAGTGAATGAATCGCCCATAAGAGTAAAAAGGTAGCCAAATACAGCGTGCGTAAGGAGAGACCGCCGAATTGTAAAAATTGTCCTGCGCCCCCTAAGAGTAATTCACTATACACGAGTAATAGTGCCCAGCCGGGGTGTTTATAGTAGAGCAGCCCCAACAACAGAAGTAAGGCAAATACCAGACTGCCTTCAATAATATCGTGTTGAATAAATGCCCAAGAACTCAGCCGAATAGCAAAAAAACTACACAAAAAAATATAAAAAGGAGCAAAGCGACTAATACCAGCACGCAGTGTGTGTGTCATAGACATAGTCCTAATCAAGAATGCTTTGATGAATACGTGGACCGTATCCGGCAATAAATGCTGCGGCAGTAACCGCTGCTTTTCCCTCTTTTTGAAGGCTTGTTATTTCAAGAGGGCTGGTGGCTGTCCCAATATAGAGCTGTTTGTTATTTACGTATACTTCACCTGGTTGAAGAGAAACAGTAATATCTGATGCTGGGTGGAGATCAAGCAATTTGAGTCGTTGACCCTCACTTGTTGTCCAAACACCCGGCCAAGGGTTGTAGGCACGCCATTGATTGTATATTTCTGTTGCGCTTTGTTGCCAATTAATTTTTCCACTATCTCGACTGAGTTCATAACAGTGTGTTGCCTGCGTTTCGTCTTGTGGTATAGGAAGAAGGGTTCCTGCAACATAGGCGGGAATGGCTTCTTTGAGTGCATCAATACTTACTGTCGCTAAACGCGTTTCGAGTGTTGCATAGGTATCGTTATCTGCAATAGCAATGTCTTTTTGCAATATGATTGGGCCAGTGTCTAAGCCTGCATCCATTTTCATAATGGTGACGCCGCTTATGGTATCTCCGTGTAAGAGTGCGGCTTGAATAGGAGAGGCCCCGCGATATTTGGGTAATAAGGAGGTATGCGTATTTACTACCCCATAGCGTGGGGCGTCAAGCATTGAAGAAGGAATAAGACGGCCATACTGCGCAACAATAATAATCTCTGGCGGCAAGGTAAGAGGATAGCCTTTGAGTGTTTCTGGTTGATCAACAAGAATACCTAATTCTTGTGCAACAAGTTTTACCGGCGGGGGAGTGAGGATGCCTTTTCTTCCTACTGGTTTATCTGGTTGGGTGATAACTTTTTGAATAGTTAAAAATTCCCAAGCGTGAATGCCTTGCAGTACTGTTGCGGCAAATGCATGGGTGCCAATAAAGCAAGTGGAGAGGGGAGAAGACATATTATTGTTGAAGATCGGATGGAAAAACAGGTTGCAGATTTTGTATATTAATTGATGGTTGTTCCACTGTAGGGGTAATGGTGTTTTTGACACTATCAAACACAAATACTTGCTTTTGTTCTTTGTAATCCAGGGTAAAAAATACTTGATCAAATAGTTCGTTGATACCGATAAATCTAATTCCTGCTGGATTATCAACAACACAGCTGCCATCGAAAACTCCAGGCTCGCCACAAATACCTACAATATTGTTGAGTTCATATAGCGCTGTATTATTTACTTGAATGGCTTGATATGTTTTTTCTGTCCCGGTATAACAGATCGTTTCGTAATCAAAATCTTTATAATCTGTACAGGCAGTAGATTTAATATCAATATATAATTCTTGTTCAGGAGTATGTATCCGTATAGATGATTCATCGGGATATGATGCACTGCTTACTATCTTCACGCCTTCTTTTCTTTCTGTATCGATGGCAAACCATATCTCTGCTACGCCAGGTCCATCACCCCAGTGCGCCTTAAGAAGAAAGATATTTGGGAATGGGGTACTATATATCACTTTATCAGAATATTCGTGAATCAGACGATCAAGAGTTCCTGGAATGGCATATTGACTGCCATCAGTTGTTTCTAAAAATAATTCGAATAGAGGAGGCCCATTTTCAGATGCCTTTGATGTAAAAGATACTTTTTGTCCAGTCGGGAGGATATAGCTATCTTTCCCTGATGAAGAGTGAGATGTGTCGTTATGTAGCTCTACAGACGTTGTTGTGTTGGTTTGTACTAGTGTTGATTGAGGTGTTGAATCCATTGCTGGTTTAGGTAAATAATAGAGAATACCACCTGTGATAATGAGTAGTACGACAAACATCACTGCAATACAAATAGCAATAAAAGAGAGTGTTGATTCTTTTTTGATCATAATAAAAAAGAGAGATAAAACAAACGACTACAGTCGCTTGCGATAATTTGAATGATGAATATTTTTTGCTTTATCAATAAACAATATCCCATTGATATGATCTGTTTCGTGCTGAATCACGCGTGCTAAAAAGTTATGTGCTTCACAGCGAAAGGGTTTACCAAAACGGTCGTAGCCAGAAACCATAATATCTCTATATCGTTTTACATCACCAAGCATATCAGGAACAGATAAACAGCCTTCTGTTTCCCAAATGGTTTTGCGGGAAATTTTTTCCCAGGTCGGATTAATTACAGCAATATCCGTACGTTTTTTAAGATTCCCCTCAATCATGGTCAAATCATCGGTTACGGCATCTTTGCCAATAACAAACAAACGAATATTTTTTCCAATTTGTGGGGCAGCTAATCCAATGCCATCATCGTCATACATCGTTGCGATCATGTCATCAATAAGTGTTTGATATTCTTTTGTCTGTAGAAGAGACATATCAAGATTAACAGACATGCGACGCAGTTGTGTTTCTTGCTGTGGAATTTGGCTAATCGGTAATATCATATGCAAATAACTCTAGGGAGATAGGAGAGAAAATGGGTGCGGATCAATACGCCACTCTTGTCCAAAACAGGTATTTATTAGCGGGAGCTCTTCTTGCCAGGTATCTGGTGAAAGCCGTACTAGTATAGCATACCAGTATTTTCCTCTCATATACTGCGGATGGGTGTCGTAGGGACTGGTCACCATAATATCTTTTTTTGTTTTTGTCAATATAGTGTTTATCACGCTATGGGCCTGTTTCGCCACGGTCTCTGCTTTTGTTTGTGAGGGTAATCCAATTAAATAGCGAACAAGATAGCGCTGCGGTGGGTAATGGAGGAGCGTGGCACTTTTTGCAAGTGAACTATAAAATTGTTCAGGGTTGGTGAGTTGTTGGAATATGGCATGTTCTGGATTCATGGTTTGAATAAAAAATTTCGTATGATCCTGAATCGAGTACATAATGGTATGAATAAATTGCCAAATACTTTCACTTGCGCGATATTCCGGAATGGCGAGTTGTTGATCAAGAGAACTTAAGACCACCAAATCAGTCCGCTCCCAGCGAATAAAAGAGAGCGCTTTTTGGGTGCCAATAATAATACGAGGCCGTTCACTCTCTAAAGACAGTTGTTCTATATCTACATCTGCATCAATGCGAATAATATCATGGCTGGTTTGTTTGCCCAGTTCTTCTCTCACATATTGCTCAACCAGTTGTGTTCCTGCTCCGCGTAAACGAACGAGGGGAGATTGGCAGCTAAGACAAACTAATGAGACTGCTGCTTGCTCATGACAGTAGTGACAACGCAATTTTTTTTGTGTTTCATGGTATACCATGGGCAGCTCACAACGCTCACAGCGTTTAGACCAGCCACATTGTTGGCAACTCAGGGCTGCAGCATAGCCACGACGATTTAAAAAAATAAATACATCGTTTTCTACTGCATGTAATTCTTTTTTTGTTCGTTCTGATAATAAGGAAAATGTTGATTGGGCGCGTTCGCTGCGCATATCAATAATACGAGGGAGCGTTTCTTCGCGTGGGGGCTCGAGGTTGGTACTTCCTTGACTATATATGGTAAAGGAAGGAATAGCACTCATATATGCAAGAGCAACGCCATAGTGTTGTTGCCATAGTGCCAATACATCTTGTACATGAAAGCGTGGTTGTTGTTCTGCTTGTTTATATTGTTCGTCTGCTTCATGCGTCACGACGACCTGTGTTAAGGAAAAAAAAGGAAGCCATACCGCGCTGCGTGTTCCTACAATAATATGGCACTCGCCATTACGAATACGGAGCCATGCGTCAAATTGTTCTTTGGTCGTTAATTGACTGTGCCATACCACCACATCTGCTTGTGTATTTTTTTTCAGGTGATCCGTAAGTTCTCGTAATCGGGAGTGATCTGGCACAAGGATTAATAGCTGACCATTCGTATGGTTGTGTGTGATACGATCTATTTCGCTAAAGTACGCTGCTTTGTTTGCTGTTCTGCTATACGTTGTTTTTGCGGGTGTTGATACGTCGACTGTGTGTTCTGAATAAGGCTGCAAGGTCATGCGGGATAATTTTCTTTTTTGCATGGGTAAGAGTATTTGTTTGAGGATAGTGGCAACAGACATACCGTACCAGCTTGCGAGTGTCATATACAGCTGCAGGTGTTTTTCTGAGATAAGCGGTACGGGCTGAATACTATCAATGAGTTCTTTTGTTGCCACGTGTTCTTTATCTTTTTGCTGTATGGAAAAAACAATCCCCTGGGTGGGGGAGTGTTTTAACGGAATCGTAACCAGTTGCCCAACAGTAAGCGTTGCTTCAAGAGATTCAGGAATCGTGTAGTCAAATACGCTCAACTGTTTGGGTAACCGTTGAATGGGAATAATTTGAGCAATCACAATTAAAATACAAAATTACCAACAAGGTACCCAACACCAAAGGGATATTCATATGAATAGGTTTTGAATTCATAATCCATCTCTTTAATCATACCAAGTAACAGTAACAAAGAACGATACCCACATTCTTGTGCAGCAGAAATGATCAAGGGATTAAACTGAATAATGCCTGCCGTGTTTCTGGTTTCAAGTAAGGTAATTAATTCTTTATCAAATAAGGCGCCTGTTTCATCGTATCCTGCGGGAGCATCGTTTGTTAAGGTGTGAGACAAGTCCCCAGACGCAATAATAGCGACTCGTTTATTGTGATCCATGATCACTTCCTTTAATACTTCTCCAAATTCAATGTGTTTTTTTGGTTCTAAATTACTAAATCCAATCGGTAATACGCGAACCGTATCCATGTGCATGGTGAGAAAATGCAAGGGGATACTGGCACCATGGCTCAGGGTTTCTTCACTAATTAAGCGAGTGGGAATATTTTTCATATTACTCACATGGCTAATTTTTGCGGCTAAATCGGTTGCCCCTGCCCATTCTTCTTTAGTAATAACATCACCAAATTCAGTATAAGAGGAATGAAATTGGGTATGGGCATTTACGACAAAGGTATCTTCATACAATCCTTCATGAGGAGAAATAATAAGAATGATATCTGGTTTGGACAAATACAGGTCTTGCTCTAATTTTTCTAATGCCTGTTGTGTTTGTACTAATATACCTACTTTTTCTTTGCCAATAGAGGGCATAAGCAAGGGAGGGTGCGGCACCATGGCTGCAAAAACGAGTGACATAGGCGTATAACTAAACTAAAAATTAGAGATTATTCATAACAAATTCACTCAAACGTTTTGGTTCGCGAAAGGGTTGTTTATAATCAACATTACCTAATGTAATAATAAGAAATTCTTTATTATCATTATGGCGACGAACAAGCATCGCAAGATTTGCTCCAGATTCATATAAGTATCCTGTTTTACTTGCGATAATGCGAAAGCCGAGGTCTTTTTCTGTCATGAGTTCATTGGTGTGAGTATCAAAATGGTTTGGTTTACCATCAATATCTAACAGTTCTGCATAGCTATAGGATTGTTTTCCCATATATGCACGAACGGTATCGTTTCTGATTGCTTCTAAAAAGAGGGTGGCATATTCTTTTGCCGTACTTACCGTATCTTCTTTTTCACCAGTGACACTCGTAAATAAGGTTTTTTCTAATCCAAGCGCACGTGCTTTGGTATTGAGCGCGGCAATAAACACAGATTCTTGTTCTTGTATGCCGTCAACGAGCATACGCGTTGGGGTATTGAGTGATGATACGAGGACTGCATCGAGTAAGTCGCTATAGCGTACTTGTTCTCCATCAACAATACGAAAACGATGATAGATGGCTTTGTGATCTGCCGCATCGTAGGTGCTAAGCGCCGTAAGATCAAGTCCTTTCTCTAGGACGGTAGATGCGGTAACGACTTTGGTAAGGGAAGCAATAGGGCGAACGCTATTGATATTTTTTCCTAGGATAATCTCTTCTGTTTCCATATCCATAACCAAATAGCTATCCATATCTGTTACAAATGGAGCTCCAATAAAAGTTGTTGCGCTTTTTGGCGTGCGAACCATTTGGGCTGCAATTTGTTCAAAGGTACTGTCGGTACTCGGACTTGTTTCTTTGCTTGTTGTCTCTGGTGATTGTTCGGCTACGGTTGTTTCTTGTGCTGTTTGTGGGGCTGTTGAACGTAAATAGACGGGTTGTCCTGTCGGGTGCAACATCCCAGTTAAGATATCGGTTCTTATGATTTGGTCCCAGCGATAGCCAAGACCCAAAAAGACTTCTTCAGAAACAATATGTCGTTTTTTTCCATCTTCAATCACGTACACATGGTTAGAGCCAGGGATCAGGATTAAGGTTCCATTGCTAAACAATACGGACGCGCCAAGTTCTGGATTAGGGAGGGTAGCCGTATCAATTTCTTTTGGTTTGATCTGAGGAAAATTAACCGTAGCAATTTGCGGGTCACTAATAGGGAAGAGGGTATTTTCTTTATAATAATACAGGGTGGTACTGCCTTTTTTCTTAATCACTTCACCAATAACTGATGGCGTATCACTATAAATAGTTTTGCCAATCGTAAAGCCATTGATATCTTCTGCTGTTACAGAAATAATTTCATCGGGATTATACCCAAGGGCGCGTACCGTATTCGCGCTATCAAACGGACGGAGTGTTGTGCCATCAAGTAAATAGTAGCTCGTACCTTGTTGTAATAACGAGTAATTAGGTAATGAAATAGCCGCACCCAGTTCGTAGCGGTTGAGCTCAGAAGCCGGAATGGTAATAATACGTTTCGGATCAAAACGAGTGGTGAGCGCAACCATACTTCCAAAAGGAAAGCGTTTCCCTTCTTGAATCAAATACACGGTTGGATCGGTTGCAACTTTTACTAAGGTGCCGTTTGGATATACTTGATCAAACCATTGTTGCCAGAGTTTCCAAAAATTCGCGTTTCCTTCTAAATGGGGCGTGTAGGTATATAAAAAGGCGGTGGCATTACTGGCAGGACGGATGGTGGTATTGTTTATGGTGTAGGTTTCTCCTGCCCGTTTGATCCAGCTCTGGCTGTCCATGTTGTCATAATACCAGCGCATAATGCCTGCGGCGCTGTCTACTTGTTTGCCAAATCCTTTATTGCGTTCATACATGTCACAAGTCCAGCCACAGCCGTCAGTAATACCATAGCCGGTAGCCCCGTTTAATTGTTTTTCGGTGGGAGTTGGATCGGTAATGAGACTTTGTTCTTTTTGTAATTTAACCAGTAAATATTTAGGATTAATACGGTGTTCAACCGCGGCACGGTGAATAATGTCTGCTGCGGTGCGGGTACTCCCATCTTTATCTTCTGTGATAAGTGTGTGTAATGTTCCTGGTTGCTCTTTTAAAAATGCCTGAATGTCGGAGCGATCCATGGCAGTATATTGTTGGAGCTCTTCATCAGAAATAAGGAAGTTTGGGTTAAAACCCGGAATTTCCGAAATAGTAAATACTGGAGAGAGGGGAGCTGTGATCATCCCTACGCTCATCATAAAAATGATCAATTGTTTTATTGATACATGCATATAGAAAAAGTATAGCATTACAATGAACAATGAGCAATGAACAATTAACAGGTATCTATAAATAATAAAACCCTCTAACGAGGGGGATAAATTTGTTAATTGCTAATTGTTAAATGTTCATTGTTATTGTGAAGGTCGGCCAACCCACTATGTGTGGGTTGGCCGTACCTATTGCTCCTTGTCAGTCCTCCACCTGATACTGGCTCGGGGGGTTGGTGCGCACCTCAACTGATGCGGCAATCGACGCGTCTTGCGACGCTTTGATCCGTTGCCGTTCAGTGGGCTTTCCTCGTTGGCTGCTCCAATGGTACAAAAAGGCCAACACTGCCAATACGAGACACAAAGCACCAAAAGATTCCACGGCGGCTTCCTTACCTGTCCTCTGTCAGGGGTAATACGCATCAAGGCCAACTCCCTTTGGCCAGGGCATAAAAAAAGAGGACAACCGAGGCTAGCAGGTTTGCTGGATTTTGTCAATACGGAAGGGCAGACAGCTTTTTTGTTCCTGTATGCCTCAATCGAATGAATCCGTTTTGGCCTTTTCTTATCGCATGGTTTCTGCTATACTCGCTCTATGAATACTATGGCAGAATCACTGTTGGGTACCCTCTTTGTGGTGGCTACCCCGATTGGCAATTTATCTGATATGACCCCGCGCGCGATTCATATACTCCGCTCGGTTTCTTTTATTTTATGTGAAGATACTCGCGTTACCAAAAAATTACTCCATCATTTTTCTATCGATACTCCCGTCATGACCTATCATCATCATTCTGACGAAAAAACCATGAAAGAGGTCGTACATAAATTACAACAAGGGCTTTCTCTTGCTTTAGTTTCTGATGCTGGAACACCAGCTATTTCTGACCCGGGTGGATTATTGGTTGAATATCTTCAACGAAATGAACCTACTATCCGGATAGAAGCCATTGCTGGGGTATCTGCTGTGACAGCTGCGCTGTCTATTTCTGGATTTGCAGCGGAACGCTTTGTCTTTTTAGGCTTCCCACCACACAAACAAAAACGGAAGCAATTTTTTGAAGAAGTCGCACAGAGTCCCTATACCGTGGTGTTTTATGAATCACCCTATCGTATAAAAAAGGCAATCGACCAATTGACGGCTTTGTGTGCGCCCAATCGTCATATCACTATCTGTCGAGAATTGACCAAAAAATTTGAAAGCAGATATAGTGGCACGATAGAAGAAATACAACAGATGACGATTCCTGAAAAAGGCGAGTTTGTGGTTGTTGTTGAAGGAAATAAGAATAAACCAGCATAAACTATGTTATCGGATTATCAACGCTATCGACTCTATGAAATTCTTCCCGGGTTAAGTATTTGGGTTACGCTCATACTTGCCGTTGTGCTGTCATTTATCCAACCACTCTGGATGATTTATGCGGTTATTGTGTTTGATATTTACTGGGTCTTACGCGTACTTAATTTTTCTTTTTATTTGGTACTGTCGTGGTTACGCTATTCAAAAGTAAAACAAATCGATTGGCAAGATCGTCTTATTCATGACATTGCTGATTGGGAACAAAAAAAACATGTTGTTTTTTTAACCTTATATAAAGAAGAATGGGATGTGGTGCACACCGCCATAGAAAGTGTTGCTCGCGCAGCAGGCTATGCGCCGAAAACAATTACCGTCGTTATAGCAGGAGAAGAACGGGCCCGTGAGGTATTTGACGATATTTTGGCGCAGGTACAAAAAAATTATGGCGCGGTGTTTGCGGATATTGTTGGGGTGTGCCACCCGATGGATTTGCCAGATGAAATTTCTGGAAAAGGCTCTAATTTGCATTATGCAGAACAGCACATGAAAGAGTACATTGATGCAAAAAAATGGAAAGAAGAAGATGTGATTGCCACCGTGTTTGATATTGATACGGTTTGTCATCCACAATATTTTGCCTACTTAACGTATTTATATTGTACAGATCCAGATCCAACAAAAACTTCATTTCAGCCTATTGCCTTGTTTAATAACAACATGTGGGATTCTCCTGCGGTACTCAGAATTATGTCCTTTGGGACTACCTTTTGGATTCTTACCGCCCTTGCGCGCCAAGATGCGTTGGTAACCTTTTCTTCACACTCCATGAGTTGGAAAACAATTGTTGCGGTAGGCTTTCATGATAAACGTATTGTGAGTGAAGACTCTCGTATTTTTTATCAAAGTTTATTGCACTATAATGGAAATTACAAAGTAACCCCCATGTATCTCCCAGTATCTATGGACACGGTGCGTGATGATTCCTGGATAAAAAGCATGGTGAATTTATATAAACAACAACGTCGTTGGGCATGGGGAGTAGAGCATGTGCCGTATTTGTTGTGGGAATTTAAGAAAAAAGGAAACAGTATCCCTTGGTATATAAAATTAAAATGGGTATTTATTGAATGGGAAGGAAAGTGGTCTTGGTGTGTGGTAGCGATTTTAATTACGGTCCTTGGTCGCTTGCCTTTGTGGGTTGCCCCAGAAACGGTGCGTCAAAGTGCATTGTTTTTCAATACGCCACATGTGTTAGCCGATTTAATGACTATTTCTATGGTCGGTTTATTACTCACCGCATTGTTTAGTTTTCCTTTACTTCCCAAACGTCCAGATACGCATCCAAAGCATCGCTATATATTATTTTTGTTGCAATGGATATTAGTTCCTGTTACGATGATTTTTATGAGTGCGATTCCGGCAATTGATGCCGTAACACATTTAATGAGAGGAAAATATCTTGGTTTCAATGTGTCTCAGAAAAAAAGAAAGCAGGGGACTACCTTGCATCCAGATGTTGTTAAATAATGTATGAATGATACTACCCAACTCAAAAAATCTCGTCGCTGGCCCTATGTCCTGCTTATTATTTTCGCAGTTGTTGTTGGCAGTATTGGGTATATTATCTATACCATTAAGCAATTGACACCGGAAAGTATTGTACAAAGTAGCTTTGTTCAACAACAAATTATTAATAGTGTGGGTGAAGAATATCGTGATGTTATTGAGCATGCACCCGTGTTATTGGGATTTGAAGAACCAAAAACGTATTTGATTCTCTTTTTAAATAATACAGAAATGCGTCCAGGAGGGGGATTTATTGGGAGTTATGCCACAGTGCGGATGACAAAAGGACATCCCGAGGTATTGGTACTCGAGGGAACAGAAGTACTTGATGGGGGAGCACCAAAAGACTGGCGTGTAGAACCGCCTGCTATTCTTACAAAAGAATTAGGAGTAGATCGTTGGTATTTTAGGGATAGTAATTGGGATCCAGATTTTGCGAGTAACGCAACACGATTATTGAATTTTTATTCAGCCGAACAAGGGGTAGCAGCAGAAGATATAGACATGGTGATAGCGGTAACACCAACAGTATTAGAAGCCGTAATGAAAAGAGTGGGGAATGTAGAATTACAAGGTCTTACTTTTACGCCAGAAAATGTGGTAGAAGTATTAGAATATGATGTGGAATACGGCTATGAAAAACGAGGGATTTCTTTTGCAGATCGCAAGCAAATTATGCAGCCTTTTTTTCATGTACTCGTAGAACATTTGCAACAGGATGTATTGTTACATCCAAAAGAATATTTGGCATTGGTGCGTGGCCTTATTGACCAAAAACATATCATGGCATACAGTACAGATGCTGCAATTACGTCTATTATTGATGAGATGCATGCTGCAGGTAAGGTAGCCCAAACAGAAAAAACAGCAGATTATCTCCTTTGGGTGGATGCGAACTTAGCTGCCTTAAAAACAGATCATGCCATGACCCGTGTCTTGAGCTACACGATTGTGCCACAAGAAACAGGATTGTTATTGGCGACAGCAAACATGACCTATACCAACAACGGGGTGTTTGATTGGCGCACAACGCGCTATAGAACATTTGCACGCGTCTATGTTCCCGAAGGTGCTGTCCTAAAGCATGCCATACTCACCGATGCACAAGGACGAGAGCGTATGATATTGGCAGAAGATATAGAACAAGGACGACAGTTTGAAAAACAGTGGTTTGGCTATTTTACGGTTATTGAACCTGGTGATACAGAAGCACTTGCCTTTGTGTACGAATTACCGTCAGCTATTACCACGCAGATCGCAACAGGGAGCTATCACCTCACGCTTCAAAAACAATTGGGCTTGCCGACCATGGGTTTTATAATGAATGCTCAATTTACCAAACCCGTGCAACGAGCCACTCCTGCAGAAGAACAACAGCACTGGGGAGATAATACGTATACATTCACCAAAGAACTGACAGAAGATGTGTCTTTTGATATAGGCTTATAAGGATAGTATATGATGATTAAAAAAGTAGCGATTGATTTAGGAACAACCAATGTGCTGGTGCATGTACCAAAGCGCGGTATTGTGATTAACGAACCCTCTGTCGTTGCCGTATCAAAAGAAGATAACCGTGTATTGGCGGTAGGGATTGAAGCAAAAGAAATGATTGGACGTACTCCCGACAGTATTGTGGCAGAACGACCACTCAAAGACGGCGTGATTGCCAATTATCGGACAACAGAAGCCATGCTTCGCTATTTTATTAATAAAGCCATTGGGGGAGTACGCTTATTTCGGCCAGAAGTTATGGTAGCGGTTCCGGCTGGGATTACCTCAACAGAACGTCGTGCTGTAATTGATGCGACCATGGCAGCAGGGGCACGCGCTGCCTACATTATTAAAGAACCAATCGTTGCGGCGATTGGCGCAGACATTCCTATTGGTAGTGCCTCTGGGCATATGATTATTGATATTGGCGGAGGAACCAGTGAAATTGCGGTCATTTCTTTGGGCGGTATTGTTTCCTGTGGATCCGTGCGTATTGGCGGAACCCGCTTTGATGCCTCTATTGCCGAACATATTCGCCGCAAATACGGTTTGGCTATTGGAGATAGATCTTCTGAAGAAGTAAAAATTCGCGTAGGCTCTGCCATGTTTATGGATAAACCATTAGTTATGGATGTGAAGGGACGAGATATGATTAGCGGCTTGCCACGTACTATTCCTGTTACTTCTGATGATACGACCGAAGCCTTACAACATGATTTAGAAGGCTTAATTGATGCCGTGAAACAAGTACTGCATGATACCCCACCAGAATTATCCGCTGACGTGATGAACAAAGGCATTATTATGTCTGGCGGATCCAGTCAATTACGGAATTTAGATGAATTAATTGCGCAAGCAACAGGTGTTGCCTGTTATGTGGCAGACGAACCATTATTATGTGTTGCCAAAGGAACGGGTATTGCCTTAGAAAATTTGGAAAATTACAAACGATCGATTATGGCGACACGATAGTTTGCTGAGTTGTCTAAATTTTTTTACCCCGTCACCCCGAGCGAAGCCCATAGGGCGTAGTCGAGGGGGTAAGGATCTTTATATCATCGGTGCTAATATCCTAAACTCCTCGACTCACTTCGTTCGCTCGGAGTGAAAGGATACTAAATGTAGAAAATTATTTTAAAAAATAACCCTGCAATATTGTATTACAGGGTTATTTCTTTCCTCCTTTCTTTTTTCTCCTTGGTTTGGGGTGATTGTCGCGTCAGCTCTTGGGCTGGGCGGGAATACGGCGAAGCACCTCGAGCGTTTCTCGATGGAGCTTGCACAGGAGAGCAATCTGCTGTGCGTTCAACGTTCCGGTCCCGCCATAGACCCGTTCGTACAGATCAGGGTCAAGGCAGCAGGGGCATTTCTTATACAGAAGTGGCATCGTTCTTCTCCTTGTTAGCGGCGCTGGGCGCTGCTGGGTTTGGGATTTTCTTGCTCTGCTTGCCACGCTGCCTTATGCTGTGAGCACAGGTCAGCGATCTGTTGCTTGTCCAGATTCAAAAAGGGCGAGCGTCCGGTGTTGTTCCGTGGATAGCTGCACAAATGGCAGTGCCGGTTGAACTTAAAGAACGCAGGCATGGTTTTTCTCCCTTCCTCAGTGATTGTCGCCATAGTCGTTGAACTGCTTCGTCAACGCATCGAAGATCACCTGGGCTTCCTTGTAGTTCATTTCTCGTCGGCGGCTCACCATACGAACATGCGGTTCGCACAGGTGGTGGGGTTCTTTCTCCACGACATGCGCTCCGAGCTCGAAGAGCTTAAGCAACATCGGTTTGCTGGTGCAGAGCACACAGGCCGAATCGTGGGGAATTGGCTCGATTTCTACCATCCTCGTTCTCCTTTGACCTGAGGGTGTTTCATAGGAAGCCATATTTTTTTCTTTTTGTCAATGCCCAAGGCAAGGAGCTTGTATTTTTATGCTCATCCCGTATACTAGGGGTCAAGACAACCTTGTGTAACGCAGTATATGATCATCGGCATTGACGCTTCTCGAGCAAACAAACACCAAAAAACCGGCGTAGAATGGTATGCCTTTTTTGTGATTGAAGAAATGAAACAATTACTTACAGATAGGGTGTCTGTCGTCCTCTATTCGGATACTCCCTTGCAAGGGGAGTTGGCAAATCTTCCTCCTGGCTGGTCATCAAAAGTATTGCCTTGGCCACCCAAACGTTTTTGGACACAAGTTCGGTTGAGTATTGAAATGCTTTTCCACGGACCAGATGTATTATTTGTTCCTGCGCATGTCGCACCCCTGATTCATCCCAAAAAAACAGTGGTAACCATTCATGATATTGCGCCGTGGCGCTTTCCAAAAAGCTATTCTTGGTTTGAACGTTGGTATTGTTTATGGAGTACCCGCTATGCCGCAAAACGGGTATCACATATTATTGTCCCGAGTGAATTTACGAAACAAGAGATACATGATTATATAAAAAAAATCACGGCACATATCCACGTCATTCATCATGGGATAGATACGCGCTTTATAACAGCAGATCCTGGTAGCTCTCTTTCTAAAGATATACGAAAGCCCTACATACTGTCTGTTGGCCGTATTGAAGAAAAAAAGAATACCCGTCGACTCATTGAGGCATTTACGCTTCTTCGATCGCAGTCCGCGACTGCCTATCAACTCGTGTTAATTGGTAAACCAGGTTTTGGCTATGACGCTGTGCGTGCAGCATACAACGCCAGTCCATATAAAGAGGATATTCTTTTTTTGGGATGGACAGAGCAAGAGCAATTACCTACCTTGTATAAAGAAGCAAGCCTGTTTGCTTTCCCGAGTTTGTATGAAGGGTTTGGTATTCCCGTAGTAGAGGCCTTTGCTGCAGGTGTTCCGGTCTTGACGGCACAAGGCAGTTGTTTGTCAGAAATTGCAGCAGATGCGGCCTTGTTTGTTGATCCCTTATCCGCAGCAAGCATCCATGTGGGGCTTGAAACAGTACTCAATGATGAATCGCTTCGTAAAGAGTTGATTGAAAAAGGAAAAAAACGAGCACGAACTTTTTCTTGGGAAAAAACCGCAAAAGAAACAACACATATTCTTATATGAGCGTGTTTGGCCATCAACAACTGCAACAATTTTTTGCTACTGCGCTGCAGGAGGGTCGCTTAGGGCAGGCCTATTGTTTGGTGGGTGAAGAACATATTGGAAAAAAATATTTAGCAGAAACAATTGCTAAACAACTTTTGCAGACGGATGTCCTGAAAACGCATCCAGATTATGTATTTATTGAACGAGAAATAAACCCCAAAACAGGCACACTCAAAAAACATATTGATGTCTCGCAAATTGCCAGGGTTCGCGCATTTTTTTCTCGCTTTGCGGCGGTAGAGAATGGTTACCGTGTGGTGATTATTGATAATGCGCATGAGATGAATGAACAAGCAACCAATGCCTTGCTCAAAACCCTGGAAGAACTTCCGCCACGCAGTCTGCTGTTTTTTATTACGTCGCAAGAAGACCGCATTGCCAAAACAATATATTCTCGTTTAGCCCGCTGTTATGCGACTGCGTTATCCGTAGCAGAGATGACGGCATTTTCACAAACCTTGGGCGGTTCGGTATCACCAGACATGATTCGCGATGCCAGAGGAAAACCAGGATTACTCTATCGGTTCGTGACAGAACACGGTTGTTATGAAGAATATCAACAAGATAGAGAGCGATTTATTGCGCTCTGGGGAAAACCGTTTCATGAAAAAACAGCGCAAGTTGATGCCTTATTTTCTTCTAAAGATGACCACATGCTTGCCCGAGCACGCGTTCTTCGCTTGCTTGATACCTGGATGGTATTACTCAGAGACTATTATATAGGGAATGATGATGCGATGAGGCAAGAATTGCCCGCGATGACTACTCTTTCTCAAACAAATATGGTACTATTGCTGCAACAGATTGCCCGTGCAAAACAGCTGATAGCACAGCAAGTGCATCCGCGTCTGGTTGTTGAACATATCTTACTTTCTATTCCATAATAGTATATTTTTTATGAAAAAACATTTTTTTCATACGCTAAGTCTTGCTGCAATTCTTTTATTCATGGGGCAAGGTTGTGTGTCTATTAGAAATAATGATGCGGCGGGTAATGGTCCTGCAGGGGTATTTGTTTCTACGGATAGGGGAGAATCTTGGCAAGGTATTTCTTCATATCCCACAACAGAAGGGGTAAAAGATATTTCTGCGGCAAGTGTCTATCGCTTGGTGCAAGATCCTCAAGATGTTCATGGGCTGTATTGGGCAACTCGCGCACAAGGATTTTTTTATAGCTACGACGATGGAAAAACCTGGCAACGTCCAGGAGAAAGTGTCAATACCGGATTTATTTATTCTATTGCCGTGCACCCAGCTGACAAATGTACTATTTATGCCTCAACAGGAAATATGGTTTATCGATCGACAGATTGTAACCGCACCTGGGCACAAGTGTATCAAGAAAATGAAAACGATACCTTACGTTCTGTGGTCATTAATCCATTTTCTCCTCACCAAATTTTTATCATGAAGCAACGGGGAGATATTCTTATGAGTAGTGATGCTGGTATTAGCTGGGAATTGGTAACTTATTTTCAAGATGGGGGATTATCTGATATGTTTGCTGACCCTCTGGTACAAGGACGCTATTATGTTGCTACCCAAGAAGAAGGCATGTTTAGAAGTACGAATTTTGGAAAAACTTGGGAATCGTTAGAAGAAGGATTATCCGGATTCTCTGGGGGACTTGAATATCGTCGCTTTTTAGTGTATCCTTCTCGCAAAGATTTATTGTACTATGTATCCACCTACGGGATTCACCGGTCAGAAGATGGAGGAACTACCTGGGAAGCATTAGAGTTAATTCATCCACCAGGGAGTGCACGGATTTACGGTTTTGATGTAAATCCACAAAATGAAAAAGAATTATACTACACCGCAACCATTAATGATCGTTCTACCTTTTATAAAAGTATTGATGGAGGACAAAGTTGGATAACCAAAAAATTGCCCACAGATCAAATTCCAACGGCCTTACAAATTCATCCAAAAGAACAAAGTTGGGTCTATCTCGGCTTTACCATTCCGCCATCTCAATAAATTATTTATTCTATTCTTGCCTGTGAGTATCACTGTAATATTGTATGAGTATTATTGATTCGTATAAAGAACAATTTAGTAAAACCATTGAGTTTTTAAAACAAGATATTTCTGGTCTTCGTACCGGAAGAGCGAGTGCTTCTATTGTTGAAGATGTGATGGTAGAGGCATATGGATCGTTTCAACCCCTTAAAGCCGTGGCATCAATTAGTATTGCCGACGCAAAGACCATTAATGTTGAACCCTGGGATAAATCGCTTATGCAAGCGGTGGAAACAGGGATTCGCAATTCTGATGTTGGTATTAACCCGGTGAATGATGGCAAGCTCATCCGCTTACCTTTACCAGATTTAACCGCAGAGCGTCGTCAAGAATTGATAAAAGTATTGCATAAAAAATTAGAAGAAGCGCGTATCGCCATTCGTAAAATTCGTGAAGAAGTGCGCCAATCAATTGATAAAGCAGAAAAAGCAAAAGAAATGGGTGAAGATGAAAAATTTAGTTTGCAAGAAAAATTAGAAGAAATCGTGAAAGACTATAATGAACAAGTAAAAGATATTGGAGAGAAAAAAGAAAAAGAGATTGCGACGATTTAATACATCATAAAATCATACGAACAGGGTGCTATGCACTCTGTTTTATATATAAAACAGTCGAGTCTTTTTTATTGACATTTTTCACTATGTATAGTATATAAATCCTACTGCCAAAATCACAAACTACCGGCAGGAAAAGGGGGATACAATGATGCGTGGCCTATTTGTTCCTACCGCAGAGCAGTACTTCCAACTTCTGATGGTGGGACTGTGGTATCAGATTCCTCTGCAGGTCGGAGAAAACGGCCTGATCACCACGTTTGATTTCCGAAGCACGAGCACCTGTCATCATGTTATGCTGGGAATCTTGCAGGTTCTCGGATATGACATTGATGCGGCAAAACGACTGATCAAAAAAGCGAGCAAGGATAGGACCCTCCATGCGCAGCTTCGCCGCTACGCCGTGGCGTTTGATGCGAACGGAAGTCGAGAAGAACAGATTAATCAAATCCAAACAACACCTGCGTCGTTGTTGCACAAAACAGCACTCACCGAGGACACAAACTGGGTCAAGGTGTTGTTGGATACAAAATTGTTCATTACCGTGGCAGGGGCAAAGCGTGCTGCTCAGTTTGAGGGGCGATTTACTGGCCTTACCTATGAAAAGTATTATCGGGTAAAAGAAGAGCACGCTGCACGGGTTGCGGCTATGTCAGAAGCCGCTCGATCTGCAATGATGCTTCAACACCGCCGAAGCATGTCGGCATTCGCTGATGATCATTCTTCTGACTGAAAGCGATTGTTCTACATGAGGAGATTCCCCGAGTTCATCGTGAAACACGAACATCGGGGGACATAAAAAACAATTCATCGCTGGATTGTTTTTTTGTATGCTATACTATACGCTATAAGTATATGAAAATACTCCTCCAAAAAGTTACCCAAGCGCAGGTGCGTATTAACGAAAAAATCGTAGCCCAAATTGGCCATGGCTTTTTATTGTTAGTTGGCATTACTCATAACGACACACAAACTCAGGCGGATAAATTGATCGACAAAATACTCAAGTTGCGTTTATTTTCCGATCCGGGAAGCACGACGTTTATGGAAAAAAATATCATTGAAGCATCTGGATCAGTTCTTGCCGTTTCTCAATTTACCCTCTATGGTGATTGTCGCAAAGGCACTCGACCCAGTTTTACGGAAGCTGCGCGGCCAGAAGTTGCCAAACCACTGTATGACTATGTTGTGACCACCTTACAACAAAAAGGCCTCCCAGTACAAAGCGGTGTCTTTGGAGAACATATGCAGGTCTCATTAACAAATGATGGCCCCATTACTTTAGTGTTGGAAGTATAGTCTGATATAACCTCTTGCGTCATTACCCTAGCATTGCTTGACGAATACGGTATTTATTTTTATACTAGACATATCCTTGCAATGAACAAGCTTGGCAGCTTGGGAGTAGGGAAGACAATAGAGTAAAGTGAAATGATTGGGTGGAACCGCCGCTGGTAACTGTCAACAAGTACCCTCTGGCCCCAATATATTATTCCGGAAATACCATTGTTCTTGAGTAATGTATTGGGGTTTTTTATTAGTTATCTTAATGTTATATATATGGATATCATGGATAAAGTCGTCTCGTTATGTAAACGTCGTGGGTTTATTTTTCCTGGTTCAGAAATTTATGGGGGCCTTGCCAATAGTTGGGACTATGGTCCACTTGGCGCACAATTAAAAATGAATATAAAAAATGATTGGTGGACAAAAGTACTGCAAGAACGCAGTGATATGGTGGGGCTAGACGGAGCAATTATGATGAATCCTAATGTGTGGATCGCGAGCGGCCATGTGAGTAATTTTAATGATCCCCTAGTCGAAGACGTGGTAACCCGTAAACGCTATCGTGCGGATCACTTGGTAGAAGAAGCAACTGGCTTAGACGTGGATGGAAAATCTTTAGCAGAATTAGCGCTCTTGATAAAAGAACACAACATCAAAAGTCCAGAAGGAAATGCGGTAACCGAACCAAAACAATTTAATCTCATGTTCCAAACAGAAATTGGAACAACCGAAGGGGATAAACAAATTGTGTACTTGCGTCCAGAAACGGCGCAAGCCATTTTTGTTAATTTTAAAAATGTGCTCGATACCACCAGAAAAAAATTGCCTTTTGGTATTGCGCAAATTGGTAAAGCGTTTCGTAACGAAATTACGCCAGGAAATTTTACCTTTCGTACGTTAGAATTTGAACAAATGGAAATAGAATATTTTTGTAAAGAAGAAGATTGGTCAACACATTTTGATGCCTGGGAACAGTGGCGTATGCAATGGGCAAAAGATATCGGATTAGACATGGACAAAGTTCATTTTGAAGACATTCCTGCCGAAAAATTATCTCATTACTCTAAAAAAACAGTTGATGTGATGTTTGATTTTCCTTTTGGAAAAAAAGAATTGTGGGGTATGGCCTATCGTACGGATTTTGATTTGAATCAACATCAAGAACATTCAAAACAAAAGCTTTTGTATAGCGATCCAGATGATAACCGTATAAAGTTTATCCCGCATGTTATTGAACCATCATTTGGTGTTGATCGAACATTATTAGCGTTGTTGGTAAGTGCCTACCATGAAGAAGTTGTTGCAGAAGGGGATACGCGTATTGTGATGAAATTCAAACCGCATATGGCTCCCGTGCAAGTGGCGATTTTACCACTCATGAAAAAAGATGGACTTGCAGAAAAAGCACAAGAAATTCAACAAACATTACGGAAACAATTTCGGGTAGATTATGACGATGCAGGGAGTATTGGAAAACGCTATCGTCGTCAAGATGAAATTGGAACGCCAGTGTGTATCACCATTGACCACACGACCTTAGAAGATAATACCGTTACCCTTCGCGATAGAGACACTATGGCTCAAGAACGGGTGAATATTAATACATTAGCCCAATTGTTTACTAAATAAGTGTGTATGGTTCAACAATACAAATTAAAAAACAATCTTTCTGTTATTCTTGTTCCACAAAAAGATACCCAGTCTACTACCACCCTTGTTATGTATCCGGTAGGCTCTCGCTATGAACCAGAAAAACTTGCTGGGGTATCTCATTATATTGAACACCTCATGTTTAAAGGAACAAAAAAACGAAAGTCCGCGCAATTATTAACCAGAGAAATTGATCGTCTTGGTGCAGAATATAATGCGTTTACGAGTAAAGAATATACTGGCTATTACATAAAAGCAGGGGCAGAATATTTGGATATTTCTTTAGATATTTTATCCGACATGTTGTTTCAATCGGTGTTTGATCCCAAAGAAATGGAGCGGGAAAAAGGTCCTATTATTGAAGAGTTACGCATGTATGCGGATAATCCCATCATGAACATTGATACGATATTTGAAAATCTATTATATGCGGGTTGTCCATTAGGCAGAGATATTGGTGGAACCGTTAAGCATGTTCAGTCCTATCAACGAGATGATGTCCTTGCGTATCGAGACAAATATTATGTCCCAAGTAATATGACGATTGTTGTAGCGGGAAATTTACCCGTGGGTATTGAATCACGTATTGAGCAATTTTTTGGACAAGAACCAAATACTAAAAAACCCTCTCGTGTATTTAAACCTGGCGTCTTTGCGTCTGCAAAAAAACAAGATCGTATTGTTGTAGAAAAAAAACAAACAGATCAAGCCCAACTCATGCTTGGCTTTCCTGGGTTTGAAATTGATGACATGCACCGGGCTATTGTGGGAAAAGTATTGACGACGATTCTTGGTGGCTCTATGAGTTCTCGGTTGTTTACGCAAATTCGTGAACGCCGCGGTCTTGCCTATACCGTTCGTGCAGGGAGAGAAGCCTATAGAGATACTGGCTATTATTACGTGCGTGCAGGCTTAGAACCAAAAAATATTAACAAAGCCATTGAGGTGATTAGTGCCGAGATAGAAAAATTATGTAGTAAAGGCGTTACGGGAAGAGAATTGCGTGATGCAAAAACACATATCACTGGCGGGCAAGTGTTATCATTAGAAGACTCAAGCGTGCAAGCAAATTGGTATGCCCAATATGCGCTCTTTCATAGTCGTATTTGGACCCCCCAACAAATTCGTGATGCGGTAAATACGGTGACTCAAGCAGAAGTACAACAGTTGGCACAAGAGATATTTGCTCTTAATCAAATGCGTGTGGGTATTATTGGTAGTGTTGAACAAGCAGATGTGGTATTTTAGTAGTACGCGCGTCTGTTCTATTTTTAACTCCTTTGTATGACCTATCTCTTTGCTAATTGGAAAATGTATTTGCATCATCAAGAGGCGCTTGCATTAGCACAGCAACTGGCACATACCACGAGCTCTGCTGATACGACGATTACTATATTCCCAACGGCGCTCAGTTTTTTGTCTGTACAAGAGGCGCTTGCAACAACGAATATTTCTTGTGGTGTACAAAACATTTCTTGGACTCCGCAGGGGGCCTATACAGGAGCGCTTTCTGCTCATCTAGCCAAAGATGTGGGTGCTCGCTATGCCTTGGTTGGCCATTCAGAACGACGCTATATTTTTGGTGAAAGCGATAGCGATGTACGAAAGAAAATAGACGCAGCCCTAGAATCTGGAATGATCCCTGTCGTATGTATCGGAGAAACACAAGAGGATGTTGAGGCTGGCAAAACCGCGTATCGATTAAAAAAACAGCTTATGATGGCGTTTGAAGGGCTTATGCTGAGTGATAATCAATTGATTGTTGCCTATGAACCGGTATGGGCTATATCTCAATCTGGCAAGGGGATTGCCTGTGATCCGCTACAGGCAGAAGAGCAACATGCCTTTATTGCAGAAGAAATAAAACGCTATACCACGGCACAAGTACCGCTTATCTATGGTGGTAGCGTTACAGCAGATAATGTGCTATCATATATCTCATGTCACCATATTGACGGGGTGCTTGTTGGAAGTGCCTCAACACGTTTAGAAAGTATGTCCGCACTGATTCAAGCGGTGACCAGTAAGTAATTGTCGTATTTTTCCTTATGTATCAGGTGGTTCCGTTTCTTCTTATTATCATCTCGTTATCCGTGATTATTGTTATTATTATTCGTAAGTTTCCACAACTTACGTTATTAGATGTGGATAGTTTACCAGAGGTAAAAGAAGAAAAACAAAAAGATGCGTTTTTAAAAAAACGGGTAGAAAAGATTCATGAGACCAAGAAAAAACAACATACGGAAAAAGTACAAAAAATGGGAAAATCATTTAGTAATGTACAAAAATTATTCCGTCAATATGTGACGGATGTATACCATAAAATAGAGAAAAAAAGTGGTTCAGAAACACTCCCCTCAGAAGAAACACCCCGCGTCTTTGTAAAAAAAGAAGCAGGAAATAAAGTGATGGCGATGGTGGAACGCGCACGTCAATCATTTCAAGAAAATAAATTAGATTTAGCAGAGAATCAATTTATTGCTGCTATTCGGTTAGATAAAAAAAATATGGATGCCTACCGTGGCTTGGTAGATGTCTATATAAAGCAAGAACAAATAACCGAAGCAAAAGAAACGATTCAATTTTTATTACAATTATACCCGCAAGATGATTGGGCACATATGCGTTTTGTTGATATTGCTCTTGAAACAGGGGATACGCATGTGGGAATTGAACATTTGCGTCAAGCGATACGTATTAATGACGCACTTGCCGAACGCCACTTTTTATTATCAGATTTTTTGCGAAAAGAACAGGATATTCCTTCGGCACTTGCGGCTGCACAAAAAGCGGTAGACCGAGAATCAGAAAATCCTCGTTATCTTGACAATATTATTGAGCTTGCTATAATGAGCTCCAATAAAAAGCTCGCAGAAGAAATGTTTCAACAACTGCGATTAGTGAATCCAGAAAATCAAAAGTTAGAGGTATTTCGGCAAAAAATTGCCTCTTTGTAATGAGTATATACGCCATCTTAGCTCAGCTGGTAGAGCAACGGTTTTGTAAACCGTGGGTCGCGAGTTCGAATCTCGCAGATGGCTCAGATACAATGAGCAATTAACAATGAACAATAAACAAAGCTGAAAAGATTTGTTCATTGCTAGTTGCTCATTGTTAATTGAACTTGGGTCGGTTCCAGAGCGGTCAAATGGAGCAGACTGTAAATCTGCTGGCCCTGCCTTCGGGGGTTCGAATCCCTCCCGGCCCACCAATACAAAAACCCCGATGTAATCGGGGTTTTTGTTTTTTAACCAGCTATGTCTTTGAGTACCTCATCCACATGCGTCTCAGGTTTCACTTTTACATAGTGCTTTACCATATTGCCTTTTTCATCAATGAGGAAAGAGTCTCGTTGAATCCCCATATATTTTTTTCCAAACATTGATTTTTCTCCCCATACACCATAGGCGGTGACCACCGTTTTTTCTTCATCTGCGAGTAGGGGAAAGTTTAAAGAAAATTTTGTGGCAAATTTTTTGTGCGAAGCAACACTATCAACACTAACCCCAAGCACCTGCAGTCCATGTGTTGCTAATTCATTTAAGCGATCTCGAAAATTGCAGGCTTCTTTTGTACAGCCGGGTGTGTCATCTTTTGGGTAAAAATATAATAATACTTTTTTCCCAAGATAATCTGACAAGGCATGGTTTATTCCATCTTGATCTGGTAATGAAAATAGGGGAGCGGAGCTTCCTAAAGTGAGGGCCATAGGGGTAATTAATTATAAACGCTATTGCTAGTATACAGGCAAATACCCGTATCGGCTAGTATGATAAAAAAAATATTGTGAGAATTATTGAAAATAAGGTATACTATACAAATTCCTATTGTTTGCTTCTATGGTGAAATCAAAAGTATATACTATTATTGTATGCAGCATCAGTGTTTGCCTATTATTTTTTTCACAACAAAGCGTGTTTAGTCATGAAGGAGAACATGAAGAAGTAGAGGCATTTTCTGGTGGAAATCAATCAGAAATAGATGAGTTAAATGAAAAAATTCAACAAAAAAAAGATCGGGTTGCTGAATTAGAAAAAAGTATTGCCGCCTATAAAGAAAAAATTACTCAAAAACAACTCGAAGCACGATCATTAACAAACCAAGTTGTTCTTTTTGATAATTATCTTGCTCGAACGCAATTAGAAATTAATGAAACAGAAGAAAAAATTGACACCCTTGAGTTAGAAATTCAATCTCTGGCATTGGCGATAGAGGATAAAGAACAAACCATTATGCGCCAGCAAGACATGATGGGAGAATTATTGCGCACGATTCATATTCAAGATAATAAAGATTATATTGAAATTGCTGCCAATTACGATAACTTTTCTGAATTTTATAATCAAAAACAATATGTAAAAACAGTCGAGTCTCAGCTTGGAAATAATGCAAGAGCCTTACGGTTATTAAAAGAAGAGTTAGAAAAAAAACAAGAGCAGCAAGAAGAACGACAACAGAGTTATGAAGATCTTAAAAAAAATTTAGAACAACAACAAAAAGATCTGCAAGAACAAGCGTTTGCTAAAGAACAGCTGTTAGTACAAACACGATCAGAAGAGATGGTATTCCAAACATTAATTGCTCAACAAAAAAAACAATATCAACAAATAGAAAATGAAATTAGTGGCATTGAAAAAGAAATCCGTCGCCAATTAGAGCAGCAAGATAAATTGGATGATCTGGAATCAAGCTCAGGAGATTTGGTCTTAAGTTGGCCAACACAAAGTCGCTATATTACGGCACGCTTCCGTGATCCAGACTATCCGTATCGTCATGTATTTGAACACAGTGCAATTGATATTCGTGCGGCGCAAGGAACACCGTTAAAAGCCGCCGCCTCTGGCTATGTTGCGCGAGCACGGTATTGTAAAGAAGCATCTTGTTATGCCTATGTGTTGTTAATTCACTCAGGAGGAATATCAACACTCTACGGGCATATGAGTAGTATTACGGTGCAAGAAGGTCAATTTGTTGCAAGAGGGGATGTTATTGGGGCAAGTGGGGCACAACCTGGTACGGTCGGGGCAGGACCGTTCACTACCGGGCCTCATTTACATTTTGAAGTACGTAAAAATGGCATTCCTGTTAATCCACTGTTATTTTTAATAAAAGATTATTAACATTTTGTACAAAAGAATAATCTATGGTAATATAATCGCATTATCTTAATTCTTTCTATCGTTAATTATTAATCTCTATATGTCTATGATGGATAAAAAAAGAGGATTGCTTGATGGCATGAGCCCAATGCAAGTATTTACCTTTGGTATTATCGAAGGAGTCTTAGTACTCTGTACTATTGGATTTTTTATTATGCTTGGTGTGTATTTTGGCGATGGGAGTAGTGGAGGAAGAACAGTAAAAACACCAACCACCCCAACGGTTGCGGTAAATCCAACGGCAAACCCTGCTGCTGCCGTTGAAGTAGTCCCTGTAGATCCAGAAAATGATCATATTCGTGGAGAAAAAAATGCACCGCTTACCATTATTGAATACTCTGATCTTGAATGTCCTTATTGTGAATCATTCCACAATACCATGAAACAAATTGTGGCAGAGTACGGTGGTGAGGTAAATTGGGTATACCGTCATTTCCCATTAGAAAGTATTCATCCAAATGCACGTACCGCAGCTATTGCTTCTGAGTGTGCGGCAGAACAAGGAAAATTTTGGGAATTTGCCGATGAGGTGTTTGAGGCACAAGCAGGTGGTTTAAGTACCACCGTGTTAAAAGACATTGCTGCAGGCTTATCGTTAAATACCGTAACCTTTAGTAATTGTTTAGACACTAAAAAATACGATGCTGTGGTCACCGCTGATATCCAAGAAGCTGCACGCGCGGGTGCTCGTGGAACCCCATACAGTATCTTGGTAGGGGAGAATGGTGAGCAACAAGTAATTTCTGGGGCACAACCATACGCTGCTGTAGAAGCTGCAGTCCAAGCAATGCTTAAGTAGTTCGTAAGTACAACAACATAAAAACTCCTGGTAAGATAATCAGGAGTTTTTTATTTTAAAAATAGTTCAATTGTGTCGCACAATATATAAGAATAGGTAGCCTTGCTTAACATGGAGGTTGCAATGAACATGCCTAGTCAAAAACTGTTCCGCTATCATAACGAGGATGGAGCGTTGGTACTTTTTTCGTATAGGTATGCCGGTATATCAACTATCCTTGTTTATCTATAGTCGTTTAAAATCAGGCTAGTAATTTTTTTATAAAAGAGTGGTATGCAATTACCTACCCAAAATAAAGCACTAATTTGTAGTGTCGCAAAATGAACTACTTACCAAGATAATAGGGGAGCAGGGGAAGTATGAGAGGGCTTTTTCAGTATAGCTACGACTACATGAGGGATAACATGCTTTTTATAATAGATAGTATAATACACTGCGAACCGTTGGTTGTATCTATTATAGAATAACATTTTTTATTTAATATATTTTATTATACGAAATATAGTCAGAGTTTGTCGGTAGCATTTTTGGGATAATCAGATAAACAGTTGGTTGTGTATATCGGCAGCGCCCCGTGTACTAAGCTAGATTTGCTATACCATGTCGCATAACAAACATTGTGCGACGTTGTATTTATTTAAAAAATACTCTATTGTTCCACGCGATTATAGAGAGGGCCTGATGTATCTGTAATGAGTAACAAGGCCCCCCGCCTACCGACTACAATAGCCATCATGGTTGATTACTTCCAATATACCCGTTGTGGAAAACGAATATCAATATATTCCATATTGCGGGTGTCTATTTCTTGGGTAAGCGTATGTTGTAATACACGGGCTTGTATTTCTGGATCTTCTTGAATATTGATTAACACTGCCCAGCCTTCTTTGGTATACAGGGTTGCATGATAGGGGCTCTCCCCTATTTGTGCATAGCCAAAGGGAATATTGAGGAGCTGTTCAAATAATGCATACCATTCAATAATGTGTGAAACAATTGTGGGGTTGACGATTGACTCCCCTTCTTTTGACGAAGAGGGATTGGTAGTATAGATTATTGGATAATTACCATATTGTGCTGTGATAGCGTCTACTGCCGGCGTATGGGTACGCGAAATAATATTTTCTTGTTGTGTGAGTGAATCCGTGCTGCTTGTTGTTGTCGCGATAACCACTTCTGTAATAATATCCCATTCATCCTCCCCTACTAAACGAATCTTTTCTACGACATTGCCGCGTAAATCAACATAACTATATTCTTGTCCATTATCATAAATAACCGTAGAAATTTTTTCTTCAATAGAAATAGATACGTTATGTGGAAACACTTTTTTTACCACAATGTGTTCAATTGGAAAACGTTCTTTTAAAATATCTTTTAATTCTTGTACATCAATAATAAAATAATTGTTTCCGGGAAAAATAAACAAGCGATTATAATCCAGAATGCCATAGACCGCTTCTTGCATTTCTTGCTCTGATATTCGTTGTAGGCCCGTAATAGAAAGCGCTGAAATAGCAAAAAAAGGATGGTATAATCCTAATCCTATAGTAGAAATAAAAGCGACGATACCCGTAATAATAACAATACGCTGACGGTTTTTTTGGTGTACCTGTTCTCGTCGAAAAGGATTTGTTCGTTGTTTGGGTGCAACAAAATCTTGCCGAGAACGAACATGCCGGCGCTGCATGTGTTTTTTGCGCTCAAAACGATCAGATAAGCGCTGTTGAACACTTTCATATTTGTACCTCCGAAGCATAAAAATAGTACGTTAAAATCCTCGTTTAATGCGGCGAAGACTTTCTATAAGCCAGGTAATATAATAGCGCTTTGATATGGCGACATCATGCGCAGGTAACAAATCTTTTTGTTCTCCTCCAAATCCTTTTTTAAAATGCGTGATGCCAGCAAAGGGATGGTCTGTGGAAGCGCCTTCTGGTGCAATACCCCAAAAATTATACCATACTTTGCCTCGTTTCTTTGCTTCTTGAATCGCTTCCCATTGAATAAGATAGGAACTGGGTAATCGTTTATCTTTGTTGAGTGAGGCACTATGACGGTATGCTGCCATGGAACCAAAAAAATAAATAATGGCAGAGGCATCTACTTCTCCATTTGGAAGGGTGGCTTCAAAAATAACTACATTTCCTTTTCCCGTTAATGCTATAAATTCTTTTTCAATAAATGTTTTTGAAAATCGCGCAAAATCATGACGCTTCGCGACGACGTCATGCATGGCGTTTAAGCGATTGAGGGCCGCAATATCTTGGTATTTGGTAACAACGACTCCCTCTCGTTGACAACGGCTAATCAAATTACGATGATTTTTTTTCATGCGGGATAATAATTCTTTTTCCGATGCAGATATGTCTAAAAGCCAGGTATGCTCTGCTAAAATATGAATCGGTGAAGGTCGATACCCCTGCAAATGAAATATCTCACGGTGGCGAGCTGTGTCGTCGATAAACGGACTGACTCGAATAAAATGGTACCCTTCTTGTTTTGCAAATTTTTTTATGAAAGTAAAAAAACGATCAATATACGCTGGATTGTAATAGTCGGCAAATACCGGCCCATAGGGTAATAATAAAAAGTTTCCTCTTTTTGCATGTACCGTGGTAATGAGTGAACCACCGACGAGTGTATCATTATCATAAACCCCAAAAATCCAATATGATTCTCCCATTGATTCATAAAATAAGCCATTTGCTCCTGATTGGGTGAATAAGGTAAATGATTGGTTGAGCAAGAATGAATGCCACTCCTCTTCTTGTTGTTTATGTATTTGTCTTATTTCTATCATATATGTGATGCATGACGGTAACAATTTTTTCGGCATCTTTTTGTGAAATACCTTCATGCGTTGGTAAGTTAATGGATTGTGCTGCCAACATTTCTGCGTTAGGGCAGCTCCCGTTCTTATAGCCGGTGCTACTCATATCACTATCGCGAGGAGCAATAACCGTATCATACCAATTTCCTAATAAGATGTGCTGTGTTTTGGCATAGCTGTGATATTGTTTTGGATCTTGTACGAGTAATGGATAACGCAAAAAAATACTGTTGGGATGATTCGCTATGGGAGATGCTATCTGCAATGTTTTTGCGTAATACGCCGCGATATGTCTTCTATGGGTATTGATTTTATCAATACGAGAGAGTTGGTCAATAAGAAGAAGCGCAAGGGCATTAGGAAACTGCGCTGGGTACGGAAGAGCCATCTGTCCTTTTTTTTCTTCTTTATAGATAATTTTATTTATAATAGATGTCTGTTGTGCGATATATAATAGCCACTTCCCCACCCCCCAAGAATACAAGCGTTTCCCAATGGCCATAATAGGAAAATGCAATAAATGTTGTGCAATACGTTTGGCGGTGGTTTGTGGTAAGGATTGTTGATAGCTTCGTAAACGAAGGGCATAGGTCTCTGATGCGGTTACGGCTGCGCCACCACGGGCACAAGAAATAACTTTATCTGATCCAAAACTAAAAATACCGATATCGGCGACGGTTCCTGTTTGTTTGCCATTGCTGTATCGTGCACCTAATGAGTGGGCGGCATCTTCAATAGTAAATAGGTTATGCTTCTTTGCAACAGCGATAAGATCTGCGATGTTTGCTGGTGTCCCAAAGCTATGTTGAATAATAAGGGCTTTTGTTTTTGAACTGATGCGTTGTGCAACTTGCGCAGGATCAATAGTAAAATCAGGGAGTATATCAAGATATACGGGTGTTGCCCCGGTCCATCGAATAGCATTAATGACCACCATACAGGTGTAGGCTTGCACGAGTACTTCATCTCCCGGTTGAATATCTCCCGCGAGGAGTGCTGCGTACAAAGCGGTTCGGCCACTATCAACACTTACCACATGAGGAACTTGCAGATAGTCTGACAAGAGACGTTCTGCGGTTTGGGTATAGTTCCCTTTTTTCCAATGTGACCATTTCCAAGGAAGTACTAATAATGCAAGCGCATTCCACACTTGGCTGGATTGTATATTTGGCGCCATGCCAGTAAAAATTGTTTTTGGTATAGAGATCATTCTCGTTGTGGTTTATATGCAGATAGTTCACACACAATATTTGACGGTATTCTATTTTCTAATAAGATAATCACCTCTTCTTCTTTTTGTGCCGTAACATACAGAAATAGATCACGGGGGTCTGTTTTTAGCTGCACGGAGGTATGATATTTTTTACCGACACCTTTTTTAAGGGATTCATAGGGATCGCGACTAATAACAATAAGCTCGTCAGCCACAAAAGCAATTTCTCCTCCTAAGCGTTCATGAATCTCTTCACTTTCTTCCCCTAATTCCAACATGCCACGAGTAATAACAATACGTTTTTTTTCTGAAGAAAATTTCCCCATGATTTCTAAGGCAGAGACAAATCCTCTGGGATTGGCATTATAACTATCATCAATAATAGTTGCTTTACCATATTGATATATATTAATTGATCCATGACTCTGGGTTGGGAGGGTTTTGGCACGCTCAATACTGGTCGCAAGAGGAATGCTAAGAAATTCTGCTACCAAGAATGCTGCGGTAATGTTATAGGCATGATGTGCCCCGATCACTGGCGTTATCACATGCTGCTTACCTTGTGTTTTATGAAGAATATCAAAGGTATTTCCTTGTAATCCGGAATCAATATTGGTAATTAAAATATCAACAACATCTTGTTGGTCATCATCTGCACTAAAGAGGACTTGTTGTTTACAGGCTAATTCTGAGAGAAATTCTGTACAATAGCTATTTTCTGCATTGGTAATTACCAGACCTGTTTCAGGAATGGCACGCAACAATTCGTATTTTGCTTGTTGTGTTTTTTTAATTGATCCAAATAATGAGAGGTGTTGTTCATTAATTGCTGTTAATACTCCAATCGTAGGCCGTACCATGCGGCAAATTTTTTGAATTTCCCCTATTTTGTAGGCGCCCATCTCACAGACAAATACATCATAATTACTAAAATCATGTTGTAAAATAAACTTGGCAACACCAATTTCTGTATTAATATTTCTTGGAGTTTTTATAACGCGATACCGTGTACCGAGTATGTGGCTCGTAAATTCTTTGACCGATGATTTACCATAACTTCCTGTTATCCCAATAGTAATGATATGTGAAAATGATTTCATTTTTTTTGTTGCCAAAAAAATATATATTTGTTTAATAATATACGTTGGTAATTGCAGCAGTTGTACCAATGTTGCATGAACAAAATATCTACTCACAAAGAATAATAGCATGAGTTTTACGGGATAAAACACAATGCTACAGAGCAGTTCTATCAAAAGAGATATACCAATAATAATAATTGCTTTTGGGGTAAATGTAGGACGTTTAATAAATGACTTTTTATAACTATAGATATTATATCCTAGATCTGTGATGCCAAGGATAAGCGCAAATAGCTGGATAGAAAGCGTGTCTCCAGCAAAGGTGTATACAAATAATAACACCAGTGGTCGAATAAAAATGCGGTAACTTCGGCTAAATTCTTTTCCTTTTTCGCTTTGTAAATAATCTTTAAAACGATCAAAACGATATTCTTTTAATTGCCACAAATAGGTAAAGTGCAGATAATCGGCAAGTGCACTTAAAAACCATAGAAAAAATAATATGGGATAAATTTCAGTACTAGTGGCAAAGGTATTCATAACAATCAAGTTAGGAGGTTTCTATAATTGTTTGTATAATCTCGGCAAATTCACTGGGTTTATGGATGTGTAGTCCATGACTCCCCTTTTTAATAATATAGGCTGTTGAGAGCGGAACCGCATGCTGTATTTTTTTTACAAATGCCAGTGGTGTATACCGATCATGTTCTCCCCATACCAGTGCTGTTGGGCAAGAAATCTTTGATAGCACGTGGCTTGTATCTTGACGGATTACTTTCTTAAAGATTTCTCGTTGTATGTCTTTTGTTTTTTCATAATCAGGAGAATCAGCAACTTTATAGAGCATGCGTTTTACTCTCTGTTCCTGAGAACGTAACAGAGGAAGAGAAAAAAACGCTTTTCCTGTTTTTGCAAGCGCCCAAAAGATTGCGCGTTTGATACTTTTTTTCGGTCTGTACAGTGCAGCCCCACTTAAAATAAGTATATCACAAATAGATGGTTCTGTAGCAGCAAGGTAGGCGGCTATTTGACCGCCAAACGAATGTCCTAATAAAACAGTTTTTTTGCTCGAGTCCGTGGGTATTTGTGCTATGGTCTTTTTTACAAAGCCAGCATACTCTTCTACTCCCCATACTTCTTTGGGACAAGGTTCATTTCCAAAACAGGGTAAATCAATAACCGTAACCGAGCTAAAGAGTGGTTCTATCCTTGTTATAAAGGCTGCCCATGTTTTTTGGGATCCACCCCAACCAGGGAGAATAATAAGTTTATACTTGTTTGTCATATCCGAGCGTGTGAATTATCTGATCAAGTGCGGTAATAAGGGGAAGCTGTAATGCGTCTTGACCAGTTACCCATACAAATTCGGTATGAGCGTTTGGATCAATCTGTATATCGACTGGTGTATCTATATCACAGCGGTATCCAATAAAATCGCCACTGCCACCTGGACCATTAAATGAAATGCGTGTGACTTCTCTGAGTTGTGTTGGGAGCTTTTTAATTCCTGTTTCTTCAAACACTTCGCGTACGGCTGCTTGTGTATCTTCCTCACCTGGCTGTACTTTACCGGCAGGTAACCCCCAGGTATATGGTTCTGGTTTTGTCCCATGGCGACGCAGGAGGACAAATGTTCCTTGATAACAAATGAAACAGCCAACAACTCGCATATATAATTAATCAATATATTCTTTATTGCCCATATATGGACGAAGAGCCTGCGGAATACGGATACGACCATCTGCTTCTTGGTATTGCTCTGCAATAACAATAGGAAAGCGGCTCAGCACAATCGCTGTGCCGTTGAGCGTATGCACAAATTCATTTTTTTGAGATGCTGCTGTGTATTTAATATTCAGTCGTCGTGCTTGGTAATCTAAACAGTTACTGGTACTCGTTATTTCGCCGAAGTCGCCAGTTTGTTTATCAGTCCCCTTCATCGTCATCCAACCTTCAATATCATATTTTCTATATGCCGGTGCACCAAGATCTCCAGAGGCAATATCAATAATACGGTAGTGCAAGCCTAATCCATCACAAATTTCTTTTTCAATAGCTAATAATTCTTGATGCAGTGCTTCACTTTGTTCCGGAGTACAAAAGATAAACATTTCTAATTTGGTAAATTGGTGTACGCGATATAATCCCTTACTGGTGCGACCATAGGCTCCCGCTTCTTTTCTATAACAATGAGAAAGTGCCGCATATTTTTTGGGCCCCGTACTCAAATCAAGGACTTCATTTGCATGGTATCCGAGCATAGTAATTTCTGCGGTGCCAATCATTGCTAAGCCAGTATTTTCTACACAATAAATTTGATCTTCTTCTCCGCGCGGATTAAAGCCGGCTCCAGTAAGAATTTCTTCTTTTGCAAGGTCGGGGGTTTCAAAAATATCAAATCCATGTTTTTTTACTATATCTATGCCATAGCTCAGTAATGCATGATTCAATTGTACGAGAGCATTTTTTTGATAGTAAAATTTAGAGCCAACGACTTTCGCCCCGCGTTCAAAATCAAGGAGACCTTTTTCTGTAAAAAGGGTTTCATGATCTTTGGGTGCAAAAGAGAAGCCTGGCTCTGTTCCTCGAATTTCAACCACACGAAAATCATCTTCACCACCAATAGGCGCATCGGCATGCGTGAAGTTCGGAATCAGCAATAACAGCTGATCAATATCTTTTTTTAGTGTTTGTGTTTGTTGTTCTAGGGCATCAATACGAACAGAACACGCGCGTGATTGTTCTTTAATTTCTTCTGTTGGTTTTGTTTTTGATAAGGCATTTTTAGTTGCTCGCTCTTGCTCTAATTCGATCATGAGGCCGCGATACTCACTGTCTTTTTTTAGTAAGGCAGATATATCAATAGGCAGACTGCGACGTTTTTGTATATTATCGGTTATTTCTTCTGCATGTTCTCGAATATATTTTATATCAAGCATATAATTACAGATCAGGATGTTGTTGAATGATATTTTCTACTGTCGGATAAATTGTTTCGTAAAGGGCTTTATTATTTCCAATGAGGTTTTCTTGCACAATATCTTGTGGCGTAAACCAGTGCGAGCGAATAACTTCATTTTTGGGTGGATTCAGTTGGCCACCCGTAATCGAGCAGATAAATGTTACTAAGTAGACATATACCTCTCGGCCTCCCCTTGTCGTGCTATTCATTTGAATATACTCTAGTTGTTGAAGAATCGTTACGTCATAGCCTGTTTCTTCTTTTACTTCTCGAAGGATCGCCGTATGGACGTCTTCGCCATTACCTATACCTCCGCCAGGGAATTCCCAGCGTTCATGGTACTCGGGGTTATGCGGATCATTGCGCAGGTTCATAAGAATTTTTCCTTTATGAACAATAATGGCAATAGGGACAAATATTTTTTTGGCACTATAGGTGTTAGTTAAATGATATTCCATTTGCTTTAATGCTTTCCCACGAGAGCTGCGCGTATTTTTTTCTTCAACAGGCATTTGCGCGTAGGTTTTTTGTAGATCAGGAAGATAAAATAGTGGATCATAACAAAAAACCAACTCACCCTCAGGAATAGCTGATAACAATATGCCCGTATCTTCTCCTAAACAGAGTTGATAGGTTTGTAATTCTGGATCAAATAATGCAAGGGCTGTTTTATAGGATACCGCGCGTTCTGCCTCTGTTTTGAGTGAACCCGTTTTTTCTAAAACAATAGCGCGTCGTTCGTCATTATTTTTTCCAATGCGGGCACTTTGCACGCCTGGCCAGCCGTTGAGTGCATGAATAAATAAGCCACTATCGTCGGCAAGAGTGGTTAAGCCACTGTGCATGGCATAATAGTGTGCTTTTAGCATGGCATTTCCTTCGAGGGTTGGTTCAGTTTCTTCTGGTTCTTGTATTGGCGCAATATCAGCAAGAGAAAGAAATTCAACATGAAGATCAGCCCAGGCTTGTTGAATCTCTCGGAGTTTATCTGGATTGGTTGTGGCAAGAAGGATTTTTTTATGTACCATATTGGCCAGTTTGTTTAATTACGCGTGAGGCATATTTTTGAGGAAAGTGTGCGGAGATGCGTACAATCTTCGTGCGTAAATTATTTTTTTGTAATGCCATACGTAATCCATCGACAAAGACCTGTTGATCATAACCAAGCGCAATAACATCAGGTTGTATTTTTTTTATCACGTTATACGGATCTTTTTTATCTCCTAAGATCACCTGATCTACAACAGCGAATGCGCTGATCATTTTTTTGCGTTCTTGTTCTGTATGCACGGGAGGTTGTTGTTTTATCTTTTTCACCGTTTCATCTCTCGCAATGCAGACCACTAATCTATCGCCACGCTTTTTTGCTTGTTGTAAAAAAAATAAGTGTCCGGGATGCAAAATATCAAACGTGCCAAAGATCATCACTGTTTTTTTCATACATTAGTGAGATTGTTTTTCACTATCCTCTTTTTTTTCTCCAGAAGGTTGTTCTGGCCGCGTAAATGGAAAAAGCACACAGTCTCTTATAGGACGATTTGCTAAAAATGCGAAGAGGCGTTCGCCAAACCCAAAGCCGCAAGTTGGTGGCATACCATGTTCAAGCATCTCCACAAATTCCCAATCCGGCATCATGGCTTCACTATCTCCCCTATCAATTAATTGTTGTTGCGCCATAAAACGTTCTCGCTGATCCAGTGGATCATTGAGTTCAGAAAATCCATTTCCTACCTCACTGCCCGCAATAATAATTTGAAAGCGCTCTGTCAGAAGTGGGTTACTCGGGTGTGCTTTTGCTAAGGGGGAAACCAGTTTTGGATGGTGCACTAAAAATGCAGGACCTGCAATATGTTTGCGGCAGTATTTCCATAAGGTATCGGTAAGCCGTTCACGATTATCTCCCTCATACCGAACTCCCAGTTCTTCTAATTTTTTCTTCATGGCATCTTCTGTATCAGTTAACACGTCAATGCCTGTTTGGCGTTTTACTTCATCGACGTATTCAATTTTTGGCCATTCCCCAGCTAAATCATAGCTATATTCTTTGGTAGTAAATGTCATGGTACCAAACACCTCTTGCGCAATTATTTGGTATAACTCTTGGGTCAGTTTCATACCCTCACGGTAAGAAGCGTATGCCCAATAAAATTCCATGTTCGTAAATTCTTGCAAATGGTCTGGACTTGAACCCTCGTTACGAAATACTTTTCCAATTTCAAATGTTTTTTCAAATCCAGCGGCCATTAAGCGTTTTTGCCATAACTCCCCGACAGAAATACGTAAATACACATCAACATCATAATCATTATGGTGAGTGGCAAACGGCGTTGCTTCTGCGCCACCAGTGGTAGTTTCTAAATAGGGTGTTTCCACTTCAAAAAATCCTCGCTCTTTCATAAATGAGCGGGTTACATCCCAAAACATCGCCTTTTTATAAAAAAGCTCTCGTTGTTCTTCGTTAATCAGTAAATCTAAATAGCGTTTGCGTATTTGCAATTCTTCATTTTGAATGCCATGAAATTTATCAGGAAGTGGCAACAATGATTTGGTCAATAATACCCACTCGCTCACTAACACAGATTCTTCTCCTTTGTGAGTTAAAAAGCGAACACCAGATACTTGCACAATATCTCCAATATCAATTTTTTTTGCAAAGAGTTGATATGCCTCTGCACCGATTTCATCTTTCTTAAAGGCAATTTGCATGCGAGCACTCGCATCTTGGATATGGCAAAACAGTAATTTTCCCATATCGCGTTTTGTCATAAGGCGACCTACGAGGGTTACGGTGGTATTTGCCGGTACGAGAAGTGCCTCAGCAAGGGTATGGGTTCGTGTTGCTATCGCAGGATATGGGTTAATACCCGCAGCATACAATTCCTGTAGTTTATGAATACGGACGTCTCGTTCATCATTAATATTTATTGAATCACTCATACAAGAAAATACGTTAAAAAGCTACACTTAAAAATTCTACAGTAGCATAAAGTATAGCCTGAGTTTAGCAAAGATTGTTGAAATAATCAAACCGGGTATAGCGTAACCGGACTAGCAAAATATTACCGAATTTCAAGAATGGTAACCTCCTGTTTGCCACTGGGGAGCGTAATAGATATCGTATTTCCCACTTTTTTTCCGTATAAGGCGTTGCCTATAGGTGATTCATTAGAAATTTTTCCTTCGGCGGGCTTTGCATCTTGAGCACCAACGATGGTATAGACCCGCTCTTTTCCTTGCATGGTTACCACAATGGTAGATCCCAAGGTAACGGTTTCTGACGGGCCGGTAGTTGTTGATGCAATTTCCGCAGTATGTAAAATATGCTCTATTTCTTTTGCTCGAGAAAGTAACCAAGCCAGTTGTTCTCGCGCCGCATGGTATTCTGCATTTTCTTTTAAATCGCCATGTTGTTTTGCTTCATCTATTCGCTTTGCGGTTTCCTGCTTTTTTTCTGTCGTAATAATATGCAGTTCTGCGGCAAGTTCATTATATTTTTCTTGAGAGATATATTGTGTTGGCATAGACGATAAGTAAAGAATAATCCCCCAATTAATTAATAGCGATGTTCATCCCACCAGCGATAAAATTGATAGGCAATAGGCGCAGAGATAAGGCTGCCACCCTCCCCTTCTTCTATGAGGATAGTCACCGTTATTTGCGGGTTTTCAAATGGGGCAAACGAGGTAAACCAGGCATGCGGTTTTTTTGTACTACTCCATTGCGCTGTTCCTGTCTTTCCTGCGCTTGAAAAAGGCAGGAGTGATAAGCGTTGACATGACCCTATAGTAACACAATCACGCATACCTAAGCGAATGCTATTCATATATACAGGGGATATCATGTCGGTATCAAGGATTTCTGGAAGGATAGGTTGCTCTTCTTTTGTTGCGGGATCAACTATTTTTTGTACAATATGTGGTTTATACCGTGTTCCACCATTGGCAATCGTTGCGGTCATCATGGCAATCTGGAGCGGGGTGACCAGTAAATCCCCTTGGCCAATAGATAAATTGTAGGTGTCTCCAATATACCAGCGTTCTCCTTTTGTTCGTTCTTTCCATTCAATCGTTGGGGTAAATCCCGCGGCTTCTCCAGGCAAATCAATTCCCAGTGCCGAAGCAAACCCAAAGGCTTGCAGATAGCGGTGAATGCGCTCAACCCCCAATCCTTCTGTATCGTTAAAGCCACCACCAATAATATAGTAATAGGTATTTACTGATTGCGCTAATGATTTGCGCACATCTGTCATGCCATGACCACCTGCTTGCCAATCTGGAAAAAACCATTGAGAAACGGCAATACCACCCACACTTAAAAATGCGGTTGTGGCAGTAACAATACCTTCTTGTAAGGCTGCGGCTGCAATAACCGGCTTAATGGTTGATCCAGATGGGTAGGCACCACCAATAGCCCGATTAAATAAGGGGGTATCGGGGTTTTGTGCATAATCACGATATTGTGCTTCTGTAATCCCCCCAGAAAAATCATTATTATCAAACGATGGAATACTTACCATGGATAAAATTTCTCCTGTCTTTGGTTGTGTCACAATACCAACACCACGAGTAACGCCACGCTTTTGCATTTCTTCTTTCATAATGCGTTCAAGCGCATCTTGCATCTCCATGTCCACGCTTAATACCAAATGTTTTCCTGGAATTGGTGCTTCTTCTTCTAATACGGCTTGTTCTTTTCCGCGTGCATCAACTTCAATTCGTTTTTTTCCATAGGTTCCTCGGAGCAGCGTTTCATAGCTATATTCTAATCCTGTTTTTCCAAGACTATCCGAGGGTAAATAGCCATCGCTATATTTTGTTGCTAAATCATCTGGGCTTAATTTTCCTAAATAGCCAATAATATGAGAAAGAGAATGCGGTGTTGAGGTTGTTGTTGGGATAGCTCCTAAATAACTATATAAGCGCTTACTCCCCCGCTGAATACTAATACCCGGCAACCCACTTGATTTTATTTGCAAGCGGAGTGCTGTTTCATAATCAAGATATTCTTTAATAACAATAGACTCATAACTATATGATCCGTATTGTTCAATAAGCATGGCAATATGGTCTTCATCTTCTCCGGTAAGCAAGGCTAATTCACTTACCATGCGTTGGCGTTCAGCAGTCGATCGTGGAAGATCTTGTGGCGTAAGGGCTAAGGAAAAACTGGGAATATTTTGCGTTAATTGCTGATCAAATCTATCATAGATAAGACCACGCTCAGCAGGAATAGGAATAATACGTTCCCGATTATTGGTTGCTAATATGGCATAGTGGTTTCCTCGCATGAGTTGTATGTAACCAAGACGGAGGGTTACTATGCACAATATAGCGATAAAAAAATACCAAAACCCTTTGATATAATTTTTTTTTACACTACTTTCTATATATTCATCACTACTTGGAAGCACGCTTTGTTTTCCTGTTTGTTTATCAAACACAAAAGACTCTTCAACCCAATGATATTTTTGTTTGAATCTTCCGTTAACAGTACCAGCTCCGTCTAAAAAAACGGTAAAGGGACTTTTTATGGGGTTGGGTTCTTTCATAGAGAAGAGAGACGGGTATTGGAAAGGAATCTGTTTTTAAATGGATATGAAAGAAAAAATAAAAGCATGACTAAAGAGGCCGTCATCCCGAGCTCAATGGTATATAAGGTAAGAATCGTTTTTGCTGGCGGTAATATGAGCGTATCAATAAATACATGAAATACCAACAGGCATGCAAGATAAAGGACTCGATACGCAATACTTGCTGCTGCGGCAATTGCCAAAAGTGAATACCAAGAACGTTGCGTGAGAATATACCGACTTATCCAATAACTGATAAGCGTCCCTAAGGTACCTGCGGCAATATGAAAGCCAAACGGTTGCGCGGTATATAGTTCTATAAATAAAAAAGAAAAAAAAGCGAGCCAAACAACATTACCTTGTTGTTTCCAAAAAAGATACAGGACACACATGGCAATAATACTGTTCGCCGTATGATAGGGAAACGGGAACACATAGGCAACGGTGAGATGAAGACTAACACTTAAAAAAATAAAGAGTAGTCCCTTACTGAGTATCGAGAGCAGGTTCATCATAAGACGGAGAAGTAATAATAGAGACAACCGTAATTTTATCTAAATCAACAAGGGGGGTAACAATTGCTTCTTGAAATGGTTGATAGACTTCTTTCTCAACAATTTCTATCGTCCCAATGGCTAATCCTTTTGGGATACTATCATTGAGTCCTGACGTAACAATAATATCTCCAATAGAGATCAATTCATTTTGAGGAATAAATTTCATGCGTACACTTACCCCAAATCCTCCTTCAATAAGTCCAATACTTTGTTCTTTATTAATAACCGTCGCACCAATCGTACTTTGATTGTCATTAATGAGACGGACAATTGAGGTACGCTGATTGCTCTTCATCACAACGCCAACAAAGATACCATTGTTCACAATTACCGCGTCTCCTTCTTGTACCCCATGTTCATAGCCTTTATTTAAAATAATACTTCGGCTTAACGGTTCTATATTTTTTCCAATAACATCTGCCCCGGTATGACTAAGTGTATTCTGTTGAAAAAAAGATAATTGTTCACGGAGCTGTTTATTTTCTTCTTGTAAGAGGGCTACTTCTGCGTTTATGACCTGTTGATCTCTGTATTTGTGGGAAATATTGGTATAAGCCGCACGTAACTCTTCTACAGATGAAAACTGTTGTTCTTCTCCTTCAATACTGACGCTCAGGGTATAAATTTTATCAGAGATAGGATAACTTATTCGGCGCAACAGTTCTTCTAAGGGTGATAAAATGCCGAGGATATGAAGCAGTATCACGAGAGTAATAATCGTTGAAATAGTAATAGTAATATTTTTTTTTGCTATCGGTCTCATAGCTCAATAGTAAACGCAATAGGCATGGAAAAAAATAGCGCTATGTACGTATTATTTATTTGCACGAGCAGAAGGAAGCGCTACTTGTTTTAATAACCGTTCATCTTCAAGAAGCATCCCCGTCCCACGAACAACCGCAGTGAGCGGATCATCAGCAATACGGACAGGGATATCTGTTGCTTGGCGAATAACTTCTCCCAGCCCTCTGAGTAATGATCCTCCCCCGCTTAAGAGCATCCCACGTTCATGAATATCTGCTGTTAATTCTGGAGGGGTAATTTCAAGTGTCATTTTAATTAAATCAACAATGGTATGCACAGAGCGATTAAGCGCATCACGAATATGCTCATCGGTGACCATGATTTCACGAGGCAAGCCACTTAAGACATCGCGGCCTCGCATAGGAAATTGTCTTTTTTCTTCTTCAGGCAATGCACTCCCAATTTTTATTTTAATTTGTTCGGCATGACTTTCTCCAATTAACAAATTAAATACTTCGCGTGCATACTGAATAATATTTTTGTTCATTTCATCTCCAGCAATGGTGGTGGATTTCCAGGTCACGACACCATCAAGTGAAATAACGGCTACTTCCGTATTGCCACCGCCAATATCAACAATCATGTTGCCAATCGGTTCTTCTATGGGCATGCGTGCGCCAATCGCTGCTGCCATTGGTTCTTGAACAATAAATACATCGCGAGCGCCAGCAGCAATAACCGCATCTTCTACTGCTTTTATTTCTACTTCTGTTACTTCAAGCGGGACACAAATGACTACCCGTGGTCGAGTCACAAAAGAAAATCCTTCTTCATGAATTTTATCAATAAAATATTTAATCATTTTTTCCGCTACTTCATAATCAGAAATAATCCCATTATTGAGTGGGCGGGTTACCTCTATATGGGGTGGGGTTTTACCTAACATGTCTTTTGCTTCATGACCCACGGCTAAAATTTGTTGCGTTTTGTTATTAATGGCGACAACCGTTGGTTCATTAATGACAATCCCCTTTTCTGGGATATAAAAAAGCGTATTGGCGGTTCCAAGATCAATACCAATATCTTTACCAAATTTTTTGGAAAATCGCTTAAAAAACATACGATGAAGGATTATTTCAGTGTAGCAATGAGGTCAGCCATGGGTACTATGCGAGATTCTGTTGCGGTTCGTTCTTTTACTTCAACCGCGTTTTGCTCAATTGTTTTTGGACTTATAATAACACGCGTCGGCATACCCATTAGATCACTATCCATAAATTTTTCTCCCGCACGAGCATCAGGTCTATCATCATAGAGCACCTCAATGCCAGCTTGTTGCAGTTGCAGATACAGGGCATCAGCTTTTTCAATATCCTCTGGCGTTTTACATAATGAGAGCAGGTGAACAGCAAAAGGTGCAATTTCTTTTGGCCAGATAATGCCCTGATCATCAAAAAAATATTCAACCAGTAATCCCATTAAACGACTCACCCCAATACCATAACAGCCCATAATGATCGACTGTTGTTTTCCATCACTATCTTGATAATACAAATTAAGGGCGTCTGCATAGGTAGAACCAAGAGAAAAAATATTCCCTACTTCTACCGCGCGTTTTTCTATTAATTCTTCTTTTTTTAATCCTAAGGTGGCAATAATTTCATCGGTATACACCTCTTTGTTTATTGCCAAACGTTTTTCTTCGTGCACATAAATAGTATCTTCGCCTACATCACAAACTGTTTGAAATTCATGGCTAAACTCACTAAATATTCCCCCACTTGCAAAGGTGGTGTAGGTATCTTTTCCTAGGCCTAAACGAGCGTATACTTGGTGATATGCTTGTATTGCTTTTTCATAAAACGCAGCATGTTCCTCTTGGGTGCGAGAAAATGAATACAAATCTTTCATGAGAAATTCTCTTCCTCGTAATAAGCCACTTTTAGCGCGAAGTTCATTTCTAAATTTGCTTTGAATTTGATACACATACACAGGAAGATCCTTGTGTGATTGCACATATTCTTTTAGCATGTCGATCATTGGTTCCTCATGTGTTAATCCTATGCCTAATTCGGTGCCATTACTCAGTTTTGTTTTAAACCAATTATCTACTTTTTTATCATCCCATCTGCCGGTTTGTTCCCAAATTTCTTTTGGTTGCAAAATAGACATTTGTACTTCTGTTCCACCCAAGCGATTCATTTCTTCTCGAACAATATTCGCAATCTTATCGAGCACGCGCTTTCCGAGAGGCAAAAAGACATACACCCCAGCCATTTCTTTATGAATAAACCCTGCACGCAACAATAATTGGGCATTGCGGCTTAATTCATCTTGAGATACGTCTTTTCTTGTTTTGGTAAATAATTGTGATTGTCGCATAAAGGGAATAATTATCGATTGCTCAAACGCAATGACCATTTAAATAATCCAATAAACAATAGACTGCCTACAAATATTGCTACATTCATTAATTGTAATAGTCCCAAGCCATGTAGACATAAAAATACCACCAGCGCGATCGAGACGAGCGTTCCAATAAAAAAGGAGGCTTTTACTTGTTTATACATGGGAACATATTCGCGATTGAATCGGGATACAATCATAAATCCGAGCAAGGAAAAGCTGCCAACGCAACTAAAAAAGAGCGTCAGATAAAAAAAGATAAAGCCCACGCCACTATCTTCAAATGGATCAACATTTAATAAGACAAACACCCACGATACCCAGCAAAGGATCGTCGCGGTTGTCATAATAGTAATATATTGGCGTAAGGTCATAACATAAAAAAACGCGTACAACTAGGCCTAGTGTAGCGTGTTTTAACTATCTTGACAAGCGAAGGTTTTAGGTAAGATAGCGGATGCGGTCTACCTCTGAATTTCCGGCTTTTTTATTGATAAGACTAACAATATGCGGTTGATTTAAGCGTATTTCTTGAGCAATAACACTGCTTGAACACGTCACGGTAATGGTTCTGTTTTTTAAAAAGAGTGGCTTAATGTGCTGCGCTTGCTCTTCGCCAAATAGCTCAATAAATACCGCAGTCGCAGCATCAATTACTTGGCCAGAAACAATTTGGCCTTTGAGGGTTTTTTGTTGTTGCATTTTATCTTTTAATGCATCACCGATGGGGGTAAAGGACATACAGGGGGGTTAGTCTATGGTGTATGTGTATATCGTAGCATCTTTCTTTTGGTATTGCCAATCCGGAAAGGTAAAGATATGAGAAATAATGCGACTGCCTGGTTTCATTTCTTGTTGTAGCTTCTGTTTTAATAGCGGCATCTTATCTTTAATAAAAAAGATAATCACCACGTCAGCGTCAGCGACCGATACCTGCCACAAATCATCATGAATAAATGTTATCCGTTCTTTGTTTGAAGAAAAAGAACGTTTGACCAGGGAGTACCAATATAATACGGGATGGAGTTCAACGCCTATTGCCTGTGCTCCTTGGTTTGCAGCAGCAAACACTACTCTGCCATCGCCTGATCCCAGGTCATATACTTTTTCTCCTGGTTGAATAGCTGCTGCACTAATTAGACGCTTGACGCTCGTATTGGTCATGGGCAGGCACGGTGCACCGCGACGGCTTGAGCGAATCGTGTACAAGGCAAACACAAATAATACAATACTTAATAAAAAGTGCCACCACATAGTTATAATAATTTATATTCACAAATATCTCGAAAATCGCAACGATTGCAGATTAATGGATTGGGTGTTGCAGAAAATTCTTGCGCATGAATCTGTGAAATATGTTTTTCTATTTTTTCTTTTACTTTTATTAATTCTTTGTCTTTGCCAATAAAGCTTGTTTGAATAGTGTCGTTGACATAATAAAAAGTAAGCTTGTCGGTAGGGCCAAGTCGTTTATATTGCGGTAACGTTTGTGTTGCAATCTGATAAATTAATAATTGTTCTTTATCATCGCTCGTCAGGGTTGTTTTTCCTTGACCGGTTTTGTAATCAATAATATGGAGTGATCCGTCCGGCTGTTGATCAACACGATCAATTTTTCCGCTCAATAGGGCATCGCCTATCATGATTTTA